>VBID01000071.1 GCA_005880615.1 Chloroflexota bacterium
CTCCGCCAGCCTGACGGAACCAGTCCCTCCCCGTGTCCTCGTTGAGGCCCAGCGCCACCGCGGCCCGCTTCTTGGCCAGGCCGGCCCGCACCAACAACCAGAACTGCCGCTGCAGCTCCCGTCGTCCCGGTATATAACTGCGCATGAAACACCCTCCTGGGGCCTAGGGTGTTGCGTTCACTCCTTGAACCAAAGGAGGGTCGGGGAGGGGGTCTCGGAACCGCCTGATGGACAGAGATCCCGGCTTATACTGAATCGCAATCGGCGGCAAGCTGCGGATTTGCGCTAACGGAAGGAGTGGACGATGACGGTACAGGCCCTCATCCCGGCGGCCGGGGCCGGGCTCCGCAACGGTGAATCCAGCGCGAATGTTCTGCTCTCGGTCAACGGTCGGTCGGCGATCGGCCTCACGCTCCAGGCCTTCGATCGCTGCGACGAGATCACGGGCATCACGGTAATCGTGTCCCAGCGCAACCTGCTGGCGGTGACCGATGAGCTGGAGAAAATGACCTGGCAGAAGCCGCTCGAGGTCATCCTGGGTGGCCAGACTCGCCAGGAGTCGGTGCGGCTGGGCCTGGAATCCCTGCAGCAGAGCCCGCCGGACTATGTGCTGGTGCACGACGGGGCCCGGCCACTGGTCACCGACCGGCTGATCCACGACGGCCTGGAGACGGCCCGCGAGCATGGAGCCGCCACGGCCTGCGTGCCGGTCAACCACACCTACAAGCACGTCAATGGCCAGGGCTTCGTGGAGAACACCATCGAGCGCTCCAACCTGGTGCAGGTCCAGACGCCCCAGGTATTCCGTTACGACTGGATCCTCGAAGCCCACGAGAAGGCGGTGCGCGAGCGGATCGTCGTCGAAGACGACGCCGAGCTGATCGAGAAGCTCGGGCGTCCGGTCAAGATCTTCCCCGGGTCGTATCGCAACCTCAAGATCTCAACCCCGGACGACGCGCGGATGGTGGAAGCCCTCGCCGCCGATCCGGTGTGCGCGTAGGTCTCGGCTTCGACGTCCATCACCTGGAGGTTGGACGCCGGCTGACCCTGGGGGGCGTCGAGCTTCCCTCTGACCTGGGCCTGGTCGGGCATAGCGACGCCGACGTCATCTGCCATGCGCTGATCGATGCCCTGCTGGGGGCGGCGGGGCTCGGCGACATTGGCACGCTGTTCCCCGACAGCGACCCGGCCTTCCGCGATGCCCGGAGCCTGGATTTACTGGCTGACACGGTCCGCCGCTGCCGGGAGGCGGGCTGGAAGGTCGAGAACGTGGACGTGACTCTCCTGGCCCAGGCGCCCCGCCTGGCCCCGTATCGCGAAAAGATCCGGGCGTCGCTGGCCGGCACCCTGGGCCTGGACGTGGCGGCGGTCAGCGTCAAGGGTAAGACCACGGACCACCTGGGGGCGCTGGGGCGGGGCGAGGGCATGGCCGCCCAGGCGGTGGCGCTCCTGGCGCCGATCGGATGACCGCCCTGCGGCTGCACAACACGGCCTCGGGGCGGGTCGAGGAATTCACCCCCCTGGAACCGGGCCACGTACGCATGTACACGTGCGGCCCGACGGTGCACGACTACTCCCACATCGGCAACTTTCGGACCATCCTCTTCGAGGACCTCCTCCATCGCCTTTTGGAAACCCAGGGCTACAAAGTCACCCATGTTCGCAACCTGACGGACGTCGAGGACCGGATCATCCGCAAATCACAGGAGCAGGGGGTCGACATTGACGTCTACACGGCCGAGTACATCGAGGCCTTCTTCGAGGACCTGGCCACGCTGCGGGTCCGGCCGGCAGGTGTCTACCCGCGAGCCACCGGGCACATCACGGAGATGGTGGCCTTGATCCAGCGGCTGGCGGCGGGAGGCCACACCTACGAGGTCGAGGGATCGCACTATTTCCGCATCGCGACGTTCCCGAAATACGGCGCGCTGGCTCGGCTCGACCCAACGAAGCTGAAAACGGGGGCACGGGTCGATGTCGACGAGTACGGCAAGGACGACCCGCGGGACTTCGCCCTGTGGAAGGCGCGCAAGCCCGGCGAGCACTTCTGGGACACCCCGCTGGGGGCGGGCCGCCCTGGATGGCACATCGAGTGCTCCGCGATGAGCATGCGCTACCTGGGGGAGACGTTCGACATCCATACCGGCGGCGTGGATCTCATCTTTCCCCACCACGAGGACGAGATCGCCCAGAGCGAGGCGGCCACGGGCAAACCCTTTGTCCGCTACTGGCTGCACGCTGCCCATCTGACCGATGCCACCGGCGAGAAGATGTCGAAGCGGCTCAAGAACTTCGCCACCGTGCGCGACCTGCTGGCGGAAGGCGTCGCGCCGCGTGCGATTCGATATGCCCTGCTCACCGGAGCCCATTACCGCAAGCCGCTCCACTTTTCGTCGGAAATGCTGGTGGGGGCAGACAGCTCCGTCCGCCGGCTGAACGAGTTCGCCGTTCGCCTCCAGGCGCCCGCCGACCCCGCGGACCCTCCGGCCGACATTCGCCAGCGCTGGGACGACGCACTCGCGGACAACCTGAACATCGAGGAAGCCGTGGGCGAGCTGTTTACCTGGATTCGGACGTTCAATACGCGGCTCGAGACGGGAGGCGTTCCTCCGGCCGAGCGCGCCAGCGCGATGGCGATGCTGCGCTACGCCGACCAAATCCTGGACGTCATCGACTTCCCCGGAGCGCTCGACGATGCCGAGGTCATCCGCCTGATCGAGGAACGCCGAGCCGCTCGGGCCGCCGGCGACTTCGCCCGCTCGGACGAGATCCGCGAGCTCCTGCGCCAGCGCGGCATCCAGCTCGACGACACCAAAGACGGCACCCGCTGGAAGCGAATTACGTGATTTTTCCGCACGCAGGATCTCCCTTCCCCTCGCGGGGAGGGTCGGGGAGGGGGTCTCGATCCCGAACAACCCACCCAACCTGATCTACGGCCGTAACCCCGTCCTGGAAGCGTTCCGCGCGGGCCGGACCGTCCGACGCCTGGTCCTCGCCCGCGGCTTGCGTGACGAACCGCGGCTACGGACCCTGCGCGAGCTGGCCCGGACCACCAAGGTGCCCGTAGAAGAGGTCGAGCGAGAACAGCTCGACGACATTGCGCATACGGAGGCCCACCAGGGCGTCGTGGCGTACGTCACCAAGCGTCAGTACTGGGAGCTCGATCAACTAATGGACGCGGCGCTGGCGGAATCGCCGAACCCCATCCTGTTAATGCTCGACAGTGTCCAGGATCCGCAAAACCTGGGCACCATCAGTCGAACGGCTGAAGCGACTGGCGTCGCCGGCATTATCACCTCCCACAATCGGTCCCCGGAGGTGACGCCGTCGGTGGTGAAGGCCTCCGCCGGCGCGGCCGAGCATCTTCGCTACGCGCGGGTGGCCAACCTGGCCCAGGCTGCCGACACACTGAAGGGGAAGGGTTTCTGGCTGGTGGGTCTGGCCGGCGACGCGACGACGGACTACACGGCCTTCGACTACCGGCGGCCGCTGGTGCTGATTGTCGGGTCCGAGGGTGAGGGCATCCACCAGCTCCTCCGCAAGAAGAGCGATGCCATGGTTCGCATCCCCATGTCCGGCCGGGTCGGCTCGCTCAACGCCGCCGTGGCCGGCTCGATCCTGCTCTACGAAGTCCTCCGCCAGCGCCGTTGATCCTTACTCCCTCCCTTCACTTGCAGCCTGCCCTCCCCCTCGGTCGATAAAGTGGTTTGTTAGCGTGAAGGCAATCGACGTCGAGAACCTCTCTCGCCGCTTCGGCAAGATTGAGGCGGTCAAGGAAATCTCCTTCGCCATCGAGGAGGGTGAGATCTTCGGCTTCCTTGGCCCCAACGGCGCGGGCAAGACCACCACCATCAACATGCTCTGCACGCTGCTCCGTCCGGGCGGCGGCAGCGCGCGGGTCAACGGGTTTGACATCGTCCGCCAGCGGAGCGATGTCCGGCGGTCCATCGGGCTGGTCTTCCAGCAATCGACCCTCGACGAGCAACTCTCCGCTGAGCAGAACCTGCGGTTCCACGGCTACGCGTACGGGGTGCCGGCCGCCCTGCGTGAGCAGCGCATCCACGACCTGCTGACCATGGTCGAGCTCTACGACCGCCGCCAGCACAAGGTGCGCACGTTTTCCGGGGGCATGAAACGCCGCCTCGAAATCGCCCGCGGCCTCTTGCATCTGCCGCGGGTGCTGTTCCTCGATGAGCCGACGCTCGGCCTGGATCCCCAGACCCGCAAACACATCTGGGATTACCTTCATGACCTGCGCCAGCGTGAGAACCTGACCATCTTCCTGACCACCCACTACATGGACGAAGCCGAGAACTGCGGGCGGATCGCGGTGATTGATCACGGCCGGATTGTGGCCATGGATACCCCCGATGGGCTGAAGAATGCGGTGGGCGGCGACCTGGTCACCTTCTCCACGGCAGATGCCCAGGCCGCGGCCCAGTTCGTACGCGAGCAGTATCACGTCGAACCGCAGATCCAGGACGGCCAGGTCAGGTTCCACGTGACTTCGGGCGAGACCTTCCTGCCGGACTTCGTGCGCGAGTTTCCGCAACGCCTGTTGTCGGTGGGCCTGCGCCGGCCAACGCTGGAGGATGTCTTCTTGAGCCTGACCGGTCACGAGATCCGAGACTCGGAGCTGGACGCCAAGGACCTGATGCGGCAGCACATGCAGCGGTGGCAGCGATGACCGAAATCTGGCGCGGCGTCTGGGTGGTGGCCTACCGCGAAATCCTCCGCTTCGTGGGGGACCGCGCCCGCTTCTTGTCGAGCTTCGCCATGCCCCTCCTCTTCCTGATCATCTTCGGCGCCGGCTTTACCAGGACGATCGGCGCGCTGGCCCAGGGCGTGAACTATATCCAGTTCATGTACCCGGGGATCATCGCCATGACGGTCCTGACCAGCTCGCTGTTCGCCGGTATGTCGGTGGTGGCCGACCGCGAGTTCGGATTCCTCAAGGAGATCCTGGTCGCGCCCATCGGCCGAACCGGGATCGTGCTGGGGAAGGCGGCCGGTGGCAGCCTGGTGGCGCTCATCCAGGCGCTGGTCATGCTGGTGCTGGCGCCCATCCTCGGTGTGAAGCTGACGCCGACGCTGGTCCTGTCGTTGATTCCGGTGGTGATCATCCTGTCCTTGGGCTTGTCGAGTCTGGGCGTGCTGATCGCCTCGTTCATGCAGTCGCAACAGGGCTTCCAGTTGTTTGTCCAGATCCTGATCTTCCCCCTCATCTTCCTGGCCGGTGTTTTCTTCCCGGTCAATAACGTGCCGGCCTGGATGGAGATCATTTCGAAGGTCAACCCATTGACCTATGGGGTTGACGCCATCCGGCAGATCTTCCTCGGGAGCGCCCACGGCCTGGGGGTGACGGTCTTCGGCCACGTCATGACTGTTCCTTCTGAGATGGCGCTCGTCGGTGTCCTCGGTGCATTCCTGCTGCTGGGGGCGGTGATCGTCTTCAACCGCCAGGAGTAGCTACCGTCGCGCCAGGCGGTCAGGCAGCTCGAGGAGGGAGTCGATCTCAATTGCCGCGCCGGTTGGCTGGCCGCGCGAGGACTGAATGAGGCCCCAGGGGCCGCGGCGCAAGAAGACCGCCACCATGCCGGCAGCCTTGGCAGGGCCCACGTCGTTGTCCACGCGATCGCCCACGTAGGCGATCTCACCGGGTAGGAGCTCGAGTAGTCGGGCGAATTGGCGAAAGAACTCCGGCGACGGCTTTTCAATGCCCATGCTCGCCGACGTCGCGACCACGTCGAAGGGTAGCCCCAGGTCCCGGAGGATCAGCTCGGCATCGAGCGGTTGGTTGCCGCCGACCGCGAGCCGGTAGCCGGCGGCCCGCAGCGCCTCGAGGCAGGGCACGGCGTCGGGGTACAGATCATCGCGACCGAAGTGATACAGGTTTCCCGCGGCGCGGCGTTTCGCGATTTCCGCATCCAGGTCGATGCCCGGCCGCACCATTTCAAACGCGCGGCGGTGGTGCTCGCCGCGGGCGATGACGGCGCCGATCGCCGCCATCAGCGTGAGCCGGGGAACGTCAAGCCAGTCGGCCCATTCCGCCCAAGCGCGGGTCTCGTTGACCAGCGTCTCACCGACATCGAAGACCACCGCTCGAACGCGCGGATTCGTCGTCCCCTCCCCTCGGGGACGGCTAGGGGAGGGGGTTGGGACTCGCACTTACAGTGGAGGTCGGCGTGTCTGTGGGATGGCCACCTCGACCGCCCGGCCAATCTGCAGCACCGTATCCTCCCGCCAGCGGCGTCCGAGAATTTGCAGTCCGATCGGCAGGCCGTCCGGATCCCATCCGCAGGGGACGGACAGGGCCGGACAGGGCGCGACCAGGTTGAACACCCCGGTCATGTCGTAGGTATGAAAGCGGCCATCATCGGGCGGGGGCGGGGGCCGGTCGGCCTTGGCGGCCGGCGGTGGCCCTTGCGCCATGGTCGGGCACAGGATCGCGTCATGCTCGGCCAG
>VBID01000082.1 GCA_005880615.1 Chloroflexota bacterium
CCACCAGCGCCGAGGAGATAGCTGCCAACTCGTTGCAGACGAATCGGTCGGCCACTCGGGCTGAGCAGAAGAACCAGCAACATAGCCACCCAGAGAGACAGGCCTATCGTTCCGAATTCGAGCGGCGTGAGGCCCAAGAATGCACCCACGGCGACGAAAGCCGCGATCGACAGAAGACGCTGGTATCGCTTTGGGCCGAGCATGGAGAGAGCCAGCACGATGACGGCCACCAGGGCCAGGAGTGGAAAGAGAATCATCGTTTACGGCCCAGGTCAGTCGGCTTCGATCAAGCCCTTGCGGATCGCGTACTTCACCAGCTCGGTCCGGTCGTGCATGCGCAGCTTCTTCATGATGTGGTCCCGGTGCGTCTGCACTGTCTTAATGCTCAGAAACAGGGTGTCCGCGATCTGTTTGTTGGTGCGGCCTTCAGCTACCAGGCGGAGCACTTCGCGCTCACGGTCGCTGAGAGGCTCGAAACTGTCGCGCTCGGGCGCCCGCTGCAGGTAGTCCGACACCAAGAGTCGGGCAACCGACGGGTAGAGGTATGGCTCCCCCCGGCTAGCGGCCTCGATGGCCGCGATCAAGTCGCTGGCGGCTGCCTTCTTCAGGACGTAGCCGACGGCGCCCGCCTTCAGCGTCTGGAAGAAGTACTCCTCGTTGTCATGCGCCGTGAGGATCAGCACCTGCGTCTGCGGGCACAGCCGGCGGATCTCCCGAGTCGCCTCGATGCCGGACATGCCGGGCATGGCCACGTCCACCACGGCCACATCCGGACAGGTCTGCCGGGCCAGGCGGATGGCCTCCCGGCCCTCGGTGGCTTCGGCGATCACCTGGATCTGACTCTGGCCGTGGATGACCGCCCGGATGCCCGCCCGCACCAGGTTGTGGTCCTCCACCAGCATGACCCGGATGGGCCGTGGCTCAGGCGGCATGGGTCTCCTCGAGGGGGAGCTGAACGATGATCTCCGTCCCTTTCGCCGGTTGCGAATGGACCTCCAGCGTGCCGTGCAGCAGGGTGGCCCGCTCGCGCATCCCGAAAAGCCCGAGGCCGGCCCGCCCGGGCTCGGCCGTGGCCGGCAGCCGACGCGGGTCGAACCCCACCCCGTCGTCGCGCACCGAGAGCCGGACTCCAGTGCCGTCATGGGCCTCCAGCCGGATATCGATGTGGGCCGCCCGCGCGTATTTCACAGCGTTGATCAGCGCCTCCTGGGCAATCCGGTAGAGAGCGGTCTCGATGGGGAGAGGAAGCCGGCCATGCAAGCCCTCGACCTGCAGGCGGACCTCCGGCCCAGCCCCCTGCCGGGCGAGGGTGCGCAGCGCCGGGACCAGGCCCAGGTCGTCCAGCACAGACGGGCGGAGGTCCTGAGCCATCCGATGGACCTCCTCGAGGGTTTGTTCGAGGGTCCGCTTGACGGCTTCGATCTGCTGGCGAGCCTCCGAGTCCGCGGTCCGTTCGAGGAGGAGATCCAGGCTGATGATCTCGTGCGTCAGGGTCTGTCCAGTCTGATCGTGCAACTCCCGCGCCACACGCTGCCGCTCCCGCTCCTGCGCCTGCATCACCCGCTCGGCCACCTGCAAGCGTTCTTCCTCCAGCCGATCCAGCATGGAGTTGAACAGGCTGGCCAGCCGGCGGACGTCGGGATCGGCGAAGTCGGCACGCGCCCGGGGTTCGTTCACCCCCGGCTGCACGGCGGCCATCGTCGACTCCAGCTCGCGCAGCGGACGGAAGGCGACCCGCAGGATGAGGAAGTTGACGACCAGGATGGTGATCAGTCCCCCCAACAGGAAGATCAACAGCACCGGCAGCAGCGCCCGGGTGACCTCGAGGGTGATCAGCGGGCCGCCGACGGCGCCCACGATGATGATGGCGCTGTTGGCGATCACGAGCTTCTGGAAAGTGGTCAGATTCCGGTGCCAGAAGCCCGGATTCATGTAGCGGGACACATCTCATTCTAAGGAAGCCTCAGCGACAATAGAGCCGTGCCCTCGGAGAGCTTCGAGTTCGACTCGGTGAATCGGCTGGCGGCCGGGGCGCTGGGTCCGCCGGGCAAGCGGGTTTTCTTCCTGCAGATTTCGCACGCCGGAGGCGTGGTCACCCTCAAGGTGGAGAAGGAGCAGCTGCGGGTGCTGGCCGACCGGCTGTTCGCGCTAATCCCGGAGTCGAGAACCATCGAATTGTCGATGGCGCCACCCTTGCAGGAGCCGTTGGTGGCCGCCTGGGCCGTGGGCGCCATGACGCTGGCCTATGACGAAGGTGACAAGCGATTCGATGTGTCCTTGATGGAACTGGTGGAGGAGGGCCAGGAGCCGGCGGTCGGCCGCTTCGGGGCCACTCTGACTCAGATGCGGGCGCTGGTCCACCAGGCGCTAGGCGTGGTGGCCGCCGGCCGGCCACCCTGTCCAATCTGCGGCGGCCCGGTCGACCACGACGGCGGAATCTGTCCCCGGGCCAACGGTCACCACACCTGATGCGGGATCAGGCGGCCGCCCTCCTGGCCTTAGAAACGGGGCCGATTCGGATCCGGGGCCTGATGCCCGACTGCTCGAACTACACGTACCTGGCCGAGGTCGGCCCCGAAGGCCAGGAGACGCTGGCGGTTTACAAGCCGGCCCAGGGGGAGACCCCGCTCGACGATTTCCCGGAGGGGACGCTGGGCAAGCGGGAGGTGGCCGCCTACCTGGTCAGCGAGGCCCTCGGCTGGAGCATTGTCCCACCGACCGTCTATCGCACCACTGGCCAGCTGGGCGCGGGGTCCCTCCAGCTCTTCGTCGACGCCGACTTCCAGCAGCACTACTTCACCATGATGCCCGCCCACCAGGCGGACTTTCGGGTCATAGCGGCCTTTGACTGGATCGTCAACAACGCCGACCGCAAGAGCGGGCACTGCCTGTTGGACGCGGATGGTCACATCTGGGGTGTCGACAACGGGCTGACCTTCCATCCCCTTCCCAAACTGCGCACCGTCATCTGGGATTTCGCCGGCGACGCGGTCCCGGAGCGGCTCAAGGCGGACGCGGCTCGGTTGGCCGGCTGCCTGGGAATGTCCGATCCGTTGACCAGATCGCTGGGGACCCTCCTCAGCCGCGAGGAGATCCGCGCGCTGGCCCGTCGCGCCCGAGAGCTGGCCCAGCTCGACCGCTATCCGGAACCCCCATCGCGCTGGGCCTATCCCTGGCCCCTGGTGTAGGGGCCGCCACCCGCACCCGCGCCGGAGGTTCGGCCGGCAGCGGCTCATCCAGCCGGCTCAGCCAGGCGGGCGCTACCGGTGGGTCGACGGGGAGGCGGCCGCCACCGTCGCCATCGTCAGGCGGCTCAGCTGGGGGCGTGAGCAGCTGCCAGATGGCGACCAGCGTGCCCGTCACCAGCGCCAGCTTGGCCGTGCCGAACAGCACCAGCCCGGCCAGCTGCTGGTCCTCCAGCGCCGACAGACCGAACGCCCCAGGGTAGACGGCGTAGAGCGGACGCCTGGCCAGTACAAGGATCATGCCCGGGATGGTTGGCGGAACTCCGGCCAGCAGCAGGTAGCCGATGCGGCCGATCCGGCTGATCGACCCGGGTACCCCCAGCGGCCGCACGACCGGGTACCAGAGGCAGATCGCGGAGACCAGCAAGGAGACATGGGCCAGCTGGTGCACCGCGGGATACTGCGCCATGGCCGCCACCGGCCTCGGCATCTGCCAGAAGAGGAGAACGCCGTTGAACGCCGCCAGACCGAGGAGGGGATGACCCAGCCAACGGGCCAGCCGCCGCGGCGGCCGGTCGATCATCTCGACCAAGCCGTAGGCCAGCAGCGGAGCTGCCCCCACGATAAGAAGCATGTGGGCCAGCATGTGCACGGCCATCAGGTAAGTCGAGCCATCAGCGAGCGGCGGCAGCACACTCGCCAGGACCACTCCCACCCCGGCCCGCAGCGCCCAGCGATGCCTGACCATCAGTCCTATTTTGGCGGCTGACCCCCAGCCGGGGCCGGCCCATACCGGTCGAAAAGGTGGTCGATGAACTGGGCAAACACGTCGGCCAGCGCCGCATTCTTGAGCTCCACCACGTTTTCGGCGTTGTCCTCCCCGGAATGCGACAGGTTGTAGCTGCCGGTCAGCACCACATCATCCACCACCGTGATCTTGGCATGCATGTAGTCGTGCACACTGCCCGGGGCATACGGCGTGGTCACCTTGGAGGCGAAGGGGAGCCGGGCCGCGATCGCCGTGAACACCGGCACCTTCCAGGTGGCGTGGGGATCGACCCGCCACTGGCTGAGCACTTCCGCCATCTGCGTCCGGTCGTACACCCCCTTCACGTCCACCGGGTGGCGGGTGTTGAGCTCTGCCAGGGTGCCCAGGATCGGGCCGGCGGTGATGACCGGAGAGCACAGCCGCACGCGCTGCCGGGCGCGTCCGATCCGGTCCGCGAAGACGTGGGCGATCTGGCGGCCGCGTCCGGGCGAGAACCAGACCCGCGCGCGCACGTTCCCTGCGGCGTACGGGACGTCCTGGGGCGCCAGGTCGTAGCGCCCGGACGTATCCACCCGGCCGGTACTCCAGAGCTCCTCGAAATTGCGGCGGTACTCGAGCGCCAGGGCGGCCGAGGGGAGCCTCAGAATCACGTTCTCTTCCCGCGTCCAGGAGTCGTTGGTCCAGTTGGTGGAGCCCGTCCAGACTGCGCCGTCTGGGGTGGCGGCGTCGCGGAGCACGTACTTGTGGTGCATCAGCGACGGCACCCCGGAGATGGGGCGGGCCGGCACCCCGAGGCTGTCGATGTAGGCGGAGTCGCACTCCGGCGGCGGCGGAACCGGGATGGGGTAGGCGAAGTCGACGTTGTAGATGAGCCGCACAGCGACGCCGCGGGCAGCCGCCCCGCGAATGGCGTCGCGCACCATGTCCGCCGGCGCCCCGGCCAGCTTGAGGTCGTAGATTGCGATCTCGAGCGTTTGCTGTGCCGCGCCAATGAAGCTGGCCAGCTCTCCGGCCGTGCGCTCGGCCGGCTGCGCCCCATCCTCCAGGAACGACAGCTCCAGCGCGGCCGGAGTCACTGGGCGTCGCTCTTCCGGGGTCGGGCCCGCTTCTTCGGCGGGGTGCCCAGGCTCTTGCGTTCGAAGTAGAGCCGGGCCGCCTGGACGGCTTCGTCCACGTCGTCGGTGACGATCATCAGGTCGAGATCGTCGGGCGAGATCTTCGCCTCCTTGAGGACCGGGTCACGGATCCAGTCCAGCAGGCCCTTCCAGTAGGTGGAGCCGAACAGCACCACCGGGAAGTGCACGATCTTGCCGGTCTGGATGAGGGTGAGCGACTCAAACAGTTCGTCCAGGGTGCCGAACCCGCCGGGAAAGATGATGAACGCCTCGGCGTACTTGACGAACATCATCTTGCGCACGAAGAAATAGCGGAACTCGATGCCCAGGTCCACGTAGGCGTTCATGTCCTGTTCGAAGGGCAGCTCGATGTTGCAGCCGACGGACAGACCCCCGCCCTCGCGGGCGCCCCGGTTGGCGGCTTCCATGATTCCGGGCCCGCCCCCCGTGATCACGGCGAAGCCGGCGCGGGCCAAGCCGCCGGCAATCCGCCGGGCCGCCTCGTACATGGGGTCGTCCGGTTTGACCCGCGCCGACCCAAAGACGGTCACCGCCGGCCCCACATGGGCAAGGGCGTCAAAGCCCTCCACAAACTCGGCCTGGATGCGCAGCACCCGCCAGGGGTCGGCCTCGTACGGATCGACGGCAGCCGGCTGGCGCTCCAGCAGGCGCCGGTCCT
>VBID01000083.1 GCA_005880615.1 Chloroflexota bacterium
CGCCTCCATCTACGTGCTGCTGTTCCAGGGCGGGCTGTCGATCTGGTACGGCGCCGCCTCCGTCCGGGTGCCCGCCGGCGGCATCACCAAGTTTCCGCCTCTCCCCTACCTGCTTGGCACCTTGCCGTTCGCTCACGTCTGGGAGCTGCTGCCGCAGCCATATGGGCGGCTGGAACGGCTGACTCTTCCGGTGCTGATCCTGGCGTCGGGCCTGCTCGTGATCCTCCTTGTCCTCGGCTACGCCCGAGCGATCATCCAGCGACATGCCCAGGAGGCCGCGATTCTAGGCGCGGGTCTTCTTTTCGTGGCTTACGAAGGCGCCGTCGCTCGATACCCCTACGGCTTCGTCAAGTCGATCGGGTACATGGTGCCGCTGACGAGTGCATTCGTGGCCTTCGGAGCTGTAGGGCTCGACTCATCCGTGCGACCGCCATTGCGCCGGGTGGAACGCGGTGCGGGGGTGGCAGCGCTGGTACTCGTTCTGCTGGCCTCGGCCCTCGGCAGCCGGGATATGGTGCGGCTGTGGCTCGACAATCCAAGCGAGCCGACATTTCCGCGCTCCTACGTGGCCCTGTCGACGCTGGCCGGTGAGATACCCATCGGCGCAAGTGTGCTCGTCGACTCGCCTGACGCCGACTATCCGGCCCTGGTCAAGGTCGCTGCCGTCGCGTACTTCCTACCCGACCGAACCGTGCGCATTTACGCCGGCGACCTGCGGCTGGGAACGTTTCCCAACCAGGACTTCAGGCCTCAACCCTGTCTTTTCGACTACGTGATCGGCGCGAGCACAACGGCTGTCGGCTTCTCACGAATCAACACCGACCCAGTGGCCGATCTGAACGTATACAAACGCGACGGACCGCGCTGCTCCGGCGGCTGATCAGGCCCCTTTCTTACGCCACTGCGCGACGACGAAGCAGGACGTGCGCTTGCCCTGGATTCGCTGGACCTTGGGCTCCAGCCACAGCAGCGGCCGGCTGTATGCGGCCTTCAAAGGCCGGGGCACCCGGAAAACCATCGAGTTCAGGACGAGAAGGTATGCGAGCCCGCCCGAGTATCGCGTCGTCACGAAATCAAAGCGCTCCCGGTTGCGCGCTTTCAGGCCGTCGACGTCGACGGCGGCTTCGTTCTCCTCGAACAGCTTGTCGAAGCGATACCAGAGCTTGCGACCCGCGTCGGCGAGCGAACCGGTGTGCGGCTCGAAGAAGCACAGCCAGCCGCCCGGCTTGAGGATCCGATAGATCTCGTCGACAGCCTCTGGCACGTGCGGGTGCACATGGTGCAAGCCCCCGGTGACGAAGACCGCGTCGAACGAGGCGTCCTCGAAATCGGTGTGAAGGATCGATCCTTGCACGCCAACAGCACCCGGCAGCTTGGCGCGGAATTGTTCGATGACCTTCTCCGAGATGTCGAGCCCGACCGCCTGGGCGCCCTGCGACATCAAGAATTCCGCGGTCTGGCCGCTGCCGCACAACGCGTCCAGCACCTTCCGGCCGCGGAGCTCGACTCCCTTGATCAGGGGCTGATAGAAGAACAGCTGCCGGTACTTCTTGCTCCACTCGTCGGAGTAGTGGGCTTCGTACTCGTCACCGATCTCGTCGTAGTGGGCCCGCTGCCGGTCCTCGAAGTCGGTCAGGCTCCGAAGATCTCCCTGGCCAGGTCTTTGCCCGCCCAGTAGGGGTAAAGGGTCAGGGCGGGCGCCGCTCCGAACGGATGGAGGCCGCCCGAGAGGTCGAGCGTGTAGCCGGCGGTCGCCGACCCCGGCACGAGCCAGGCGCCGCGGGCGATGTCCTGCCCGCCCCAGTAAGCCGTGGTCAGCGAAGCGGGCATCGTGCTGCCGTCGGCGCTGGGATGGAACGGATGCAGCCCTCCGAATCCATCGAGCACGTAGCCGGAGTGGTTGCTGTTCCTTGGCACCAGCACCAGATCGCGAGCGATGTCCCAGCCTGCCCAGTAGCCGGTCGTCACCATGGTCGCCGGCGCCACCGGCGAAGGGCCGTTGATCCCGAATGGATGCACACCGCCCCATGCGTCGAGGACGTAGCCGCCGGTTCCGTCAGAGAAGATCACCACCTTGCGGGCGAGGTCCTTGCCCGGCCAGTAGGGGGCGCCCTGCGCCGCCAACGGCGCCGTGCTGCCGTTGACGCGGAAAGGATGCAGCCCGCCGTACGCGTCGAGGACGAAGCCGCCGGTGCCGTCGGGCAGGAACGCGAAATCGCGGGCGATGTCGGCGCCCGGCCAGTAATGCCCGCTGCTGCTTGTTTCGCTCAGGCCCGGCGCTCCGAACGGATGCAGGCCCCCGAAGCCATCCAGGATGAAGCCCGATTGTGGAGCCGTGGCGCCCGGAAGCGCTTCGGCGGCCTTGGCGATGCTCCAGCCGGCCCAGTAGGCGCTGCTGTCCAGCGGGCCGCTGTTGTCGGCGTGCGTTCCGCCGTAGGCGTCGAGCGTGTACAGGCCGTTGAACGGAAGGACCTTGGTCGCGTTCGATGCCAGCGAGGTCGTCCCCCACGTCCACGAGCTGACCACGCCTGCCGCTGAATGGGCTCGCGCCATGAACGTGTAGCTGTGGCCCGCATATCCGTTGGCGGTCGCGGCGCCCGCGCCGTTGGCTGCCGTGATCGGGTTGAGCGGCAGCCAGCCCTGGTTGAGCGTGGTGTCGTACTGGCGGACCTCGAAGTACGCAACTGCGCAGCTGCCGGCATTGAGCGGAACGCTGAACTGGGTGTTCGTCTGCGACGCCGCCAGGCTCATCGTCACCGGGCAGGAGAAGTAGGTGCTGATATTCGACCAGAGCTCAGGCGCGCCGCCTGCGTAATCGAGCGAGAAGAACCCCACGCCGCCCAGGTTGTAGCGGTTGATGGCGTCGAACTTCGCGCCGAGCGACTGGACGTCGTCCCAGAACTGCAAACCGATGCAGTTCAGGTCGGAGTCCCACCAGGTATCCCACTCGCTGACACCGTCACCAGGGTCGCGGTGGCCTGCGGCCTGCGTAACGCCGTGCTGGTTGATGAGCTGCGATGCGTAGGCGTAGGTCGTCGTCTGCGGGTTCGTGATCGCCTGGTGCGCGATGTTGGATGAGGCGACACAGCCCCATCGCCCGTACAGGGGCTGGCCCATGATCACCTTGCTCGCCGGCACCAGCGCCGTGTACTGCGCGGCCGACTTGGTGACGTTGAACCGGTACGTGTTCAGCGGCGAGACCGGGTTGGAGCAGTACGAGGCGCAGCCCAACGGGATCTCCGAAGAGTTCGCGTAGTCCATGTCATAGGCCATCACGAAGAAAGAATCCACGTAGGGCGCCAGACCCGTGATGTCGAAGAACTCCTGGTTGTCCTCGGCCGAGCCCGAGAAGGTGTCTATGGCGATGTACCGATTCGGCATCGCGGCCCTCAAGTTCTTGGCGAACGCGGTCATCCAGTCCCGATCGGTTACGCCGGGGGTGTTCGGACCGGTGTAGCAGTATTGCTGGGTGCCTTCATAGTCGATGTTGACGCCGTCGATGCCGGCGCCGTTGACGAGCGCTACGGTCTGGTTGATCGTGTTTTGAGCGTTTGTGGGGTTCAGCCCCTGACAAATCGCACCGGCCGAGTTGTAGACGAAGTCGTGCAGATCGAGCGAAACGATGACGCGCACGCCATGCGAGTGGGCCGCGCTGACCATGCTGCTCATGGTCGAGGAGTGAAAGTTGGCCCAGCCAGTGTCGTACTGAACCAGGTTGCCATCGCCGCTGTTGACGGCTATGCCGAAGTAGGCGATGGTGCTCAGCAGGTTCAGGTCCCACGTCGTCCAGTTGTTGAGGTTGATGGAGTTGACGAACCCGAACACCTCCCGCTGAAGGTCGGGTTTGCCGGCCACCATGCGGCTCGCCGCGATATCGCTCGCGCGCACGGATGAAGGCGTGGTGGTCGCCGCGACGGGCGCGGACCTTTCGGAAAGGGCCGCCGCTGCGGCCATGATCCGGGGATGGGATTGGTCCGCGCTCGGAGCTCGTAAATGCGGAGCAACCGGTTGGTTGACCGGCAACACGACTACACCGACGAGGATCGCGGCCAACGTTAGGTTTCTGAGTCGTGGCATGGATATATGACTGGAGGGCGAGCTCAGCCGAGCTACTGTAACAAATGGCTCTCGTTTTCGCGACTTTTGGACACCCTGTTACCATCGCGAGCACTCAATCAAATTCATAAAGGAGCCACGTGAGGCAGATTCCCGAACTCTTCGACAACAGCCTCGAGCCAAAGATCAAGGTCACCTCATCAAAGGGCTCGCGTGAGCTCGACATCTATACGCCAGAGGGATTCGCGGCCCTCTCCAACCTCTTCACACGTTCCGGCTGGCAGCAGAAGATCAGCTACGAGCCGACCTGGCTGGGGATTCCGATCATCCAGACGCCAGAGGACATCGTGATGATGCAGGAGCTCATCTGGAAGGTCAGGCCCGACGTCGTCATCGAATGCGGGGTTGCGCATGGCGGGGCCTTGGTCCTCTACGCGTCGATCCTCGATCTCATCGGCAAAGGCCGCGTGATCGGCGTTGACGTCGAGATCCGCAAGTACAACCGCCTGGCTCTCCAGAGCCACCCGCTGAGCCGGCGCTTCACGCTCGTCGAGGGCAGCTCCGTCGATCCCGCCACCGCGGATCAGCTGCGCGACATGATCCAGCCCGACGAGAAGGTCTTGGTCGCCCTCGACTCCAACCACTCCGCGGCCCACGTGGCCAAGGAGCTCGAGATGTACGCGCCGATGGTGACGCCCGACAGTTATCTGGTCGTCTTCGACGGCGTGATGCAGGTGCTGACCGACGCCCCCGGCGGCTCGCCGGAGTGGGACAAGGACAACCCCTGGCAGGCGGTGCAGGAGTTCCTCGACCGCAATGACGAGTTCGAGGTCGACCCGTACTACAACCGGCTCAAGGTCACGTACTGTCCTGGCGGATTTCTCAAGAGGGTGACGAAGCGCCGCAAGTAGGCGTCATGGCTGACCAGCGATGACCCGCCTGACCAGGAACATCATCTACAACGTCGCGGGCCAGGGCCTGGTGTTGGTTCTGAGCCTGGTTGCGGTCCGCTTCATCTTCCGGCGGCTCGGCGACGACGTCTTCGGAATCATCTTTTTCAACCTGGTGCTGACGACGGTCCTCGCCAGCGCGCTCGAGCTCGGCATCTCGGCCACGATCGTGCGCGAGGTATCGAGCTTCTTCGACAAGGACCGCGGTTATGTCAACGCGCTGGTCCGGACGGCGACGGTGCTCTATTGGGGACTCGGCGTCGTGCTGGTCGTACTCATCTGGTTGACCGCGCCACTTCTCGTCACCCACTGGGTCAACCTGAAGTCGCTCGACGCGGGTACTGCGGCGACGACCCTCCGAATCCTGAGCGCGACGACGCTCGTGGCTCTGCCAAAAGCCCTGTACACGAGCATTTTCCGCGGCCGCCAGATGATGGCTCTGAACAACGCGATCGACGTCGGCACCGCCGCGGCGCAGCAGGCCGGGATCCTTCTCCTTTTGCTCCGGGGCGCGAATGTCTACGTCAATCGCGTTGTTCAGAGCCATCATCTGGCGG
>VBID01000084.1 GCA_005880615.1 Chloroflexota bacterium
TAAGCCGGGTTTCGCGTCCCTTCCCAGTAGAATTCGCTCGTGCTACGGGCCGCCCTGCTGCCGGATCCCCTGTTTGGGCTGTTCATTGCTATCACGAACATTCTTATCCTCGCCATCCTGGTCCGGGTGATCATGTCCTACTTTCCGGGGACCATGTACTCTACCCCCGGCCGGCTGCTGGCCAGGGTCACGGACCCGATCATCGACCCGGTCCGGCGGGTGGTCCCACCCATGGGCGGGCTCGACCTGTCGCCCGCGATCGCGATCGTCCTTCTGTACGTTCTGCAAATCCTGGTCTCGACCGCCGACGTGGTCCTGGCGCTGGTCAAAGTGGTGCAGTACGTGCTGGTCCTGATCCTGATCTTGCTTGTCATCCGGGTGATCTTCGGGTTCTTCCGGCTCGACCCCTGGAACCCGTTCGTCCAGATGGTGGTCCAGAGCTCCGAGATCTTCACCCGGCCCTTTCGCCGATGGCTCCCGCGTCGGGTCGGCACCTTCGACTGGGCGCCGGTGGCCGCCATCGTTGTCCTGCTCGTCGCCTACTATGGCGTGAGCTGGCTGGGTAGCCAACGCATCTGACCGGTCGCCCGGCGGTGGCCGTTGAGAACTGAGACTCAGGCGGACCGGGCGTGTGCGGAGATCAGCTGTATTGGCGGCACGAGTCCCCAGCGGCCATGCTCCCCGCGCCTGAGACCCCAGCCCTCCTCATGGACCATCCGGTGGTGCCGCCGGCAAAGCAAGACCAGATTGGGCAGGGTGGTTGGGCCCCCTTGGGTCCAGTGCTGAAGATGATGGACGTCGGTCCATTGGGGTGGGCGATCGCAGCTGCCGGCCACACAGCGCCGATCGCGCGCCTCAACCGCCCGCCGGGTGGAAGGAGGGATGCTGCGGGAGGCGTGGCTGATTTCGGCTTCCAGCTCGCCCCGGCCAGTGATGCGGGTGAGCGCCGCGTCGCAGGCCAAGCGGCGGACGGTCTCCGCCGGCACCGATCCGCCAGCCTCCAGTTCGCCCGCCGAGGCGCCGGGCGTCCCCAGCAGCGTCTCCAGGCTGGCCCGGATGACCAGGTGGGGCCGCGGCCCAGCGCCGGTGGCTGACCCGCCGGTCTTGCGTCGGCAGAGGTCGACCAGGGCGTCGGCGCGCCGCTGGCCGGGAGTGCGGTCGTCGTCTTTGCCGGGCAGCATGCCGGCATTCAGGGCGGTGCGCAGGATGGCCCCGCCTTCGGTATCCAGCAGCCCATCCAGGCGAACCAGCCCGTCCATCGGTTCGCTGACGTGCAGGTAGCGCCGCTCGTGGGCACGGTTGGCTTCCGCCAGCGCCGCCGCGGCATCTATCCGATGCTCGAAGTTCTTGGCCACCCCGGTCAACTGGCCCGGGTCCATCGTCTCCGCCGCCTGCAGCAGGCTGGCCTCGACCTTTCGGACGGCTGCCGTCCCCACGTGATCGGCAGTGCGGGCCATGACCGCCACGTGCTGGTAGCTAACGTCACCGCGAGCGAAGGCTTCTTCAGTCTTAGGTAGCTGATCCAGGGCACGGGCGACCTCCACCCGCTCTGCCGCGGCTCCGCCGGAGAGCTTGCAGTTCGATCGCAACCAGGCAATGACGGATAGGGCGCCATCGGCTCGGTACTGGCCCGACTTCTCGAACCGCCGGACGCCGCTGGCGAACACCGCCTCGCCGCGGTCGATGACCTCCCGCGTTTCGATCAAGGCCTTACCTAGCTCGGCGTCACAAAGCGTGGCGAGCCAGCCAGGGAGATCGTCGAGGCCTTGTTTGATCCGCGCAAGCGGACTCGGTGCCGCCATGATCCCATCGTGAACCACGCTAGTGACAGCTGTATGTCAAAGACTCTTCAGAACTTTGGATGACCAGCAGTGGGGCAGTCGCCAAAGTGGACCTTTCGCACGATGGGGCCTGCACCGCTTGACGACCCCAACTGTTCCGGCTTCAGCCACAAGCACAAGCGATCCGCAGATCGGCAGTCACATTTTCGCCCGCGGTTAAAACCAATTGCTCGGGGCCGTCCAGGATTCGAATGGGATGGTCAACGCCACCCTGCGTAACGCTGGGAGCAGTCGGAACGTCCACTTGGTAGGCGCCAGGCACGAGTTTTATCGTGTACGCGCCCGTGTCGTCCGTCCTCGCCGTCTGGAGAGACCCTGAGCGGACCGCCTTAAAGCTCACGTCGATGCCTCGCACCGGCGCCAAGGGACAGGGATTGTGGGCCCCCGAGCAAACGTATTTAACTACGTGGCCGCTCACTACCGCCGGTGGGGGGGCGCCGATGCCGCAACCGGCGATCAGGACCGAGAGCAGGACCGGCGCCAACCCACCAGCCCGAAGCCACACACGAGTAAAACGCCCTTTGCGTTAACGGCATGCGGCTCTTGAGTGGGCGGAGATCAGGTCCGTTAGCGGGCAGCCGTCGACGACGCGGCCAGGCTACGTGCGGAGCGACCGTTGGGGGCGCGCTCCGGTGCCTTCTTGCGGATGACCTCCAACCGCCAGACCGGCCGGCCGAATAGCGCGTCGATCTCCCGCTGGACGCGGCTCCCCTCCGGGCCCGTCCCATGCACCCGGAAGCGATCGCCCAGTTCCATCTCCACCAGGCCGTCGTCGCGCGGCAGGTGCATCAGCACCCGGTCAGGACCGGGGGCCGCTCCCAGGATCTCTTGCAATCGCGCCAGCTGGTCGGCGGAGGCCTCGGCCGGGAGATCGAGATGGACCAGCTGGTTGCGTACCCAGGCATCCGGCTCGGGCGCATCGAAGGCGATGATCTCGTCGGCGATGATCTTTGCGGATTCGGACCGTTCCTCGTCGTCGGCGTTGGTCGTCCGGGCGTCGACCTTCCCGCGCACGATCACGATGCCGTCGGCCTCCAGCAGCTGGCGGCGTTCTTCGTACAGTCGCGAGAAGACGATGACTTCGACGGCTCCGGTCAGGTCCTCGAGCAGGACGAAGGCCATCGGGCGGCCGGTCTTAGTCACCACCGGCCGGACGGCCTTGATCAGGCCGCCCAGGCGGACCTCGAGGTCCTCCATCTCGGGGGTGACCTGGTTCGCGTAGGTATCGACGCGGCTGACCAGCTCGTGCTCGATCCGCTTCAGCGGGTGATCTGACAGGTACAGCCCGAGGAGTTCCTTCTCGGATCGCAGCCGGTCCTCCTGCGGCATGGGCGGCACGTTTTCGATCAGGCCGGCCGCTGGATCGTCGAGCTCATCGGACTCCGGCAGCATCCCGAACAGCGACGTCTGGCCGCTTTCCCGCTCCCTGATGATCTGGTTGGCGCGATCCGTGACCCGGTCGATGCTGGCCAGTAGCTGGGCACGCACCCCGAGGCTGTCGGTGGCGCCCGAGCGGATCAGGCTCTCCAGCACCCGCTTGTTCAGCTCGCGCGGATCGACCCGCAGGCAGAGGTCGAGCAGGGACCGGAACGGCCCGTGGGCGGCGCGTTCGACCAGCAGCAGCTCCACGGGCTTGCCGCCCACGTTCTTGATCACCGCCAACCCGTAGCTGATCTTGCCGTCGTGGACCGAGAAGCCAGCCTCCGACGTATTGATATCCGGCGGCAGGACCTCGATGTCCCGCGCGTGGCAGTCGAGCACCGCCGCGGCCACCCGGTCATAGTTGCCCGCCTCGTTGTTGAGCAGGGCGGCCAGGTACTCCAGGGGGTAGTTGGCTTTGAGATACGCGGTCTGGTAGCTGATCACGGCGTAGGCCGCCGTGTGCGACTTGTTGAACCCGTACCCGGCGAAGAAGGCCATCAGATCGAAGATCTCGGTCGCCTTGGCCTCGCTCACGTTGCGCGCCATCGCGCCGGCGGTGAACTTGGCCCGCATCTTCGCCATTTCGTCCTTCTTTTTCTTGCCCATCGCCTGCCGCAACACGTCGGCTTCGCCCAGGGTGAAGCCGCCCAGCTGGGAGGCGATCTGCATCACCTGCTCCTGGTACACGATGACCCCATACGTCTCTTTGAGGATTGGCTCCAGCTCCGGGAGCGGGTAGACGATCTCGCGCTCGCCGTTCTTGCAGCCGATGTACTGGGCCACCAGGCCGCCCTCCAGCGGTCCGGGCCGGAACAGGGCGATGGCAGCGCTGATGTCCGCGAAGGAGCTGGGACGCAGGTCGGTGAGGAGCCGCCGCAGGCCTGGCGACTCGAGCTGGAACACGCCGTTGGTGTCGGCCGCCTGGAGGAGGGCAAAAGTCTTGGGATCGTCCCACGGAATCGACGCCAGGTCCAGCTGCAGGCCGCGCGTCTGCGCCAGGTTGCGCAGCGTGTCCTCGATGATCGAGAGGTTGCGCAGGCCGAGGAAGTCGATCTTCAGCAGCCCGATCTTCTGGACGGCGTTCATCTCGTACTGGGTCATCACCGCGCGCTTGTCCTGGCCGTTGCGTTCGCCCCGCGTGATGCTGGCCTGCAGCGGCACGAAATGGTGCAGCGGTTGGGGCGCAATCACGATGCCGGCCGCGTGGGTGGAGG
This sequence comes from Chloroflexota bacterium, assembly GCA_005880615.1. Lineage (GTDB taxonomy): Bacteria > Chloroflexota > Dormibacteria > CF-121 > CF-121 > CF-121. Next base: position 4,478 of record VBID01000084.1, read on the forward strand.
CATGGCGCGCCAGCCCCTCCAGCTTCCGGGCATTGACCAGCAGCTTCGCGAAGGCGGGATCCTGTTCCGCTTCGCGCAACTCGGGCACCATCTGGATGGCCTTCTCGATGGTCATCCCCAGGGTGGGGGGCACGAACTTGGCCAGGCGGTCGACGTCGCGCAGGGGGATGTTCAGCGCGCGGCCGACGTCCCGGATCACCGCCCGAGCCTTCATGGTGCCGAACGTGATGATCTGGGCCACGTGATCCTGGCCGTACCGGTCGGCCACGTACTCGATCACCCGGTCCCGGTTGCGATCGTCGAAATCGATGTCGATATCAGGCATGGAGATGCGCTCGCGGTTAAGGAAGCGCTCGAAGATGAGACCGTGGGCCAGCGGATCGAGCGTGGTGATCCCCAGCGCATAGGACACGATGCTGCCAGCGGCTGAGCCGCGGCCCGGGCCGACGGCCACGCCATGGGTGCGCGCGTACTCGACGAAATCGCCGACGATCAGGAAGTAGGGCGCGTACCCCATGTCGGTGATGACGCTGAATTCCTCCTCGAATCGCTCCCGGACCGCCGGCGGCATGTCCGGGTACCGCTGCCGGAGTCCCCGCTCCACCAGCGTGCGCAGGTAGGTCTCGGCGGTCTCGCCCTTCGGGACGTCGAAGGTCGGCAGCAGCGGCCGGGTCTCCAGCTCGAGGTGGCAGCGCTCGGCGATGCGGAGCGTGTTCTCGCGCGCCTCCGGCCAGTCAGGGAACTGCTCCTCCATCTCGGCCGGGGTCTTGAGGTAGAACTGGTCGCCCTGGAAGCGCATCCGCTTCGGGTCGGAGACGATGGTGCCCGTCTGCAGGCACAGCAGGATGTCGTGCGCCTCCGCGTCATCCCGCCGCGTGTAGTGCGAGTCGTTGGTCACCACCAGCGGGATCCCGGTGCGCTCCGACAGCTTCCGCAGTTCCTCGTTGACGTGCGCCTGCTCCGGGAGCCCGTGTTCCTGAACCTCGAGGAAGTAGTCGTCGCCGAAGATCGCCTGGTATTCGCGAGCGGCCGTCTCGGCAGCGGCCATGTCCGCGTCGAGCAGCCGGGAGGCGACCTCGCCGCCGAGGCATCCGGAGAGGGCGATGAGGCCCTCGTGATGCTGCGCCAGGAGCTCCTTGTCCACCCGCGGCTTGTAGTAGTAGCCGTCCAGGTGGGCGCGGCTGGAGAGCTCGATCAGGTTGCGATACCCGGTCACATCCTTCACCAGCAGGATGAGGTGGTACGGATCGCGATCCAGCCGGCCTTCTTTGAGCAGGTGCGACCGGGCGGCCACATACATCTCCTGCCCGATGATGGGATTGATGCCGTTGGCCTTCGCCTGCAGGTAGAACTCCACCGCGCCGTAGAGGACCCCGTGGTCGGTCAGCGCCAGCGCCGGCATCCCCGTCTCGACCGCGACCCGGATCATGTCCTGGATCCGGCTGGCGCCGTCCAGCAGGCTGTATTCGGAATGGGTGTGAAGGTGAACGAAACTCATGCGCTGCCGTTCAACTCGAGACCGACCACCGATTCGATGTGATAGGTCTGGGGGAACATGTCGACGAGAGCCACCGCCCTCAGGGTATACCGTCCACGGTCGCACAGACGTGCGAGATCGCGGGCGAGCGTGGACGGCTCGCAGGAGATATAGACGATCCGCTTCGCCCCACTCTCCCGGATGACCCGAACGGCTGCCTCCGCGCAGCCGGCCCGCGGAGGATCCAGAACCAGCGCATCGATCGGCGGCGGAACGGCGGGCAGCGTCTCCTCGACCTTGCCGCGCCGGTAGCGGACGGTGCCGCACTCGTTGAGCCGCATGTTCAGCTCACCCAGGCGGACGGCGAATGGGCTCTCCTCCAGGCAGATCACCTCGCGGCTGCGCGCTCCCAGGCGGGCGCTCAGCATGCCGATCCCGGCGTAGGCGTCCACGACGCGCTCGGAGCCCTCCAGCTGGAGCAGGTCCAGCGCTCGCTGGTAGAGGACCACTCGTTGCCGGGCGTTGACCTGGACGAAGACCTCGGGGCGAACCCGAAACTGCCGCCCGTCATCCTGCATGCCAATCGAGTCGTCGTTCAGGTTCAGGTCCGGAGCCAGGGGCGCCGCCCGAGCGGCGAAGCCAGGGTCTGCCGTGCCCGGCGGGTAGGGCGACCACAGAAGATCGTTCGAGCCCGGTGCCCAGGTCAGCTGGAGCGCCTGCACCCGGGACGCGTTGGGGTCGGCGGCTGCCCGCTCGAACGCCGGGAGCGCCCGGACGATCGGCTCGGCATGGATCAGGCAATCGTCGATGGGGAGTGTCTGGTAGGTGCGCTTGCGGTAAAAGCCGAGCCGGGCCGAACCAGCATGGTGCAGGACATGGAACTCGCCACGGATGCGATACCGCCAGGGATCGTCCATGGCCAGGACCTCGATCCGCTCCCCCGGCCAGCTCAGGCGCGACCGCCGGAGCTGCTCGGTCAGCACCAGCCGCTTCTGCTCGAGCTGTTCCAGGTAGGCGAGGTGCTGCAACTGGCAGCCACCACAACCCTGGCCGACGAACGGGCAGGGCGGTTCCACTCGCAAGGGCGAGGGATCGAGGATGGCCCGCACTTCGGCCCGCCAGAAGTCCTTTCGGCGCTGCGTAACTTCGGCCCGGACGGTCTCGCCGGGGAGCGCCCCATAGACGAAGACGACGCGGCCGTCGACCCGCGTGACGGCGGCCCCACCATGGGCGAGCTCCCCGACCTTGACCTCAAGCACTTACTTGGCCCGAATCCACCAAGACGGACTCGCATCTTGGGCGCGGATGCGGCCGATCCGGGCGTTGGCTCCTGCGCGCGCTCGCTTACAGATCGACAGATGTGCGCGCTCGCGTGCTCGTCGCCGCCTTCGGCTCGGCACGCCCCGCATCCCAATCTGCATCATCCGTTCGGTGGACCCGGGCCCAGTCTTTCTCGCAGCAGGGCGTTCACCCGCTCGGGGTTGGCGCGACCCTTCGACAGCTTCATCACCTGGCCGACCAGGAAGCCAAGCGCTTGCGG
>VBID01000085.1 GCA_005880615.1 Chloroflexota bacterium
TCGATCGCGCCAGCGAATACGGCATCAATTGGCAGCTCTTCACGCAGAAGGGCATCGCGGGCGACAGCACGCGTGGGGTCACGGTCGGGGTCGGCCCGCAGCGGTTCAGCGATTCGCTCCTCGCGGGCCTGCAGGGTCTCGGCGTCCGGCTGATCTCCCTCGGCACGATCGACGTGCGCGCGATCCTCCATGCGCTTGCGACGCGGACGAACGTGCGCGTGCTATCCACCCCGCGGGTCCTCGCCCTCAATAACGAGGAGGCGCGCATTCTGGTCGGTAGCGAGGTGCCGTTTGTTTCGTCGACGTTCGCCGGCTTGACGGCGCAGCTGAACAGCGTCGTGCAGTTCCGCAACGTCGGCACGCAACTCACAGTACTCCCGACCGTGAATAATGATGGCTATGTGACCTTCCGGTTGCTCCAGGAAGTCAGCGCGCTGTCGCAACAAACGGTGGCGGCGGCGCAGAATGCACCGATCATCACCACGCGCGAAGCGGAAACGAGCGCGATCGTGAAGACGGGGCACACGGTGGTGATCGGTGGGCTGATCGGCGAGATGCAGCAAACCGTTGAGAGCGGCGTCCCCTTGCTCAAGGACATCCCGCTGCTCGGGTTGCTGTTCAAGAACCGCAGCGTCTCGCGCGAGCGCACTGAGATTGCAATTTTCCTGACGCCCTCCGTCGTGTTTACGGACGAACAGGCGGACTCGCTGCTGCAGCGCGAGCGCGACCAGCTACAGGGCACGAGACAACGGCTCGACAGCCTGCTGGCACCAGTGCCTCCGCGAAAGCCGTGAGCTCCGTGAACAAGCAAACACGCGCAGAGCCGCTCCCGACCCACCGCCCCGCACCAGAGGCGACCCCGGCGTTGGACGCGATCGCCGCGCCGCCTCGCTCCGGGGCGGACCTCCGGGCCGCGGCAGCGGGACCGCTCGCGCGGCGCCTTTCACCCAAATACTTCGTGGAGCACTGCCTGCTCCCCGTTGGTGTGAGCGAGACTGGTGAGCTGCTGGTGGCGGCGGAAGAGCGACCCGACCCGATGGTCATTGACGAGCTGTGCTGGGTGTATGGCAGACGTGTGAAGATCGTGGCCGCGCCTGCCGCCGAAATCCATGCAGCGATCCTCTCCGCGCAGTCCGAGTCGACTTCCGAGGCGCAAGCGACGGACCTGCGCGGCAGCGATCTGGTTCTTCTCACTGAAGAGGAAGAGACGATCGCCGACTTGCGCACGCTCGCCAACCAGGCGCCGGTGATCAAGCTCGTGAACGTGATGATCCTCGAGGCGCTGCGGGCTCGCGCGAGCGACATTCATCTCGAGGCAACGGCCGAGGGGCTGCGGGTACGGTACCGCATCGACGGTGTGCTGCACGACATCTCGCGTCCGCCCCGACAGTACCAGGCCGCCGTGCTGAGCCGCATCAAGATCATGGCTAGCCTGAACATCGCCGAGCGCCGTCTCGCCCAGGACGGTCGCATTCGGCTGCGCTTATCGGACCGGGAGCTCGATCTGCGCGTGTCGATCACTCCCACGCTGCACGGCGAGAGCGTCGTGCTCCGGATCCTGGATCGCGGCGCAGGCGTCCGCAATTTGGACGAGCTCGGTATGCCTGGCGCGGCGCTGGAGCTCTTCGACCGCCTGATCCGCCAACCGCACGGCATTATTCTCGTGACCGGTCCCACCGGCTCTGGGAAGACCACCACGCTGTACGGCGCGCTCGCCCGCCTGAATCAACCCGGGGTGAAGATCGTGACCGTCGAGGACCCCGTCGAATACCAGATCGACGGTGTGTCGCAGATCCCCATCAATCCCAAGATCGGGCTGACGTTCGCCGCCGCGCTCCGCTCCATTCTGCGCCATGACCCGGACATCATCATGATCGGCGAGATGCGTGACCGCGAGACCGCCGAGATCGCGATCCAAGCCGCGCTTACGGGGCATCTCGTGTTCTCCACGCTGCACACAAACGACGCGCCCAGCGGCGTGACGCGCATGGTGGACATGGGCATTGAGCCGTACCTCGTCGCCGCTACGGTCCTGGCGATCGTGGGGCAGCGCCTGGTCCGAATGGTGTGCGAGAACTGCGCCGAGGACTTCCGCCCGTCGGCGGACCTGCTCGCCGAAGTGACGACGCTGCCTGACATTCCCCAACCGCGATTCCAGCGCGGGCGCGGCTGCGACGCTTGCGCGGGCACCGGATACCGCGGGCGCTCGGGTCTGTACGAGCTGATGCCGCTGAGTCAGGACTTGCGTGAGCGCGTCGTTCAGCGCGCTCCGCTCGCCGAGCTCCGCGCGCTGGCGCAGGCGCAAGGCATGGAGCCGCTTCGCGCGGCGGGCTGGGCGAAGGCGTGCGCGGGGACGACGACACTCGAAGAAGTCATGCGCGTCACGCGGGACGAGGCGTTGGGATGAGCGTCCGGTTCCGCTACCGGGCCGCCACACCAGCCGGGCAGGTTGTGGAAGGGGTGGTGCAGGCCACCTCGCGACAGTCGGTACTGGAGGAGTTACGTCGCCAACACCTCTTTCCGGTCAGGATCGACGAATCCACGCCTGGCCGAGCGGTGCGCGGCAGCCGGCGGCTCAGCCGCCGGGCGGCCGTGACGCTCTGGACCCGCAACGCCGCGACGCTGCTCGGCGCGGGGGTGCCGCTCGATCGCGCGCTCATGTTCACCGCACAATACGCGACTCACCAGGGCCTCGCGGAGACGGTCCGGCAAGTGCGCCGCGCGGTGCAGGGAGGGGCCAGCCTTGCCGACGCGCTCGCTCAGCACCCGCGGTACTTCGATCCCCTGTTTGTCGCCCTCGTCTCGGCCGGCGAATCGAGCGGTGCGCTCGACGTCGTGTTCGTGCGTCTGTCGGAACACATGGAAGAGAGTGCGGAGCTTCGGTCCCAGGTCCTCTCGGCGTTGCTCTATCCCGCGCTCCTGGCCGTGGTCGCCACAGTCGGTGTGCTCGTCCTGTTGGGGTTCGTGATCCCGCGATTCGCTACCGTGCTTGCCGATGTCGGTAGCACCCTGCCTCTCAGCACGCGTCTGCTGCTCGGTGCGAGCGCCGTGCTGACAAAAGGCTGGTGGCTGTGGCTGGCGTTGGGCGCCGCCACGGTCTACATGGTCCGGAGCGGCCTCGCACGTCCCGAAACGCGCCGCCGCTGGCACGCGGCCCGGCTCGCGTGGCCATGGATCGGCGACATCGAGCTCAAGTACTCGACGGCGCGGTTCGCTCGCACGCTCGGTCTGCTCTTGAAGAGCGGCATGCCGGCGCTGCCCGCGCTCCGGATCGCCCGAGCGTCTGCGACGAATCTCGTAGTGCAGGAAAGCATCGACCGCGCGGCGGCCTCTCTGTCCGAGGGGAGCGCGCTGGCGCCATCGCTTGCCGGCACGTTGCCGCCGTTGGCGCTGCAAATGATCGCGGTGGGAGAGGAAAGCGGGCGGCTCGAGGAGTTGTGTATCCGCGTCGCTGACACCTACGACGGAGAGGTGCGGCGCGCGCTGCGAACCGGCGTGGCCCTACTCGAGCCGGCGCTGATCCTCTTCTTCGGCGCCCTCGTCGGGTTCGTCGCGCTTGCGATGCTGCAAGCGATCTACGGCATCAACCTCAAGGCGTTCTAGAGATCTCGCTCCTGCCAGGCCAGCAGCACGAGGCGCGTGCCGGCGACGGCGTAGACCGCCTGGATCTCGTGCGTCAGCGGATGCCCGTCCTGCCAGCCCCGGCCGATGATCATGAGGCGGCTCGGCATCGCCGTTAGGCGCAGGGCGGGTGTATTGGAAGGCCCGAAGAGACCGGTCGTCGTAAAGAAAACCTCTCCCGTTTCGCGACGTCGTACGACGCTCCGCACGGTTGCATCGGAAACGCCGGGCAAGGCGGCGAGCACACGCTCGGAAGCGGAGTTGACGTTCACCAACCCATCGCTCCAAACGGTGACATACGGCGCCACTGACAACGCCAGCGAGTCGCTGATGCCCGGGATGTTGCTGATTTCACCGAGCCGATTGATGGGCGCCTGCTGCAGTCGTGTCACCACCTCCTCCGCACGTTGATTCGTGGTGAACTGCTGAAACAAGCCCTGTAGCGTCGCCCCGTCGGCACGATTCAGGTCAATGCGCGCGTTTAGGTCCACCACTGCCACAGCGAACCGCCCGCTTCCCAGATCGAGATCGTTGAGAGACGTGAGCAGCGAGTCGAGGTTCCGGAGCGCGGTGATGCGTTCGGGTTGGCTGCGGGTCGAGTCGAGCAGCGCCTCGATCCGGGTTGTCGCGGCGAGGATGCCGCTTTCGGCACTGTAGCGGGCCACGGTGCGCGCGCGCAGGCTCGAAAGGATTTGAGCCTCCGTCCGAGCCTGCGACACGACTTCAGCCACGATCACGCCGAGCAGCACGAGCAGCCACAGCACGAAAATCAGCGCGACGCCGCGGCGATCCCCGCACCTCATGGTGACACTCTCCCTCGCTGTTCGGCCGGTTGGTCCTGCGCCAGCCAATCGAGGTCGAAGCGACCGCTGCCTGGGAGAAACACGGTCACGGTCACGAGCGTCAGTCCAGGTTGCCACGGGCGGCTCGTGACTTCGCGCCGAAACCCCCCGGGCAGCGACTCGGCTGGCGTCCCAGTGAAGCCCGGCCCGCTTAGCTTCGCCCGCTCGATCGCGTCCTCGGCGTACTCCACTGCCTGTGACCACTCCCGGGCATCGCCGACAAGCCGATGGCTGCCATGGAATAACTGCAGGTAGCCCAAGGCGACGAGGCTGAGCACCACGAGTGCCACCATGACTTCGAGGAGTGTGAACCCCCGCTCGTTTCTCGTCACTGTCGCGAGCCCGCCGTCGCCAGGGGTGCGCGCGCCAAGAGCCGCGCTTGCAACGGCAATCCCAGCTGCGTGGAGTCGCGCCACATTGTGATCGCCACCGCGCGAGGCAGTACGGTTGTCTGCGGCCACTCCTCGAGCCATAGCGATTGGCTCGGGGCGAGCGCCCGTACGTCCCAACGCGTCACACTTGGAACGCGGAACGTCACCACGGTGGCAGGGGCACGACCGACTGGCGTCGCTGAGAACTCGAGCCCGCCCTCACCCGGCCCGATCGTGACCAGCCAGTCGTAGTCCGGATCAAACGGCGGCCCGCCCCCAGCTGTCACGAAGGACAACCGGCCCGCGTGCAGCGTGAACCGCGCGTCCCCGGGCCGTTGCGGCGCCCTTGCACCGCGCAGCGCGTCCTGGAGCAGCTCCCGCAGTGCGCGGGCTTCCTGCAACGCCCCAATATTCGCGCGCAGGCGCGCCTGGGCGTCGTAGCTCACCTGGGCCGCCCCGTAGGCCAGGAGCACCACAAGGCCTGTGAGCACGATCGCCAGCATCACTTCGAGCAGCGTGAATCCGGAAGGGCGACTCATTGAGAAAAAGCTCCTAGGGGCGAAACGACGGCGCGGGGTCTCAGCCTGTCAAGGCCTAACAACGAGCCCGCCAGGCCCCGGTAAGACCGGGACCTGGCGGCTAGCAGGGAAGCTACCTGCGCGTGCTCAACGGCTACGGCAGCGGTAGCGGCGACGTCGAGGACGAAGGCAGCTTAGGCGTCAGCGGCGGTGTGAGCTTCGGCACCGGGATGTTCGGCACCAAACTGGGATCTGCGACCGGCGCGGCGGCGACGCACCCACCCCCAGTGTAAGAGGCATCGATATACACGTGGAGGAAATCGAGCTCTGCGAAGACGTCGTTAAACGGTACGGCCATCCGGAGCTCCACGCCATGGGACCCCGGCG
>VBID01000032.1 GCA_005880615.1 Chloroflexota bacterium
GCTGATGAGCGAGCTGGACGACTTTCGTAAGGCCAAGGACGACTTCTTCGGCCACGATCCGCAGTCACCGCTGACCCCTGAACAGCGCCGGGACTTCAGGGGCCTGGTCTATTACCCGGAGAATCGGGCACTGGTGGTGAAGGGCCGCCTCGATCCGGACGTCGAAGCGGGCGAGGTTCCCATGGAGGCGACTGGTGGTGGCGAGCAGGTGTACACCCGCGCTGGGATCCTGCGATTCGCCGTTGATGGGCAACCGGCAGAGCTCACGCTTTTTGCGCAAGAGGACCAGCACGAGCTGTTCGTGCCGTTTCGGGACTCAACCTCTGGCAAGGACTCCTACCCGGCGGGCCGCTATCTGGAGGTTGAACCGCCGGACGCGAGCGGCCAGGTGACGGTCGACTTCAATCTCGCCTACAACCCGTACTGCGCCTACAACCCCGAATACAGTTGTCCATTGCCGCCGGTGGAGAACTGGCTCAAGGTGCCCATCCAGGCGGGCGAGAAGACCTTCCTCCACCAGCCCGAATCTACCGGCTCGAGCTAGCATCTCGGGCGCGGATGCGGCCGATCCGTGCGTCGTCTCCTGCGCGCGTTCAGTCACGCATCGACGGATGCGCTCCTTCACGTGCTCGTCGTCTTCTTCGGCTCGGCACGCCCCGCATCCCGATCTGCTTCGCCCGACCGGTAGATCCGGGCTTAGCTCGGTCCCGTAAGCTGGGCGGGTTGACTTCGTTACCACCCCAGATGCAGCGGACAGTGGACTTCGTCACCTCCCTGCTGGTGACCGCGTTTGTGGGAGCCGTCCTGCTGCTCTTGATCTACGAGACCTGGGCGCTGTTCACGGGCAACGTGCCCATCACCAACGCCGTGCGCGGCGCGATCCACGAGTTTCCGGGATGGGCCTTTGTGATTGCCATCGTGACCGGTATGGTGCTCGGCCATTTCTTCTGGGGCGGGCCGGGCATGGCGCTTCGGCGCCGACTAGGCCAGTAAGTGCACGTCACGCCGGAAGCAATCCTCTCTCTGCTGGCCACCCTCTTCGTGGCAGCCATCTTCGCCTTGATGGTCAACGAGCTGGTCGCCCTGGCGCAGGGCCGCGCGCCGTTGGCCGACCGCATCCGGGCCTGGATCCAGCAATATCCACGGGCCGCCATTGCGTTGGCCGTGGTGATCGGCATGGTCCTCGGCCATCTCGTCTGGCCCTGACCCCCGGCCGGCACTACCCAGTGCTGGCCGACCCGGATCCCGAGGAGACCGATTGGGGAGTCTGCGCGTACCACCTGAGCACGCGCATGGCCCGGACGGTGTTCCACCGGCTCGGTCTCCCCTCGCCCTCGTCCAGCGCGAAGTGCAGCTGGCCGGGATAGGGATTCTCGAAGGGCCAGCGGCCGTCCGCATCGCGCTTGGACTCGACCAGGTCGACCGCCTCGGCCACCCTCTCGTCCGGAGTGGCACCGGCCGCGCGCAGGTAGTCGAGACCTCGAAGCACGTCGTAGTGCCAGTAGGTCGGGTAGGAGAACTGCGTCCAGGCCGCGGGGCGACCGGTTTTACGGTCCTCCACGATCACCTCACCGGTCGACCGCCTGCGAAGCATCCGCCGCTCGAGGAAGTACTCCTCGCCGCGGAGGCGGGCGGCGCGCACCTCGGGTGGGCCCCCGGTGGCTCGCTCGTATTCCAGCAGGCCTTCCAGCACGTCGATCGTGGTGTGGAATGACCCCCGCGTCGATCCATTCTCCTGCTCGCAGTTCCACCCGCCATCGCTCATCTGCTCACCAAGGAGCCGGTGCACGATGCCCCGGACGTCCTCGCCGAAGTAGGCTCCGATCGCCACGGCCCGGCCGTTGATGCATGGCTCCACCTCGCCCGCGAAGAAGGGCTCGCCGTCGTGCTCCCATCTGCAACTCTCGCGGACCAGGCGCACGGCGTGGCGCGCTCCTGGGCTGGCAGGATCAAGACCGAATGCCTGCAACAGCATCAAGCTCCAGGTGGTGGAGGTCCATTCGGGGAAGAGGGTGCCTTGCCGATCGGGTGGCAGTGATTGCCACCACTTGGCCGCGGCAGAGGAGGTAAACGTTGGGGTGCCGCCATCCCACTGGCCATCCGGGCGCTGGAGGGCGAGCAACCGTGCGCCCCAGCCCTCGGTGGCGACCCGGGCACGCTCGGCCGCGACGTGCTCCTCGGGCGCATCCGTAAGGTCACGCATCACCTGCCAGCGGATCGCCGGGTCGGAGTCCAACAGCCACGCGACGACGTCCATTCGGTTCTCCCTCCTCCGGGAATGATAGCTAGGGACTAGCCCGGCCTCGCTCGCTGCCGGCCGGCCCGGTTTATGGCCCGCCATTTCTTTGACTCCTCGAGCCGGAGCCGGTGATCGGCGCGCACGGCAAGGGAGCGCACCTCGCGCTCGAGCTTGCGGTAGCCGGCGAAGCGCTCCGGGGCGAGGCTCCCATCGGCGAGGGCTTGCCGCACCGCGCAATCCGGTTCCGCCTCGTGCCGGCAGTCGTTGAATCGGCAGCGGGTCGCCAGCTGCCGGACGTCGTCGAAGACCTGGTCCAGGCTCTCCTGATCGGCCCATAGCTGCAGTTCGCGCAGGCCGGGCGTATCGATCAGCATCCCGCCGCCAGGCAGGACGAGCAACTCACGGTTCGTGGTGGTGTGGCGGCCCCGGCCGTCGCGGCGCAGGGTATTGGTCGGCAGCGTGCCCTGGCCGATCAGGCGGTTGATCAGGCTCGACTTCCCAACGCCGGACGATCCCACCAGCACCGCGGTCTCGCCGGCGACGAATTGCTGCCGCAGGGTCTCGATGCCCTGGCCGGTCACCGCGCTGCAGGCAAGGACGGGAACGCCCGGAGCCAGCCCACCGACCTGATCGATCAGCGCATCGATCGAGGGCGCCAGGTCAGCCTTGGTCAGCACGATGACGGGCGACGCGCCACCGTCCCAGACGATGGCGAGGTACCGTTCGAGCCGGCGTGGGTTGAAGTCGTCGACAACGGCGCTGACGATGCAGACGCGATCGACGTTGGCCACCATCACCTGCTGCTCCGCAACCTCGGACGCAGCCTTGCGAGAGAGGGAGGTGCGCCGTTCCAGGACGGCCTGGATGGCGCGGGCCTTCAGGACGACCCAGTCTCCCACGGCCGGCAGGGACGCGGCGCTGGCCGCCTCGTGTCTCAGCCGCCCGGTGATGGAGGCGCGCAGGTCGCCGTATTCGGTCGACACGGTAAACGCCGTGCCGAAGCTGGCGACCACGCGGCCCGGGACCCGGCCCTCCTGGTCATAGTTCGCGAATCGTGCCTCGAACCAGGGCGACCAGCCCAAGTCCGCGAGCCGACTGACTGAATGCATGCGAAATCCTCCAAATGAGTTGACGGAAAACGACCGTCGAAACCGCCGGGAGGACCGCGATGCGGTTAGCGGGAACCTCTGGAGGCGGCCGACGAATTCGTGGCAACGATCAAGGGCACACGGGTCATCTGGCGTCACCTCCTCGATTGATCGATGCGGGCAGCTTAGCGGGGTGCACGACGCTCGTCAAGGCGCCCGCTCCCCTGCCCCTCCCCAAGGGGAGGGGATTCCCTAAGGCCCTTCCCCGAAGAGGGGAGTACTTACGGGTACCCTAGCCAGGAGTCGTGACGGCCGATAGCAAGCGGATCCTCATCAACCAGGCGCTACGGGGTTTTGCCTATGGGTTCGGCGCCGTCCTGCTGGGCGCGTCCCTTCAGGCGCGCGGCTGGTCGAGCGTCCAGGTCGGCTTTCTATTGACCACGATCATCGCCGGGATCGCCGTGATGTCCATCGTCGTCGGGACGATGGGGGACCGGATCGGCCGCCGCCGCCTGTACGCGGCGCTCTTCCTGCTGATGGCCGCGGCCGGGACCGTGTTTGCGTTGACCAGTCAGATCTGGCTCCTGCTGCTGGCTGCGCTGACCGGCACCCTGTCGACGGACGTGGTCGAGGCTGGTCCGCTCTCGTCGCTGGAAGTCGTGATGCTGCCGACCGGCCTGACTGGAAACGCGAGGACGCGCATCTTTGGCACCTACAACACGGTGGCGGTGCTGGCCGGTTCGACCGGCGCACTGCTGGCGGGCGGGCCCGCGCTGCTGCGCCGGGTCTGGCCCGGGGTTCCTGCGGACCAGCGGTTCTTCCTGGTCTTCCTGGTGGTCGGCCTGGCCGGGGCCTGGCTGGCGACCTCGCTCTCGGAGCGCGTGGAGGTGAAGGTGGCGCGTTCTGGGCGACCGCTCGGCCGTTCGCGCCCGGCGGTGCTGCGGCTGGCGGCCCTCTTCAGCGTGGACGCCTTCGCCGGCGGGTTCATCGTGCAAAGCTTCATCGCCTACTGGTTCCGGCTCCGATTCGGCGTCCCCCTGGAAACGCTCGGGCTGATCTTCTTCCTGGTCGGACTGCTCCAGGCGGCGTCATTCGCCGCGGCCACCCGGCTGGCCGGACGCATCGGGTTGTTGAACACGATGGTGTTCACCCATCTGCCGTCGAACCTGCTGCTGGCTGCGATTCCGCTGGCACCCACGTTTCCGCTGGCGCTGGCCTTGCTGTTCGCCCGATTCGCTCTGAGCCAAATGGACGTACCCACCCGGCAGGCCTACGTGCTGGCGCTGGTCGACCCCGAGGAGCGCACCGCGGCCATCGCGTTCACCAATACCGCCCGATACGTCGTCCGGCCGCTGGCCCCGGTCTTGGCCGGGGTTGCCCAGCAGGTCTCCTTGGGGCTGCCGTTCGTCCTGGCCGGCACGATCAAGGCCGGCTACGACCTGGTCATCTGGGGCAGCTTTCGCCGTCGCGCTATAGTCCCAACTGAGGCAGAGACCCGACAGGAGGGGAAAAGGTGGCCACCACCGCAGTGAAGCACTACCAGATGTTCGTGGGTGGGCAGGGGACGGATGCGACCGGCGGGGAAACCCAGGCGGTGGTGAACCCGGCGACCGGCGAGGTCATGGCCGAGGTTCCCAGGGCGACCGAAGCGGACGTGGAGCGAGCGGTGACGGCCGCCCGCCAGGCGTTCGAGACCTGGGTGGAGACGACGCCCAGGGAACGCAGCGAGCTGCTGCTCAAGCTGGCCGACGCCCTGATCGAGCACGGCGACGAGTTCGGTGACCTGGAATCCGAGAACGTGGGCAAGCCCCGGGCGCTCTTCATGTCCGAGGAGCTGCCCGTGTGCGCCGACCACTTGCGATTCTTTGCCGGCGCCGGACGCATTCTGGAAGGCAAGGCGACCGGCGAGTACATGCGCGGGTTCACCAGCATGATCCGGCGCGAGCCGCTGGGGGTGGTGGGCTCGATCACGCCGTGGAACTATCCGCTGATGATGGCCGTCTGGAAGATCGGTCCGGCGCTGGCGGCGGGCAACTGTGTCGTGCTCAAGCCGTCCGGCTGGACGCCGCTGACCTCCCTCCGGCTGGCCGAGCTGGCGGCGGACATCTTCCCACCCGGGGTGCTCAACGTCATCACCGGCGAAGGCCGCGTCGTAGGGGCGGCTATCGTTCGGCACCCCGGAGTGGCCATGGTGTCGCTGACCGGGGATACCGCGACTGGGAAGGAGATCGCCCGGTTGGCGTCGGACACGGTCAAGCGCGTCCACCTCGAGTTGGGCGGCAAGGCGCCAGTGGTCGTTTTCGACGATGCCGACCTGGAGGCGGTCAGCCAGGGGATCAAGATCGGCGGGTTCTTCAACTCCGGGCAGGACTGCACGGCGGCCACTCGCATCCTGGCCGGATCTCGGATCTATGACAATCTGCTGGCGACGCTGGTCCCTGCGGTCGAGTCGGTCAAGGTCGGCGATCCCCTCCAGGAGGGGATCGACATGGGGCCGATGGTCTCCAAGCGACAGCTGGAGACGGTCGAGGGATTCGTGGACCGGAGCCGGCAGAAAGGGGCGACGATCCTGACCGGCGGATCACGGCTCGATCGGCGCGGATATTTCTACCAGCCCAGCGTGGTGGCCAACGTGAGCCAGGACTCCGAGATCGTCCAGAAGGAGGTCTTTGGGCCGGTGGTGACCGTCCAGCGCTTCAAGGACGACGACGAGGCCATCGCCTGGGCGAACGACGTCCCGTACGGGCTGGCCGCCTCGGTCTGGACCCGCGACTTCAAGCGCGCCATGAACGCGTCCCGCAAGCTGCAGTTCGGCACCGTGTGGATCAACACCCACATCCCCCTGGTCAGCGAGATGCCGCACGGGGGCTACAAGCAGAGCGGCTACGGGAAGGACCTGTCGGTGTATTCCCTGGAGGAATACACCCAGATCAAGCACGTGATGGCGGCGATTACCTAGCCGAGACCCCCTCCCCGACCCTGCCCACGCGGGAAATCCCGCGACCCTGACAACAGTGGCTCCCCGAAAGGGGAGGGAGACCTGAACGCAAGCGGAAGGCAGAGTGCGACGAGACCCGGTCCCCGACCCTCCCCGCGAGGGGGAGGGAGACCTGAACGCAAGCGGAAGGCATAGTGCGACGAGACCCTGTCCACGACCCTTCCCGCAAGGGGGAGGGGGAGATCTTGGGCGATGGTAGGTTGTTTAGAACTCGGCTTTCCGCAGCAACCACCGCTCGAAGAAGACGCTCGTCACGCGCCATCCAGCTGGGGTGCGCTCGACCAGCTCCAACTCGCCCAGCCGGCGCAGCGCCACCCGGATGGCGTTGGCATTGGCCACGTCGACCAGCGCCATCATCTGTCGCGAGTAGACGTCCGCCACGGGGCCGCGCACGAGCACCTCGAGCAGGCGCTGCTGGGAGGGGGCCAGCTTGTCGTAGTTCTCCGCGAAGTCCTCGGCCTGCAGGCTGACCACCCGGTCCAGCGCCCGCTCCGCCGTCGCCTCGGTAATGCGCCGGCCGGGTTCCTCGAACGCCCAGAAAGCCAGTTGCTGGACGTCGTTGGGAATGCCGCGGGCGATCCGGTAGATGGCGGCCGCCACGGCTGGGGCGAGCTCCTTCTTGGCCGATTCCGCCCGCGCGATCAGGAACCGCGTCATCAGGTCTTCCGGGATGGGCGCCAGGCTGATGCGGGTTCCCACGCGCAGCAGCGGCGCGCCGGGACCGGTGGAGAGCTCCTCCATCAAGTGTCGCTTGCTGCCGGCAAAGACCAGGCTGACCTGTTCCAGCTCGTCGACCAGCGTCTTGAAGACACCGGCCAAGCCGTCATCGATCTCGGCCACCCGCTGGAACTCGTCGATAACCAGGCTCACCGGATGGCTGCGGGCTCCGAGGCGCACCAGTATCCGCAGGACGTCGCTGATGATGTCGCTCCAGTCGGTGCTGGCGGATGCCGGGGTCAGGGTTACGGTCAGCCCCGTGTGGCTAACCTCCAGAGAGACTCCTGCCCGGACGCGGGCCAGGTGCTCGCGGAGCAGCTCGGTCCGCCCATCCAGCCAGCCCATGGCCTCATGGGCGATCCCGGTCGCCAGCGTCTGGGCGACCTGGCGGCGGCTGCTACAGCCAATTAGGTTCACCATGGCACTTCGGCCCTTGGCCTGCCGAACGTCCTGCACGGCCCGCTTCAACAGGGACGTCTTGCCGTAGCGCCGGGGGGAGAGGAGGACGGCGTTCTGGCCCTTCAGCATGCAGGTGACCAGGGCTCGCAACTCGGTCGCCCGGTCGGTGAAGCGGTCCCCGGTGACCGGCGAGCCATAGTGGAACGGGTTGGTCATGGCTCTATGATAACGCTCGTTATAATAACGGTCACTATCACATGACCGCGGACCCCTTCCGGATCGAGATCCTGGCCGAAACCGAGCTGGCCGACATCCGGCCGCTGCTGGCCGAGTTGATCCTGGAGGAGCAGCGCCATTACGAGCATCCGCAGCTGACGCCCGAGGTGGTGGCCCAGGACGTGCGCCGGCCGGTGCGGCCACACTTTACCGGCGAGAACATCATCTTTGGGGCCCGCGACGGACAGGACCGGGTGGTGGGGTTGTGCTGGTGCGTACTGTTCGATCCGGGGACCGGCCTGGAGGCCGAGGTTGCGGAGGTCTTCGTGGAGCGCCCCTATCGGAACCAGGGCCTGGCCGCCGCCATGCTTCGCCAGGCAGTGCAATTGTTCCGCGACCGCGGCGTCACCTTTGCATGCGTCTGGACCCGGGAGACCAATCCGCAGGCGGTACGGCTCTACGAGCAGGCCGGATTTGCGAAAACGGAACAGCTGGTCCTGACCTGGCTGCCGCTTCCCGACCGGTAGACTTGGCTGTTAGCGATGGCGAGTGAGCCGCAGTATTTGCCGCCGCCGGAACCGGTTCCCTCAGTCGCGCCCATCGAACGACGGGCTCCGCGGCGGCGGGGCGCCGGCATCCTGGTCCCGGTCGTGGTCGCCGCCCTGGTGGGCGCGCTGGCCGGCTCGGGAGCGACCATCATCACCGCTCAGCAACTGAACCATCCGACGGCCCCCGGGAGTGCGCCACCGCCGCCCCTAGCTCAGATCATCAACACCCTCACCGAAGAGTCAGCCGTGATCAACGTAGCCAAGCAGGCGGGCAAAGCGGTGGTGGAGATCAAGACCCAGATCGTGGATCCGAGCCTGCTGGTCGAGCAGGAACAACACGCCATCGGGTCCGGGTTCATCATCACCAGCGACGGCTACATCGTCACCAACAACCATGTGGTCGAGAACGCCCGCCAGCTGAAGGTCATCCTGCGTGACCAGAAGACCGTCTACGACGCCACCATTGTGGGGACCAGCCCCGACGACGACATCGCCGTGCTCAAGGTCAACGCCACCAACCTCCCGACGCTCAAGTTTGGCAACTCCTCGGCGCTGGAGGTCGGCCAGCTGGCCATCGCCATTGGGAGTCCCCTCGGCGAGCAGAACAGCGTCACCAAGGGGGTGATCAGCGCCCTCCACCGCTCGATCAAGATCCAGAACCAGTCGAGCGGCGTCGAGGAAACCATCCTGAACGCCATTCAGACCGACGCGTCCATCAACCCCGGCAACAGCGGCGGGCCGCTGTTGAACTCGGCCGGGGACGTGATCGGAGTCAACTTTGCCATCGAGCAGGCCTCTTTCGGACCGGGGCTGGGTTTCGCGCTCAACGGCAACACGGCCCACGACGTGGCCCAGGAACTGATCAAGACCGGGCACATCAACCGCCCCTACTTGGGCGTGACCTACGCCATGGTCGATGAGACGACCGCCACCGCCAACGGCATCCCGGTCGGCGCGCTGGTGCAAGCCATCGATGCTGGGTCGCCGGCGGCTCGGGCCGGGTTGCGCGTCAAGGACGTGATCACCGCGGTCAATGGCCAGAGCCTCGATGACGCGCACCCGTTGAAGGACGTGCTGCGCCAGTTCCATCCGGGCGATCACGTGACCCTGACCGTGCAGCGCGGCACGCAGAAGCTCAGCCTGGACGTGGCGCTGGGCACGCACCCCTGATCGTCGCCGCCGTCCCCACGCCCTCGACCCTTATCGACCAGGCCGTTCGCCAGGCTGCTCCCGGCCTGCCGGGTCTGGCCCGAGCAGCGCTCCCGGCGTTGGTGGTAGAACGGACCGCCAATCCGGCCCACGGCGACTACAGCATCACCCTGCCCCTCAAGCTGGCCCGCGAACTGCACCGCAGGCCCGCCCAGATTGCCGCCGAGCTGGCGGGCCGGCTGTCGTTGCCCGCCGGATTCGCCGATGTGGAGATCGCTCCACCCGGATTCATCAACCTTCGGCTTCGGCCGTCGTGGCTGCAGGCCCAGGTCGAGCCCATCGCGGGGGCGGGCGCCGGCTGGGGTCGGAGCGACCTGGGCCATGAGCTCCCCGTCCAGGTGGAGTTCGTCAGCTCAAACCCAACCGGGCCTCTCCTTTTCAGCCACGCCCGCGGGGCGGTGGTCGGCGACGTGATCGCCCGCCTGCTGGAGGCGACCGGCTTTGCGGTGCAGCGCGAGTACTACGTCAACGATACCGGCAACCAGGTTCGGCTCTTTGGCGAATCGATCCAGGCGGCCATCCGCGGCCAGCCGGCTCCCGAGGGGGGGTACCAGGGCGCCTATGTGGAGGAGATGGCCCGCGCCGCCGCTGCCAAGCTCGGCAAGAACGCCACGGTGGAGGCGCTGGCCGAGTTCGGGATCGTGGCCAACTTGGAGTCGATTCGGCGTGACCTCGATCGCCTGCGGATCGCCCACCACGCCTGGTTCTCGGAGCGCTCGCTCTATCAGGGATGGGACCAGGACACGATGGCCAAGCTGCGCAGCCTGGGGCTGGTGGTGGAGCGCGACGGCGCGGTGTGGTTTGTCACCGGCGGGGACAAGGACGAGGTGCTCTACAAGCGCACCGGAGAGCCGACCTACTTCGCGGCGGACATCTTCTATCACCGCGACAAGCTGGAGAAACGTGGCTACCAGCGGGTGGTCGACGTCTGGGGCGCCGATCATCAAGGCCAGGTCAACCGGCTCAAGCAGGCGCTGGAGGTCCTGGGCATCGACCCGGCCCGGCTGACGGTGATCCTGGTGCAGCTGGTCTCGGTCAGGCGCGGCACGGAGATTGTGCGTATGTCGAGGCGATCGGGGGTGGGCATCACCCTGGAGGAGATGCTCGACGAGGTCGGTTCCGATGCCGTCCGCTACTTCTTCCTGCTGCGCTCGTCGGACGCGCACATGGAGTTCGATGTGGACCTGGCCAAGCAGCAATCGAACGAGAACCCGGTGTTTTACGCGCAGTACGCCCATGCTCGCCTCAGTAATGTCCGGAAGTTCGGCGCGGCCGTGCAGGCGGCGCCCGCGTTCGAGCGGCTGGACAGTGAGTGGGAGCTGGATCTCTTGCGGGCCATCGTGCGTTGGCCAGACGTGGTGCGGGAGGCCGCCGAATCCCTGGAGCCCCACCGGCTCGCCTTCTACGCGAACGAGCTGGCGGCCCGGATCCACGTCTTCTACAAGAACGTGCGGGTGGTCGTGGACGACCAGCCGGTGAGCGCCGCCCGCCTGCGGCTGAGCGAGGCTGCCCGGGTCACCCTCGCCAATGCGCTCGACTTGATGGGCGTGGCCGCTCCGGAGCGCATGTAGCTGACCCCAGTCAAGGGGTCAGCTCCAAGGCTGGCCTGGCCCCATGGATAGCACGGTACGCGACCGTCTCCTATGACCCTTGTGGGCCAGTCGTTCGCGTGTTCCTCACTGAGGCCAGCCGCGGCCTCGAAGTCCGAGGCCCGCACCAAGGGCCGAGGACTTCCGCGCGCCGCGTAGGCGCACACAACCGCTCCGGTAGCGGTCGACTAGTAAAGTAGAGCGTCGATGGAAGTCACGTACTTTGGATTGAACTCGGTACGGCTGCGCGGCCGCGACGCCTCTGTGTTGATTGATCCCTATGAGCCCAAAATGGGCCTGGCGCCAGTGCGGCTGACTGTTCAGATCGTGATCAGGACCCACGACGACCCGACCCACTTCAGCTTCCAGGGGCTGGGGAGCGACTTTCACCAAGTGACGGGCGCCGGTGAGTTCGAGATCAAGGGTGTCGCCATGAAGGGGATCCAGACCTACCACGATGCCAAGCAGGGCGCCCAGCTGGGCAAGAACTTCGTTTATGTCGTTGACATCGACGAGCTCACGGTTTGCCACCTTGGTCACCTGGGGCATGAGCTCAACGAGGCGCAGATGGAGGCCATCGGCAGCAAGGTCGACATCCTGTTCGTGCCGGTGGGCGGAGGCAGCCACTTGAATTCGGCGCAGGCAACCGAAATCGTGAACCAGATCGAACCCAAGTACGTGGTGCCGATCTCCTACAGGCTCCCAGGCTTGACGCTGCTCGCGCAGGAACTGGAACCGGTGGACAAGTTTGCCAAGGAAATGGGCGTCACCGACCTGACCCCGCTGGCCAAGCTCTCACTGACCAGCAGCCCGCCGCTGGATGAGCCCAAGCTGATCCTGCTCGAGGCGCGAGGTGCAGCCGCAACAGCGGCCGTGGATTAGTCAAAAGCGGCACCAGCCGCGCGGGAGTTTCGCGGATCTTGGTGCGGTCCACGAAACTCGAGGCCTCGCCCCGCCGAGCTCGGACGCGCGGAGCCGCGGTTGGATCGCTACGTTGTCTTGGAGTCGGGCGCGTACTCTGCTGGCCGAGTTGGCTCCGGCGCGAGTTCGGAGCGCGCGCCTTGACTGGCGCGCGCTCGCTCCAGCCGGATCGCGCTGTCGATCAAGGCCAGGTGGCTGTACGCCTGCGGGAAGTTGCCCCGGGCCGCCCCCGTGATCGGATCGGCGCCCTCCGCCAGCAGGCCGACGGGGTTGCCCAATGCGATCAGGCTCTTGAGCTGACTTTCGGCGGCCTCCAGGCGGTTGAGTCCGATCAAACCGTCCACGTACCAGAAGCTGCACAACAGAAAGGCGGCGCTCAGGTAGCCTTGGTCGTCCCGACAGTCGTAGCGGCGGACATAGGCGCCGTTGACCAGCCGCTCGCTGAGGACCTCGAGGGTCGATCGCATCCGCGGATCATCGGCCGGCAGGAAGCCCAACACCGGCATCTGCAGGACCGCCGCATCCAGGCAGTCATCGTCGTAGGCCTGGGTGAACGCTCCCAGGCGCGGATTCCAGGCCCGGGTCTCGATTTCCTCGCGCAACGCCTGGGCATGGCGCTCCCACTCGGGCACCTTGTCCAGGTAGCCGGTGCCGCGGGCCAGCCGGATGGCCCGGTCCAGTGCCACCCAGCACCACAGCTTGGAATGGGTGTGATGCTTCCGCTCGCCCTGGAACTCCCAGATGCCATTGTCGGGCTCCCGGCTGATGGCCCAGATCTCGTCGGCGAAGCGCTCGATGACGCGCCACAGCTTGGCCGAGATGAAGCCCCCTTTCGCCTGGTAAATCGCCATGCAGTCGATGACGGCACCGAACACGTCGAGCTGCTTCTGGCCCGCCGCCCGGTTGCCGATGCGGATCGGCTTGGCCCCGCCATACCCGCTCAGGTGGTCGAGGTATTGCTCCGGCAGCTGGGGATCGCCGTCCACGCGGTACACGATCTGCATGGCGAAGTCGTGCTGGTAGGCGCGGTCGCGGATCCAGTTGATGAAGTCGACCGCCTCCTGAGAGAAGCCGGCCCGGAACAGGGCCGCGACCGTGTAGGACGCATCCCGCAACCAGCAGTAGCGGTAATCCCAGTTCCGGGTGCCGCCCGGATCCTCGGGTAGGGATGTGGTGGGCGCCGCGGCCAGCGCTCCGCTGGGCGCGTAGGTCAGCAACTTGATCACCAGCGCCGACCGGCGGACGGCGTCCTGCAGCGGGCCGTCATAGCGGCACTGGGCGATCCAGTTGGTCCAGTACTCCGCGGTTCGGGCCAGCAGGCCGGTAGCATCGCTGCTGCTCGGGAACTGACGCCCCAGGGCAAAGTAGCGCTCGCCATAGCCCAGGGTGAACCAGGCCCGCTGACCGGCTTCCAGCCGGAACCGAAGCGCATAGCGGGGCCGGCCGCCGGCCTCGGTGATGGTGCCGCGCAGGGGCAGGGTGGAGGAGAGGATCACTTCCTGCGAGCCGCCCGAGGCCAGCATCAGGCCGTCTCGCTCGATATAGGCGCCTCGCCCCCGCGCGTAGTCGGGGGCAATGTCGAGCACGCAGTCGACCTCGACCGCCCCCTGGCGGACCTCCACGCTTCGACAGATCCGGCGCAGCGCCACAAAGCGATCGCCCTCCAGGAAGCAGGGCATGAAGTCGGTGATCACCAGCGTCCCCTCGGGCCGTTGAAAGCTGGTGGTCAAGATGTTGGTATCCGGCAGATAGGCTTGCTCGCCCGGCGGCATGGGATTGGCCGGAGCCAGGCTGAACGAGCCGCCCCGGTCCCGGTCGAGCAGGGCCGCAAAGATGGAGGGTGAGTCGAAGCGCGGGTAGCAGAACCAATCGATGCTGCCGCCGGTCGACACCAACGCCGCCGTCTCGCAGTTGCCTATGAGCCCGTAGGGATACACAACCTGGAAAACTATGCCACGGTTGGTCGTCCGCAGGGTAAGATAGTGGTCCGGTGCCGAAGTACGTCTTCGTAACCGGCGGGGTCGTATCCTCCATTGGCAAGGGGATTACGGCGGCGTCCATCGGGACTATCCTGAAGGCCCGCCACCTGAGCGTCTCCCTCCAAAAGCTCGATCCCTACATCAACATCGACGCCGGTACCATGTCCCCCTACCAGCACGGCGAGGTGTTCGTCACCGACGACGGCGCCGAGACCGACCTGGACCTGGGCCATTATGAGCGGTTCATCGATGCCAACCTGACCAAGGCCAGCAACGTGACCACCGGCAAGATCTATGCCGAGGTGATCGCCAAGGAACGCCGAGGCGATTACCTGGGCGGGACCGTCCAGGTGATCCCGCACGTGACCAATGAGATCAAGGAGCGGATCACCCGGGTCACCTGGGCCGACAACCCCGAGGTCGTGATCGTAGAAGTGGGCGGCACGGTCGGCGACATCGAGGGGCTGCCCTTCCTGGAAGCGATCCGGCAGCTGAAGAATGACCTGGGGCGGCGCAACGTCTTCTACGTGCATGTGACGCTGGTCCCCTTCGTGGAGGCTTCGGAAGAATTCAAGAGCAAGCCCACCCAGCACAGCGTGGCGGCCCTGCGCAGCATCGGCATCCAGCCGGACGCCATCGTGTGCCGATCCGAGCGGCCGGTGAACCAGTCCCTTAAGGAGAAGATCGCGCTCTTCTGCGACGTCGACAAGCGGGCAGTCATCTCCCTGCCGGACGTCGAGTCCATCTACGAGGTTCCGCTGATGCTGGAGGAGGCCGGGTTGGGCACCTTCATCGCCGAGGCCATGGACCTGAACGGCCAGCCGCCCGAGCTCACTGGCTGGCAGGACATGGTGCGGCGGATCCAGAATCCGACCGCAGCCCTGAAGATCGGCGTGGTGGGCAAATACCTGCCCGCGCCGGATGCCTACATCAGCGTCACCGAAGCCCTGCGCCACGCCGGCATCCACCACAACCTCCGGATCGATATCCGCTGGGTGGCGTCGGAGGCGCTGGAGTCGGGAGACCTGCGAGCCCTGGAGCAGGTGGACGGGATCGTGGTGCCGGGCGGCTTCGGGCACCGGGGGATCGAGGGCAAGATCGTGGCGGCCCGCTTCGCCCGGACCCAGCAGGTCCCCTATCTTGGCCTCTGCCTCGGCCTGCAGTGCGCGGTGATCGAATTCGCCCGCGATGCGCTGGGCGCGCCCGATGCCAACAGCACCGAATTCAACGCCTTCACCAGCCACCCGGTGATCGACCTCCTGCCCGAGCAACGGGATGTGGCCGACAAGGGCGGGACCATGCGGCTGGGGCTGTACCCCTGCAAGCTGCAGCCGGACACCAAGGCCGCCCAGGCCTATGGCGAGCCGGTGGTATACGAGCGCCATCGCCATCGCTTCGAGTTCAACAACCTCTACCGGGAGGCGCTGTGGGAGGCGGGCATGGTGTTCTCCGGCACCTCGCCCAACGACCGGCTGGTCGAGATCATCGAGCTCAAGGACCATCCCTGGTTCGTGGCCTCCCAGTTCCACCCTGAATTTCGGTCCCGGCCCAACCGCCCGCATCCGCTATTCCGCGAGTTCGTGCGCGCGGCCGGCGGCCGCGCCGGGCTGCTGGCGGCGGACGGGGTCCAGCGGGCGCCCGCTCCCGCCCCCGAAAACCGGACCGTGTGAGGCGCGAGGCTCCTACACCGCCGGCGAGCGGGATCGCCCAGCCACGGGCGATTGAGTCCAATATTGGGCTGGAGCTGGTACGCGCCACCGAGGCGGCCGCCCTGTCCGCCGGGCGCTGGATGGGGAACCTGGACCGGGAGGGGATCAAGGGGACCGCGACCACGGCCATGCACCAGGCGCTCAGCAGCGTCCACATGCAGGGCACCGTCGTCATCGGCGACGAACTCGGGGTGGGGCCGCTAGCCGTGGGCAACGGGGTGGGGGACGGAACGGGCGAGGTGCGCGACGTGGCCCTCAAGCCCTTAGACGGCACCAGCCTGGTGGCCAAGGGCTTTCCCAACGCCGTGTCGGTGATTGCCACCGCCGAGCGCGGGTCCTTGCTGCGGACGCCGGTGCGGCTCTACGCCGAGAAGATCGCCGTTGGCCCGGACGCGCGCGGATCCATCGATGTCACGGATTCTGTCGAGAACAACTTGCAACGGGTGGCGTTTGCCAAGAAGGTGCAGGTCTCGGACCTGACCGTGGTGATGCTGGACCGACCGCGGCACGAACCCATGATGGAACAGGTTCGACAGGTGGGGGGCCGCATCAGCCTGTTGAGCGACGGGGATATCGCGGCCGCCATCATGGCCACCCTGGATGGCACGGGGATCGACGTCATGATGGGCGTCGGCGGGTTGTCGGAAGCCGTGCTGGCGGCCTGCGCCCTGAAGTGCCTGGGTGGCGACCTGCAGTGTCGCCTGTGGCTGCCCTCCAAGGACGACGAAGAGCGGGCCCGGAGCGTGGGCTTCGACGACCTCCATCGCCCGTACGCCGGCGAGGACCTGGTCAAGGGCGAGGACGTCGCCTTCGCCGCCACCGGGGTCACCGACGGAGAGTTCCTGCACGGTGTTATCTATCACAATTTCTGGGCGGAGACGGAATCGGTCGTTTTCCGCAGCAAGAGCGGCACCGTCCGCCACCTGATCACCAAACACCATTACGCGCTGAAGTCGGTCGAGGGAGCCCACCGGAAAGTCCGTTAAGTTATTCCTGGTTTTTCACTGAGCGTGAAATCCGGCGGGCGTCTCTTTGACTCCTGAGATGGCCTTTGTTAGACTGCGCCCGTCTTGTCCAGGGCGAAATACCGCGCCCCGGCTGCCCGCGCCCCCTCGTCGTCGTCGCAAACGGGCTTGGCGGGAGGCATCGTCCGTTACGGCGCCCACCTGTGGGTGCTTGCCCTGAGTATCCTGCTTGGCGGGCTGGTGCCTATCGGCATCCACCATCAACTGCAAGATGCGGCTGCCACCACGGCGTCGGACACCGCGTTAGCGCGAGCGGGTATGCATGCCGACGGCATGCTCAAGCCCTACACCAGTGCGGCCCGGGCTGAGCAGCTTCGACCGGTGACCACGTATGCCGTCCTGCCTGGGGATAGCATCGGCTCCATCGCGGCCCGCGCCGGCCTGAGGGTGGAGACGGTGCTGCAGGTGAATCACCTGGTCTCGGGTGACCAGTTGGTCAGGGGCGAGGTCCTGGCCTTGCCTCCCATCGACGGATCGATGGTGCCGGTGGAGCCGGGCCAGTCGCTGGTCCAGATCGCCACTGCCCTGCGCCTGGACCCGGCGGTCGTACGCGACCTGAACAACCTGGCACTGGGTGCGCCCCTGCCGGCTGAGCTCTTCGTTCCAGACGTTTCCACGGAGCAGCTCCCGCGCCGGATCACGCCCGCCGCGCCGACCGACACGCGTCACCACCTGGTTCGGTTCCTGTGGCCGACCCATGGCACCATCACCACCTATTTCCTGCCGTGGCACCCCGGACTCGATATCGCCAATGCCTACGGCACGGCGGAGCGCGCCGCCGACGGTGGCAAGGTCGTGTTTGCTGGCTGGGGCTCGTACGGGATCTACGTCCAGATCGACCACGGCAATGGCTTCACGACGGTGTACGGCCACATGCAGGAAGTCCTGGTCGCCGCCGGCCAGCTCGTTCAACCCGGCCAGCTGATCGGCTACATGGGCGCCACCGGCCGGGCGACCGGGTCGCATTGCCATTTCGAGATTCGCTACCACGGCGTCCCGCAGAACCCGCTGGACTATTTGCCTTAACTGACTCCGCTAAAGCGAGACTCCCCCCGCAAGGGGGGAGGGCGCTCGGTCGAGCTGGGATTGCTAGCGATACTCGGTCTGGCCGAGCTCGGCGAGCCAGCGGCGCATCCACTGGTGCAGGGCTTCCGCTCCCACCACAGTCTGATCCGGAGTCGACCACCCGCGGGGCAGGAGCACGAAAGGAAAGGACTGCGGTCCTCCCAGGCCCCC
>VBID01000086.1:0-803 GCA_005880615.1 Chloroflexota bacterium
CCCTGACGTCTTGCTGGTCGGCGAGATGCGCGACCTCGAAACGATCTCGGCGACCATCACCATCGCCGAGACGGGCCACCTGGTGCTGGCCACCCTGCACACCAACGACACCACCCAGGCGGTGGACCGCATGGTGGACGTGTTTCCGGCCGAGCAGCAACAACAGGTTCGGGTGCAGCTGTCCAACACCCTGACCGCCGTCCTGTATCAGCAGCTGCTGCCGCGGAAGACCGGCAGCGGACGAGTGGCCGCCTTTGAGGTGCTGCTCAACAACTACGCCGTCGCCAACCTGATCAAGGATGGGAAGACGCGCCAGTTGCGAAATGTGCTGGAGACGGGCGTCAAGGACGGGATGACCACCATGGAGCGGAGCCTCAATGAGCTGGTGCGGACGGGGCAGATTGACCACGCCGTCGCCGCCGCCCGCGCCCTCTATCCGGCGGAACTCAAGCCCGCTGCATAACCGCCAGCAGCGTCTCTCTTCCTCTCTTGCCTTGCCTGCGACCTCTTCCCCCTCCCCTGCCTGCGGGGAGGGCGGGTTCGCAGGTTCTTCCGCATCCCTCCCCCCTTGCGGGGGTGGATAGGGTGGGGGTCTCGAAGCGCGCGCGATCGCAGGTTTGCGTCAGTTGACTCGTTTGAAACGTTCGCGGAGATATCGATGAAGCCCGCCCTGTCCACCAGCGAGGCAGCCGCCTGGCTCGGGATCAGCAAGTCGACGCTCATTCGAGCTGTGCGTCGAGGCGAAATCCAGGCCGCCTTCTGGACGCCCGGCCGTCACCTCCGGTTCACCCCCGAAGACCTGG
>VBID01000086.1:881-6560 GCA_005880615.1 Chloroflexota bacterium
CGCGATCGCAGGTTTGCGTCAGTTGACTCGTTTGAAACGTTCGCGGAGATATCGATGAAGCCCGCCCTGTCCACCAGCGAGGCAGCCGCCTGGCTCGGGATCAGCAAGTCGACGCTCATTCGAGCTGTGCGTCGAGGCGAAATCCAGGCCGCCTTCTGGACGCCCGGCCGTCACCTCCGGTTCACCCCCGAAGACCTGGACCGGATCAAGCGACAGCTGGAGTTCAAGACGCGGAGGGTGGCATGAGCGTCGCCAATCCTAGCCCGCCAAATCGCCCGTTCGTTGGCCAGAGCCCACGCCGGGTCGGCGAACTCTTGCTCGAGCGCGGGCTGATCACCCAGGAACAACTGGACTGGGGTCTGGAACAGCAGAAGCAGACTCACCAGCCGTTGGGGCAGGTCCTGGTAGCAGCCGGTCACGTCGAAGAAAAGGCGCTGGCCGGGGTGCTGAGTCAGCACTTCAAGGTGCCGCTCATCGACTTCAGCCGGGCCCGCATCGACAAGGCGGCGCTGAGCCTGGTTTCGGAGGCGTACGCCCTCGAGCACCACATCCTCCCGGTCCGGCTGGTGGATGACGAGCTGGAGGTGGCGACCATCGACCCGGGTGACCTGGCCCTCTTCGCGGAGCTCAAGGTGCTGACCCGGAAGAAGGTCAGACCCCTCCTGGGGGTGCGCTCGGAGATCGACGCCACCATCGTCCGCGAGTATCGCCTCTCGGCCGGCATGGACCGGAACGTCCGCTCGTTTGAGGAAACGCTCCAGGCCGGCGGCATCAAGCGCGGCGGCCGCCGGCTCTCGGATGTTGCGCAGGACGCCCCCGTGGTTCAGATCGTCGACCTGATCATCTCGCAGGGCGTCGAAGAGCGGGCATCGGACATCCATATCGAGCCCCAGGCAGACCGGCTGCGCGTCCGGTTCCGCATCGACGGCGTGCTGCACGACGCCACCAGCCTACCGGCGACGCTGGCCGCGCCGATCATCTCCCGCATCAAACTGCTGGCGAAGCTCGACATCGTGGACAAGCATCGCAGCCAGGACGGCCAGATCCAGACCAGCGTGGAGGGCCGGGCCCTGGATATCCGGGTGGGCACCATCGAGACCATCTGGGGTGAGAAGGTCGTCCTCCGTCTCCTCGAACGCGCCCGGTCCATCCTGCCGCTCAATCGGCTTGGCTTCGCGCCGGAGACCGAGGCGCAGTTCATGAGCCTGATCCACTCGCCCTACGGAATGATCCTGGTCAGCGGTCCCACCGGCTCGGGCAAGACGACCACGCTGTATGCCGCGCTGAACGAGCTGGACCGCAACGAAACCAACGTCATGACCATCGAAGACCCGGTCGAGTACACCTTCGCCAACGTCAACCAGATCCAGATCAACCGGCTGGCCGGCATCACTTTCGCCAACGGGCTGCGGGCCATCCTGCGCCAGGACCCGGATGCCATCCTGGTGGGCGAGATCCGAGACAAGGAAACCGCCGAAATCTCGGTACAGTCCGCGCTCACCGGGCACCTCGTCCTCTCCTCGCTGCACGCCACCGACGCCGTGGGCGCCGTGTACCGGCTCCTGGAAATGGGCATCGAGCCGTTCATGGTCGCCTCCTCGGTGATTGGCGTGCTGGCCCAGCGCCTGGTGCGTCGCCTGTGCGACCGCTGCAGCATCGAGAACACGCCGCCGGTGGAAGAGATGAGCTTCTACGCCAGCCTCGGGGGTCGGCAGTTCAACTTCCGCCGCGGCACCGGCTGCGCCTACTGCTCCCACACGGGCTTTCGGGACCGAATCGGCATCTTCGAAGTGCTCCGCATGTCGGATGCGGTCAAGCGCCTGATCGTGAAGGAGGCGCCCCCCGAGGCGCTGCGCCAGCTGGCGGCTCAGGAAGGAATGCAGGCGCTGCGTCAGGCAGGCCTGATCAAGATCGACGAGGGAGTCACCACCATCGCAGAGGTCATGCGATCGGTGAACGTGGGGTGACATGCCGGCCTATGCCTACCGTGCTTACACCGACGCGGGTCAGAAACGGACCGGCCAGATCGAAGCCCCCGGAGTCTCCGCCGCGGAGGAGGCTCTCTGGCTACAGGGGCTCAAGATCGTGCAGCTGTTCCCGGCTCCGCCCAAGAAAACGATGGCGGACTACTTCCCCAGCCTGTTCCACATCTCGACCAACGACATCGTCCTCTTCACCCGGATGCTGTCGACCTTCGTGGGAGCCGGCATTCCGATGAGCCGGGCGCTCAGCACGATCGCCGAAGAGACGGGCTCGGTCCTCTTTCGCCGAGTCCTGCTGACGGTCCTGGCCGACCTGGAGAAAGGGCAGAACCTCTCCGACGCCTTGGTCCGACACCCCGGCGTGTTCTCGCCCCTCTACATCGACCTGATCCGGGTGGCCGAGCTGACCGGAAACCTGGAGAGCACGCTGAAGCAGCTGGCCGGCTACATGCGACGCGACATGGGTACCTTGCGCCGGGTGCGGAGCGCCATGGTCTACCCGGCAGTCATCGCCGTGGTCGCGGCGGTGGTCGTGGTGATCCTGGTCGTGTTCGCCATGCCGGCATTTGTGCGCATCTTTGCGGAGTTCCATGTCCAGCTGCCACTCGCAACCCGGATCCTGCTGGCCATCGTGGCCTTCCTCCAGGCATGGTTCCTGGTCATCGGCGGGGCCATCCTGGCCGCCGTCGTGGCCGGGTGGCTCGCGCTGCGGACCACCCGCGGTGTCTACCTCAAAGATCGGCTGCTCCTGCGGACGCCGGTCTTCGGCGTCATCGTGCAAGCCGCCATCCTCAACCGCTTCTGCCGGACCCTCTCCGTGGTGCTCAAGGCCGGGGTGCCGCTGGGCCAGACCTTCGATGCGGTGGTGACCGGCACCGGCAACCTGGTCTACGAGCGCGGCCTCCAGACCGTCCGTGAGCAGATGACCTCCGGGGAAGGATTCGCCGGCCCCCTGGCCCGGACGCACCTCTTCCCGCCCATGCTCACCCAGATGGTCCGGGTCGGCGAAGAAACCGGAACGCTCGACACCTACCTGGAGCAGGCCTCCGACTTCTACGAGGAGGAGCTCGACTACCGGATCCGGGCGATGACCGCCTTAATCGAACCCGTAATGACGGTCATCGTGGGCGTCGTGGTTGGTTTCATCGCCGTTGCACTGATCTCCGCTATGTACGGCCTGGTGGGGGCGTTGAAATGAGTAGGATGGCCCGCGATCGTCATTTCTTCCGCTTCTCCCTCCCCCTTGCGGGGAGCCACTGTTGTCAGGGTCGCGGGATTTCCCGCGTGGGCAGGGGTAGGGGAGGGGGTCTGGACGAACTCTCTCTGGTCCCGGGCAACTCTCCCTCCCCCTTGCGGGGAGGGCGGGGAGGGGGTCTCGGCGAACTCTCCCTCCCCCCTTGCCGGGGAACAGATACCTCTCCGCGCGCTCGCGTGCCCTCGGCAGCGTTTCGGATGGGCAGCCTTCGCAGCCGCCAGGGTATGACCTTTATTGAGGTCCTGATCGCCGTCGCCCTGCTGGGCGTGATCGTCGTCACCATGATGGCCGGGCTCTCGTCCATCGCCTTGGCGACCGGGCATCACCGGCAGCAGACGACGCTCGATCTCCTGGTGCGCTCTGAGGCCGAGTTCCTGAAGAGCCAGGCCTACATCCCTAAGCCGCCGCCCGCTGGCTCCTACCAGAACTTGTCCGCTGCGGGCTACACGTTCTCGGCGCCGTCTGTCCTCTACTGGGATCCGGCCGTAGGCACCTTCTCGCTCGCCAACAATGAGAACGGCCTGCAGCAAATCTCCGTCACCGTGACCGCACCGGGCGGCGGGAGCGAGCAGATCATCGTGCTGAAGGTGCAGCCATGAGCCGTCGGGGATTCACGATCATCGAAGCCGCCATCGGGTTGCTGGTCCTGGCGCTGATTACCGGCGCCATGGCCAGTACCTTCCTGGTCGGCTACACCGTGATCAGCAAAGAAGCCAACCAGGTGTCGGCCGACGGTGCCCTCGGCTCCTCCAGCTTGGGCCTGCTGCGCGATCTCAGCAGCGCCACGTCGATTACCTATACCGGGCCCCTCACACCGGGCAGCGGCTCCCTCGGTGTGACGGCCGGGGCAGCGCCAGGTACCACCGTCACCTACACGATTGACGCCCAGGGCAACCTGGTGCGTAGCGGGTTCGTCGCCGCCCGTGGGCTGCAGAGTCTGGCGCTGGCCACCGCCGGATGCCAGTTGACGGTCACGCTTACCCCGAAGGCCATCGCCGTTGCGCAGACACTCCGGGTCACGCAACGAATCGGAGCAACGGGATGCTACTGAACTCGCGCCGGCGCCGTGGGCAACGCGGCCAGGCCCTCCTGTTGGTCCTGGTCTTTATGGCGGCGTTTCTGATCCTGACCTGGGCAGGTCTCACCCTGGCCGCCGCCAGTTTCCTTGACCTGAGCTCGGTCCAGGCGGACACCCGGGCCACGGTGGCCCTGGATGCGGGGCTGGCCTACGGCATGGAGACCCTCGACCTGAAGAACGGGAATGGGTGCAACGCACCCAAGCTCCCGGCCCCCTTGGTCCTGAGCTACCCCAGCGGCGCCATCACGGTGAACATCACCGTCACCAAAGGCAGCCCCTGCAAGGGGGTCGGCGCCAACTTCTCCTTCCACGTCAGCTCACCGAGCACCAGCCATACACTGGACGCGCTGGTCACCCAGACGGGCACGGTGATGGTCATCACCTGGGAACAGTTCCAGTGACGCCGGTCTGCGCCATCGAGCTCGATGTCCGTGAGCTCAAGGTCCTCCAGCTGGGAGATGGAGGCGCCGTGCATCACGCCCACAGTCTGCTGCCGGACGGAGCCTATCGCGAGGGCATGCCGACTCGCATCTTGATGGAGGTCCTCCTGCAGACCCTCGCCGGTAGCGGCGTGACGGCCCGGCTGGCCCGGGTCGCCATCTCGGATGCCGGGGTGGCGGTTCGCGACTTTCGCCTGGCACGGATGCCCGAGGCCGATCTCCAGTCGGCGGTGATGTACGAGGCCAAACGGCTCATCCCGATGGATCCCGGCGATGTGTACTACGCCTGGCACGCGGCCCCCGCCGGCAGACAGCTTGCCATCTACCTGGCCGCGGCCAGGCGGGACATGATCGACGGCCTGGTTGCCGCCGTTGCGGCGGCCGGGCTGCAGGTGGAGCGGGTGGATCTCCGGGCTCTGGCCCTGGCTCGTGCCATCGGCGTGCCCGACGGCCTGATCCTGGACTGGGGACACGGCGAGGCGACCCTGGTGCTCCAGGTAGGCGGACGGCCCCGGTTCTTTCGCACGGTCCAGCTGGAAGCCAGCCCGGTCGACAGCCTCGACAGACACCTGGAAGAGCTCTCCCTGTCGGTTGAGGCGCTGCTCAAGTTCAGCCGCTCGGCCGATCCCCAGCTGCCGGTGGGTCCGACCACCCCGCTATATCTGACCGGGCTGTTCGGCATGGTGCCGGAGGCGATCGAGGCCGGCCGCACCGGCTTCGCCTACGAGGTACGCAAGCCGGAGGTGGTCGGCGAGTGGCCGCCCGACTTCTCCTGGCACCTCCACGTGGCCGGCATTGGCCTCCTGCAACCGGCGACCTGGCGAACCCGGCTCACGCCAATGGCCTCAGAGGGACAGAGGCGTGCGGCGGCCTGACCAGTCAAAAGTTGCCGTGGCCGTGGACTTCAGCCCGCCGGCCCCGGTC
>VBID01000087.1 GCA_005880615.1 Chloroflexota bacterium
GCTCCGGCATCGCTGTCCTCCTCGCTCCTGGCCTCCGCCTCGCAAGCCCCGGGCGCGCGGGCCATCCCAATACCCGGACAGGCTCCTAGAGCAAGCCAGGAAGGGACGGGTCGGACCTCCTGAAAAAAATCGGGGGGCCCCGAAGGGCCCCCCCACTTCTCCTACCTTGCCTGCGGTTGGCTACGGGCAGTTGACCGGAGCCACCCGCGCGGCGAGCGCCGGGGGCGCGCCGATGAACGAATCCCCGAGCGTGCTGGCGATACCATGTGTGAGGTGCTCGTGGCCGATCAGGTAGTACCGGATACCCCCGACCGCCGGTGCGGCGTTGGAATCCACCCTGGGGATGTCCGTGCCGATCGGCGTAACCTGGGCCACCGGGCACTCCGCTGGCAAGAGGTTCGTCCAGCCGGTTAGCGTTGCGTTGACGCTTGTCCCGGAAAGAACCTGGTATCCGCCCACCGCCGACGCCGCCTCAGGATGCGACAGCCAGTGGAGAGTCGTCGTGCCGGCGGCCCCCGCGGGTGTGTGCACCAGCGTCAGCACGATGTCGGCGCTGTCCCCCCTGTAGACCGTGAGGTGGAGGCTGGGGCTCGAGCTCGTGCAGCTGAAATCGGAGCTGCAGCGGACGTGCATCGTGTAGTCGGCGTCGAAATCAGGAGAGTCGGGGTAGAAGTCCTTGGACGACCAGTCCTGGGCGAGGACGCCGTTCTTGAAGAACTGATACTGGGTAGCACCGTCGGTGCAGCCGCCCGGAATCGAGGTGCCGAAGCCGGAGATCCGGACGGGCATGCCGCCGGTCGCGAAGTGAGCGATCCCGTCGAGCAGGTTCGCGTTGAGATCGTAGGCGTTGAGCACCGGCGACGTGCCGTTATCGGAAGGAACGCACGTGCCGGGAGACGTGCACTGGGCGCTGGAGGTGCAGACGACGTTCCGCGCGTTACTGCAGACGTTCGCGTGCGAGTTGCAGGCGGTCGTGCTGCCGGTCGCGGTGCAGCTGATGGCCGGCGGCGTCTTGGGGTCCGGCACGGGGACGATCTGGCTCTGGATCGTGCCGGTGATCTGGATGTCGTCGAGCCACCAGCCATCGTCGACGAGCTGGGTCGCGAAGCGGCTCCCGGCCGCGTAGTAGCCGTTCGTCTGCGCGTCGTAGTCCCAGGTCTCGCCGATCCAGCGGATCTGGACTCTCTGGCCGAGGAAGTTGGCCAGGTTGAACTTGCTCTGCACCCAGACGCCGTGGCTATTGGCGTTGTCCAGGATCCCCGGCCCGGTGCAGCTGCCGTGGTTCTTGACTGACGTGGCCCACGGATCACCGCAGTTCGAGAACACCTGCTCCGGGTAGCACATCGTTTCGTGCACGCCGCGCGGCGCCGGCGGCGCGTTGCCGGTGTCGGTCGGTCCGAAGTCGCAGTACGTGCCCAGCGGTGTGAAGGAGCTCC
Source organism: Chloroflexota bacterium (assembly GCA_005880615.1). Taxonomy (GTDB): domain Bacteria; phylum Chloroflexota; class Dormibacteria; order CF-121; family CF-121; genus CF-121. The sequence continues at coordinate 1,437 of VBID01000087.1, forward strand.
AGGCCCCCGCGGTGTGGTCGTAGACGTTCTGGAACGGGATCAGGCGGTCCCAGAAGCCCCAGCTGTCGACGTTCGGGTCGGGGTTGTTGTCGACCCTGATCTGGACCTGACCATAGTCCCACGCCACGGGCGGCCCGCTGACGCCGATGACGCCGGTCATCTGGTCTTGGATGTGGTAGAACGACAACTGGAGGTCGCCGATCCGCGGCACGATGGCGAGGTTGATGGGTGGCGTCGCGAAGGCCTGCAGGACTCGCAGGTGCTGCGTGTCACCGGCCCCCGTGACGCTGCCGCCCGCATCAGTCAGGTCGAAGTGCGCTCCCTGGTGCAGGGAGTTCTTCCCGCTGATGGCATGATCGCCGTTGAGAGGCGTCTGGTAGGTGCAGCCGTCGAGGCATGTGCCGCCGGGGTTCAGTGCGTTTGTCTCGAGGTTCGGGCAGTTGGTCGCGTCGTGCGCGCAGTGGATGTGCCAGTCGAACGGGAACAGCGGGTGCAGGCGGCATCCGGCGTTCCCCTGGGCGAACGTGGTGAACCCACCGCACGCGACACCTGCGATCGTGCCGCCGACCCCGGTAGCGCTCCCCGTGATATAGACACCGTGAGCGCCCTTCAGGCAGAAGCCGCCCGCCGGGCATTGCACGTCCGATGTGCAGGCGGTTCCCGGTGCGTTGCTGCAGAAGGCGCCGGCGGCCGGGTTGCCGTTCTGGTTCAAGAAGGTGTCTTTGACGGTGATGCTGCCGTCCGCGTCCCGGTCGACATCGAAGCTCTCGAAGACCGTCCCGTCGTCGGAGGTGCCGACGCTCCCGTCCGGCCCCGCCGTGAAGACCTGCGTCTGTCCCACCGGCAGGTTGAGGTCGCCGAGCAGGTTGAAGCAGATCGGTGTGCCGACGCCCTGGGCCTGATCAGATGTGACGCTCAGGCAGAGGTTGACCTTCGCCGCCGGCTGGCCGGGCACCGAGATGACGGAGTCCGAAGTCGTGAAGAAGAACCCTGGCTGACTCGGGTCGACCGGCAGCGCCGGGTTGAAGTCGCTGAGGATGATCGTCTGCCCCGCGGCCACGTTCCCGAACGGCACCGTGGGCGAGTTGACGCACGCCACCGACCCATCGCTCGCGCTGAGGTGGAAGTTGGCGCCCGTGAGAGCCGGCCCGGTGTTCTGCAGTTGAACCTTCAGGCGGCCGAACTCTCCTGGATCGGGGAAGCCATCCTGGTCGCCGTTCACGTCCTTGTAGACGGCGGACAACACGATGAACTTCGCGAGCGGCAGAGCCTTGCAGTTGATCGTTCCCGCGAAGAACGGGATGTCGTCCGGGACGCCATCGTTGTTGTCGTCGAAGGTGCCGGACGGGTCGCAGGCGTCGCCGAGGCCGTCACGATCGCTGTCGAGCTGTCTCTTGGTCCCCGGGATGATCGGCGGATTGTAGATCGTGGGGCAGTCGTCGATCGCGTCCTCGACGCCGTCGGCGTCGTAGTCATCGTTGACGAGCGAGCAGAACCCGGTGTGCCGGACGGCGGTCTGGCAGAAGCCACCGGGACACTGGGAATCCGACGTGCACGCGGTCAACGGCGCGTTGCTGCAGATCTGAACCTGCGAGGCACCCGCGCAGTCGCCGTCGCAGGCGTCTCCCAGCTTGTCACCATCGCTGTCGGTCTGCGCCGGGTTGAACGCCAGGACGCAGTTGTCACCCGCGTCGGGGATGCCATCGTGGTCGAGGTCGCCGCTGCCGGCGCAGGCGTCGCCCCGCGGAGGAGCAAGGGTCGCCAGCTGGTCCGGGTTGTAGAGGTCGGGGCAGTTGTCGGTCGCGTTAGCGACACCGTCCCCGTCCACGTCATCGAAATCGCATGCATCACCGACGCCGTCGGCGTTCGAATCGGTCTGCGACGGATTGTAGACCTGGGGACAGTCGTCGCACAGATCGCCCACATGATCGCCGTCCGCATCGGCCTGGCCCGGGTTGTAGATGAACGGACAGTTGTCGACGTTGTCGGCGATGCCGTCCCCGTCCAGGTTATCGAAGATCTGCTCGATCTGCCCGTCGCCGTCGTTGTCGCATTGCGCATCGACGTAGTAGATCGTGAAGGTCGCGTCGCCGGCCGCGTCGGCGAAGACGTTGTTCGCGTTGTTGGCTTGCGACGAGATCGTGACGTCGCCCCTGAAGAGGCCGGGGCTTCCCTGGACCGCCGGCAGCGTGAAGAGCTTGCCGTTCGGCTTGAGGACCGAGAACGTGGGCGTCGTCTCGTGGATCGAGTCGCTCTCGGTCACGACCGAGACCTGCACGCTCGCATCGGCGAGGCGATGCGGGTCGACCACCGTGACCTGGATCGCCGACTCGCACTCGTACAGGGCCGTCCGATCCGCCGTGACAGTGGCGCACTGGCCGCCGGCCGGGAAGCCCTGGGCCGCGCCGAACCGGTTGCAGGCCGGGGTGTGGGCCGGGCTCGTGAACTGGGTCTCGTCGAGCGGGTGGAACTCGTCCCACTCGAACAAAACGTCGTCCACGCCGAAGCCGTAGTCGCCCGTCTGGGACGCGCTCTCGATGCTGAAGAAGCCGATGCCGATCTCCCAGCGGTTCCCGCCCTGGCCCGGAATCGTCAGGAGGTCATTGTAAGTCTCCGGGGAGGACAGGCCGTTCTCGGGGGCGACGAATCCGCCCTCGTAGCCGATCAGCGTGGTCTCGAAGTTGCGCACCGGCCCGGCGGCCGTCTTCACCTCGAGGTTGCAGACGCCGCCGCTCACGTGGCAGAAGCCGCCGGGGCATTGCGCGTCCGCCGTGCACGCGATCAACGGCGCGTTGCTGCAGATCCCGTTGCAGTTGCTGCTCGTCTGGCACGGAATGAGCGGCGCGAGCGGCGGAGCGGGAGGGAACGGGCCGTAGGTGCACACCCCCGGCACCGGGGCCCCCGCGACCGGGAACGGCAGGAAGTTCGGCTGTGCGAACGGTATCGGCGTCAAGCTGTCGGGGTTGGTGTTCTGCGTACTTCCGGTGAAGCCGGTTTCGTCGCCGTTCAGCGCTATGCCGTCGGGGTTCGCGTAGTACCCGAAGGTCCTCTGGTAGGGGTAGTAGCTCTTCGGGTCTATTCCCTGGTTGGCGGCGGTGAAGGAGACGCCGGCGAACCTGAACTGGCCGATCGGCCAGCCGCCGAAGCGGCGGGTGTAGTAGATGTCCATCTCCTGGCACAGCATGCAGTTGACCTTGTCGTCATCGATGTCGTTGTCGATGTTGACGCCACCCCCCGCGTACGAATCGAACGTCTGCATGTTGAAGTTGGCGGCAAACCGCTGGAATTCGACGGTGTAGGGGAAGCCGGTCGTGTCGCTGACCTGGTGCACCTTGGCGACGATCGGAGAGTGCAGCACGTCGAAGTAGATTTCCGTCCGGTTGGGCGTCGTCTGGTCGTGCGGGACCACGTAGTTGTCGCAGGCGGTCGCACCGGCTATCGGAGTGGCCGGGTTGCCGTCGCCAGTGTGCCAGATGCCGAAGTGGTTCGGACCGGCCGCCAAGCCCCCCGACGTCTGGAAGCCGCAGAGGCCGGAGGTCTTGTACTCCCAGACCTCGTTCACCACGGGCCCCGGGCTGCTCTCCGGATGCCGGATGCCGCTCCAACCGCCGTTGTTCAGATCGAAGTTCCAGGGCACGCGATCCTGGCCCGCCGTCGGGCCCGAGGAGGCCGCCAGGATCCCCTTGTCCAGAACGCCGTTGGGGATGACGTCCTCACCCGCGTCGAGGATGCCGTTCTTGTTGAGATCCTCCCCCAGGGTGTTCGTCACGTCGCCCGCGGCGTTTCCGGCGATGAACAGCGTGCTGAGCTGCACGATCTCGTCCGGCAGGATGAACTGCTTGAACGGGTCGATGGTGTCCGGCTGGTCGATGGTCAGGTTCCGGTTCAGGTCGCGCACCTGGAAGCCGCCGCTTGGGAAGTCGGTCGAGTAGTGGAACGTCTGCCGGTCGGCGTTGATGGCGTGGGTGAAGGCGTACGCCAGGCGGCTCAGCCTCTGGCCCTTGCTCGTCGCGTCCAGCGTCAGGGTCATCGTCACCTTGCGGTTGGCGAGAGCCAGCGCTCCC
>VBID01000068.1 GCA_005880615.1 Chloroflexota bacterium
TCGCCCTCGACGTGGTGGATCTGCACCGCGTCCGCAGCGACGACGTGGCCCTCTCCCTGATTTCGGAAGGGTATGCCATGGAGCATCTCGTCCTGCCGCTGAGCCTGGACGAGAATGTGTTGCGGGTCGCGACCGCGGATCCGGCCAATCTGCCGCTTCTGGCAGAGATCCGGGTCATGACCCGGCACGAGGTGCAGGCGGCCCTGGCGCCGAAGAGCCAGCTGGAAGTCGCCATCCGCGAGCGCTACAAAGTGCTGCCCGGCGTGGCCGAGTTCGTCAAGGCCTACCAGCAGCAGGACACGCGGCGGGCCGCGATGCCGGTCGAGCTGGCGGCGTTGGCGGAGAACGCCCCGGTGGTGCAGATCGTCAACCTGCTGATCACCCAGGGCTTGCGCGACCGCGCCTCAGACGTCCACATCGAGCCCAAGAAGGACCACGTGCGAATCCGCTACCGGATCGACGGCGTGCTCACCGAGGCGCTGCGCTTGCCCATCGCACTGGCGCCCGCCATCGCATCCCGGATCAAGGTCATGGCCGAGCTGGACATCGTGGAACGCCATCGCAGCCAGGACGGCCAGATCCAGCTGACCATCGATGGCCATCCCATCGACATCCGGGTGGCGACGGTGGAGACCATCTGGGGCGAGAAGGTGGTGCTCCGGCTGCTGGACAAGGCGCGCACCCTGCTCCACCTGCACGAGCTCGGTTTCGGAGATGTCCATTACAAGCAGCTCAGCGCCTTGCTGCGAGCGCCCTTCGGGATGATCGTGGTCAGTGGGCCCACCGGCAGCGGCAAGACCACCACCCTATATGCCGCTGTGAACGAACTCGACGGGGTGGGCCGAAACATCATGACCATCGAGGACCCGGTGGAGTACACGTTCGAGGACGTGAACCAGGTGCAGATCCGGCGCATGGCGCAGATCACCTTTGCCAATGGCCTGAAAGCCATCCTGCGCCAGGACCCGGACGTGATTCTCGTGGGCGAGATTCGCGATCTGGAGACGGCGGAAATCGCGGTCCAATCGGCGCTGACCGGCCACCTGGTGCTGTCCTCGCTGCATGCGACCGACGCCGCCGGCGTCCTGCAGCGATTCGGCGAGATGGGCATCGAGGGCTTCCTGATCTCGTCCTCGGTCACCGGCATCGTGGCCCAGCGGCTTGTGCGCCGCATTTGTGAGCACTGCCGGGCGCCGTACCAGCTTTCGGTGGAGGAGGCGGATCTGCACCGCCAGCTCTCCAACGTGCTGAAAACCGATTTCACTCGGGGCGTGGGCTGTGACCAGTGCGCCCGGACCGGGTATCGCGGCCGAATCGGCGTGTTCGAGGTGCTCACCCTCACCGATGCCATCAAGCGGCTGATCGCGAACCGAGCCAGCGTGGAGGAGATCCGCAAGCGGGCGCTCAAGGACGGGATGGTGACCATGCGCAAGGACGCCGTGGCCAAGGTCGATCAAGACATCACCACCATGAGCGAAGTCATCCGCTCGGTGTACCTGGCCTGATGCCCGCCCTGCAGAAGTTCGCCTACCGCGCCTACTCGGCGGATGGCGTGCGAACGGTCCGAACCCTGCAGGCGGCCAGCCTCGACGACGCCAAGCGAGTGCTCTGGAACGAGGGCTTCCGGATCGTCGATATCCGGCCCCGGCGGCTGCGGCTGCCTAGCCTGCACCAACTCTTCCCTTCGTTCATGCGAGTCCGGAAGTCCCAGGTCATCCTACTTACGCGGCAGCTCGCCACCTTCGTCAAGGTAGGGGTCCCCATGTTGGAGGCCTTCGCTGTGTTGCATGAGCAGGCCACCTCCGGTGAGCTGCGTGCGGCACTGCGCGACATGATGATGGACCTCGGACAGGGTCGTCCTTTGTCGGCCGCCATGAACCAGCATCCGCGGATCTTCAACCGCCTGTACGTGGACATGGTGCGGGCGGCCGAGGTCAGCGGCGAGCTGGACGAGGTCCTCAGCCAGATCGCCAGCTATATGACCCGCGAGGACAGTGCGGTTCGACGCATTCGCAGCGCACTCATCTATCCCGTTATCGTGCTTTCCCTTTCGGTGCTCGTCGTGAGCGTGCTCGTCGCCGTTGTGCTGCCGGCATTCGTGCAGCTGTTTGGCGAGTTCGGCACCCAGCTCCCGCTGCCCACCCGAATCCTGCTTGCGGTCGGGACGTTTTTCGAACAGCACCGATTCGAGGTGCTGGTTGGCCTAGCCGCGGCCCTTGTCGCCGGCGTGATCTTCTTTCGGACCCCGGCTGGCCGTCGGACCAAGGACCGCTACATCGTGGCGCTCCCCTACCTGGGCCGGATCGTCCACTACTCAATCATTGAGCGCTTTCTCCGCACCTTCGCCACGATGACCCGGGCAGGCATCCCGGTCACCCAGATGTTCGACACGGTGATCCAGGCCACCGGCAACCTGATCTTCCAGGAGCGGCTGCGGACGGTGCGGGAGCTGATGATCGCCGGCCAGGGATTCTCGGAGCCCCTGCGCCAGACAGGCCTCTTTCCCAACCTGGTGATCCAGATGATCCGGGTGGGGGAGGAGACCGGGACGCTGGACGCGAACCTCGAAGAGGCAGCCACGTACTTCGCTACGGAGATCGACTTCCGGACAAAGTCCATGATCGCCGTTATGGAACCGGGTCTGGTCATCTTCGTGGGCCTGGTCGTCGGCTTCGTCGCCATCTCCGTCATTGCGCCCATGTATGGACTGATCCGTGCGATCAAATAAATTCGAACGCCAGACGGGGTTTGGTCTGATCGAGGTCCTGGTGGCCAGCGCCCTGATGGCCGTGGGCTTGGTGGTGCTCCTCGGCAGCCTCAGCTCCTTGCTGTTGGGCGCCCGCGTCGCGGAGCGCCGGACCGTCGAAATGCGGCTGGCCCGCAATCAGATCGAGGGCCTCATAGCCCTCAAGACGGTGAGTTGTCCGGTGCCGACCGCGACACAATCGGTGGATCATGTGACCTATTCCATTGAAACCACATGCCCGCCCGTGCCGTCGGGCGCTGGTTACATCGAACTGAAGGTCACGGTGCATCCCCTGCAAGATCCCTCTGGCCAGATGTTGGTAATTGATCGGGTGCAGCGGTGACCCGCCGGGCCCGCCGCCAGGGTGGTTATACGCTGGTCGAGACGATCGTCGCGATCACCATCGGAGCGATCGTGATGGCTGCCATCTTTCCCGTTTTCTTCCTCCTCTATAGAGTCGAGGTCACCTGGGGAGACTCCACCCAGGCGCGTGCCAGCGGGCTTCTGGCTGAAGAGTCATTGCTCCGCGACCTGCGCGTTTACCGGGTGCAGCAAGCGGATCACAACTCGTTGGTGCTCATCTCGCCGGCGGGCCCGAATCAAACCTACTCGGTCACCTACTCGGTGGACTCGAGCCGCTTGATGCGCACCGTATCTGGCTCGTCCGCAACCGTAGTGGCCCACGGCATTAAGGAGTTCACCGCCTATCCGTGCAGTCTGGGGGTCGTTCGCGTCGCCATCGTGACGCTCGGTACAAGCGGCACCGCGGTGCCGCTGGAGCCGCGACTGTCGATCGCACCCCGAAATCAGGGATGCTCATGAGATCGGCCCCCCGGCGCGCTGAAGACGGAATGGCGGTGGTTGCGGTTATGGTCCTGATCGCTGTGCTCTTTCTGAGCGGAACGGTCATGGCCCTGACGGTGTCATCAAGTCTCCACACGGTCGACATCGTCATTGCCCAAGACGCCGTCCACTACGCTGCCGAATCGGCCGTTGCCCGTGGCGCCGCCGGCCTCAAGCCGACGGGCGGATGTGGATATGACCCATTGTCGACGCTCAACGGACAGCCACTAAGGATCTGGTGCTCTCCGGCCTTATCCGGCACGGACCTCACTGAGCCCGGGGAGACGAAAGTCCACAGCCTGTCTGCCCAGAACCAGGGAAGCTGCGCCTGGGTCACGCTGCCCTCGGCTGTCTCGACGAAGACGGCCTGGACGGTGGTGGGCTGGCGCGGCTCCGGCAGCGTTCAAGTGTGGACAGATGCCACTCCCGGATGCGTGTCAGCTGGGATCTCCAATTGTGACCAGAGCGGGGTGTTCACGAATGTGGTGTTCGTTCGCTGCCGGCCGAAGGCTCCAAATCTCATCCTCCACATCGCCGGGAGCGACGCGGGGATCGCTCTGGGGACGTCGGTCGTCCGCTGGGCGCCAGAGGATGCCGATCGGGTTACCACAGTGGTCGGTGCCGCGGGGTTCGAGGTGGATGAAGCGGATGCCGTTCTTACTGAGGGGCCCGCTCGTACAGTGCAGTTGCTGCTCTGGAACACGGTGCTGCCATGAGCCGGACAGTCTGCGCGATTGACCTGACCAGCCGTTCCGTTCAGGTACTCGTGCGCCGGCGCTCGGGCAATATCGAGGCGGCTGACTTCCCGCTCCCGGCCGAGGCGCTCCGTGATGGCAAGGTCCTGCAGCCACCAGCCGTCCAGCTTTACCTGGCCCGGCTAATGCGCGTCCTAAAACTACGGCGCGCCGAGGTGCGACTTGTGCTCTCCGACTCGGCCTGCGTGACGCGGTTCCTGGCGTACCCGCGAATGCCCCCGCGCGAGCTCGAGCGGTCGCTCCGTCTTGAGTCGGCGCGCGAGTTGCCCATGAATCCGGCCAGCGCCTACCTCGGTTGGGAGACGGTCGAGGCGGACGGTGGGCAGCACCGAGTCTTCCTGGTCGGCGCCTGGCGCGACATCGTCGACGGATACCTCGAGGCGGTAGAGGGCCTGGGCCGGCCGAAGATCGTCGAGCCTCGATCGGTCGCTCTGGCTCGAGCAGTTGGACTCCCGGACGCAGTGCTCGTGGATTGGACTGGCGAGCGCGTCCAGGCCGTCGTCGTCGAAGGCTACCGGGTGACGTTCTCCACCAGCAGGACGATCCCGTCCTCTATAGCCGATTCGACAGCACGTCTTGCATCCTTCATCGCGGGTCTAATCCCGAAGCCGTCTGGGCGGCGCGGTCTCCTACCAGGCCGGCTGGTGCTGTTGGGAGAGCTCTACGGGAGGGCCGACCTGGCGGCCGAGCTAATTCGGGCGAGCGGCCAACCATTCCAGGCGATCCTGGACTGGCTACCCGCCGATCCGTTCGGCAGGTTCGCCGCCTCCAGCCAGGCTGCTGCTATCGGCGCCCTGATGCGGGATCAACGGGGAGCCCAGGTGGCGGGAAGTTTCCCCGGGGTCAACTTGTTGATCGAGCGTAACCGGATCATGCGGCCGCAGCCGGCGGTTCGGGGGCGCTTCGTGATTGCTCTGGTGGTCGCGGCGTTGATGCTGGCCGTAGTGGTGGGGATCCAGATTGGAACACTTGCCGGTGCGAAGTAACAGGGGCGGGGGTGCTGAGACAAGGGTGAATAACTCGACGCGGAACCGACTAGAAGATCAACGGAAGGAGGACGGAGGGATGATCAATCGACTTAGTCGCGCGACCCGCAAACGACGGCGTCAACAGGGCGGCTTTACGCTCATCGAACTGCTGGTAGTGATCACGATCCTGGGCATCCTGGCTGCCATCGTGTCGGTCAGCTTGCTTGGGATCACGTCGACCGCCCGCAAGAACGCCTTGCTGGCCGAGAAGCAAACGGTCCAGACAGCCTTCGACGCCATGCTCCATGACCAGCACGTCGACTCAACGACTCTGGCTACGGTTGGGGGCTGTGATGGCACGACCTATACGCAAGACATGACGCATTTTCCGAAGAACGGCGTTCCGTATCAGGCGCCAGACGCGAACTTCGATGGACAAGTCACGGTTCTCTCCACCCATTACCTCCGGCAGACGAGAACGTCGGACGCCTGGTACGCGTGCGACTCTGATGGCAATATCTTGCAGAGGGAGAGTATCCGGGGGACTCCTACGCCGTCGCCGTCTTGATCTCGTCTGGATAAAGCGATCGTCCGCGGGCCTCGTCAAGGGTGACGAGGCCCCGCTGGACCAAGTCGCTCAATGAGCGCTCCAGCGTCTGCATCCCATCTTTCAGGCTCGTTTGGAGCACGTTGCGGATCTGGTTGCTCTTGCCGTCCTTCACCAGGTTCTTGACCGCCGTCGACGCGACCAGGATCTCGAAGGCCGCGACCCGCCCCCCGTGGATCCCGGGCAGCAACTGTTGGTAGATCACGCCGGCCAGGCTGTTGGCGAGTTCGGCGCGGACCTGCTGCTGGGCTTCGGTGGGGAACACGTCGACAATCCGGTCCACCGCCTGGGCGCTGTCGTTCGTGTGTAGAGTCGCCAGCACCAGGTGCCCGGTCTCGGCGATGGTAATCGCTGAGGCTATGGTGTCGTAGTCTCGCATCTCACCGATCAGGACCACGTCCGGGTCTTCCCGGAAAACGGACTTGAGCGCCGCGGCGAAAGAGGTGGCATCCCGGCCGACCTCGCGTTGCTCCACCAGCGCCTGGACATTGGTGTAGACGTACTCGATTGGGTCTTCGATAGTGATGATGTGGCAGGCTCGGCGCTGGTTGATCGACTCGATCATGGCGGCCAGGGTGGTCGACTTCCCGGAGCCGGTGGGGCCGGTGACCAGGACCAATCCCCGCGGCAGCTGTACGAACTGCTCGACGATCTCGGGCAAGCCGAGATCGGCAAAGGTCGGGATCTCTCGCGGTAGCAACCGGAGTGCAATCGAGATCGCGCTGCGTTGGTAGAAGGCGTTCGCCCGCAGCCGCACCCCATCCCGCCAGGCGAATGCGAAGTCGAGCTGCCTGTCGGTCTCCATGGTTTGCAGCTGGGCCGGCGTGGCCAGTTCAGTGAGGGCCAGCCGCGTCTGGTCCGGCGTGAGGGCCGGCCCCTCCAGCCGCACCAGGGCCCCATCGACTCGGATCATGGGCTCGGCGCCCGCCTGGAGCAGCAGGTCGGAACCGCCCCGCTGGACGAGCGTGTCCAGGAAGGCCTCGATCCGCTTCATCAGCGTCCCCAGAATAGCCGCCGCTGCGGCCAGCCGCTTTCCCGCGGCTTATGCGGTGCTAGAGTCGAGTTGTGCAGGTCATCACGATGGCCTT
>VBID01000069.1 GCA_005880615.1 Chloroflexota bacterium
CCGTGACCGATGCCGGCCGGACTTTCCTGGCCGAGCGCAAGCCAGTGGTCGACGAGATCTGGAACCGGATGCGCGACCGCTGGGACCCGGAGTTCAGCCGTGAGGTCCATCGGGTGATGCACGACCTGCGCGACGAGGTGCGCGACTTTGGCCGGATGTTCGCTGAGCAGGCGCGCAAGCGCTGGCCCGACGCCGACCAGGGACGCCGCATCCGCGAGGTGATGGCCAAGGCCCGCCAGGACATCCAGACGATCCTGAGCGAAGAGAAGACGCCGGCCAGTTCGACCAAGGTCTAACAACGCCTCATCTCTCCCTCCCCCTAAGGGGGAGGGCAGGGTGGGGGTGGGTCTTAGTACCCGTCGACCACGACGTTGCGCAGGGGTTCGCCGGTTGCATACCGTCGTACCTGGTCGGCGATCAGCCGCCAGGCGCGGTCGTACAGTTTTCGCACCGCGCCGCCGACGTGCGGGGTGATGATGACCCCCGCCGCCGACCAGAGTGGATGCCCGTCCGGCAGTGGCTCCGGATCGGTGACATCCAACGCGACCCGGATCCGACCCGCTTGCACCGCCTGGGTGAGCGCTTCGGTGTCGACAACTGGCCCGCGCGCCGGATTCATCAGCAGAGCCCTCGGACGCATGGCCGCCAGGAATCGCGCATCAACCAACCCGCGGGTCTCGGTGGTCAGGGGAAGGAGGATCACCACCACGTCGGCACGGGGCAGCAAGGCCGGCAGCTCCGTGAGCGGGTAGACGCCGTCGCGGAAGCGGCGCGCCACGCGCAGGATGTTGACTCCGAATGGCGCCAGCCGGTTCTCCACGGCCCGCCCGATCGACCCGTGGCCGACGATCAGGATGGTGGCGCCTTCCAGGTCATCGCCGCCGCCGTTTAGGCCACCCCGATGCCAGGTGCCGCTCCGCTGCGCCTCCAGATGCTGCGGCAAATTGTGAAACGCAGCCAGCATCGTCATCACGACCCACTCGGCGATCGGAATATCGTGCACGCCGGCCGCGTCGCACAGCGTCACGCCCGGCGGAATGTGGTCGAGCAGCCCGTCCACGCCCGCCGCCATGGTCTGTACCACCTGAAGATCCTCGAGACGAGCAATGGCAGCGAGCACGCGCGGGCGGTTATAGTCGGCGACCAGAAACTCACCCCGACCGAGCCGTTCCGGAAGGGGGGTACCGGCGGGCAGGTCGTGGACGATCACGCCCTCCGGCAGCAGCGCCCGGTGCTGGGCGGCCGTCTCCGGCGGGATCCAGACGTTGACCGGCACCCCCCGACACTACACCGCCACAATCAGCGGTGTGGACTGGAACCACAACACCCACTACCACGCCGCCCTGCTCCGTGAGGTCCCACCACGATACGGCCGTGCCCTCGATGTGGGCTGCGGCGACGGGGCCTTTGCTCGCAAACTGGCATCGCGGGCCGGCCGCGTGGACGCCATCGATGCAGACGCGGCCGTGATTGCAAGCGCTCGGGACCAGTCACCGGTGCCCGCTAACGTGTTATTCATCCTCGCCGACTTCCTCGCCTACCCGATCGACCCGGACGCCTACGACTTCGTCGCCGCCCTGTCGTCGCTGCACCACATGCCGTTTGAACCCGCGCTGGAGAAAATGACCCGAGCGCTGCGGCCCCGTGGTGTCCTGGTGGTGCTCGGCATCTGGCCGGTGGTCACGACTCAAGACCGGATCGTTAGCGGCGCGGCGGTGGTGGCCAACCGGACCTACCAGTTGCTTCGCGGCCCCGACCGCGTCACCGCTCCCACGGCGCCTCCCACGATGACGCTGGACGACGTCCAAGTCCGAGCCGCCCAACTGCTCCCCGGAGCCCGGGTTCGCCGTCGCCTCCTCTGGCGTTACACGATCGTCTGGACCAAACCAGGCTAAAGAATCAGCATCGTGTCGCCGAACTCGTGCCAGAGATACCGCCGCTCGATAGCCCCGGCATAGGCTCGGCGCAAGAGGTCACCGTCGACAAACGCCTGTAGCAGCTCGAAGTGGCTGGCTTGCGGTTCGTGAAACCCGGTAATCAGGGCGTCCACCACCCGGGGCCGGTGGGCCGGTGAGATCTTCAGATCGGTCCACCCAGCGAGAGCCCGGACGTGGCCATGCCGGTCGACTGCCGTCTCCAGGGCGCGCACCACGGTAGTGCCGACGGCGATCACCCGGTGGGCCCGGCCGACGGCCGCGGCGGCAAGGGTCGACACCTCGAACCACTCCTCGTACATGTGGTGCTCGGCGTCGAAGGCATCGTCCTGGAAGGAGCTCAGTCCGGTGTGCAGGACGATGTCGGCAGTCTCGATGCCCCGCTCGTGCAGGCCGAGGAGGACTTCCCAGCTAAAGGCCAGGCCGGCCGAGGGCGCTTCGGCAGAACCGGGATGGGTGGCGTAGACCGTCTGGTAGTACTCGAGTGGAATCGGACCGGGCACGTAGGAATATCGGATCGGCTCACCCGCTAACAGCAACCGGTCGAGTCCATCTTCGTCCAGGCGGATCCGCCACAGCAGCGGGATGTCCGCACGCCGGCCCTCCACGGTGGCCTGGGTACCCGCCACGGCCAGCCGCTCACCCGCGGCCAGCGGCACATTCGCGTGCGGCGGGTTCGGCTGGACCGCCAGGGCGTCCCAGTGCTGGCCTCGCCGGACGGAGGGTCGAAGCTGGACCGGGCTGCCGTCCTGGCGGCGGGCTGGGATGGCGGCCGGCAGGGTTCGGCTGCTGTTCACCACCAACAGGTCGCCGGCGTCCAGGAAGTCGCCGACCTGGTCGAACCGGGTGTGCGTGATCGATCCGCTCGTGCGGTCGATCACCATGAGCCTGACGTGATCGCGTCGCATCCCGCGCAGCTCGGCCGGCTGGCTGGCGCGCAGCTCTGGCGGCAGCTTCCAGCCGGCGAGTTCAAACACGTGACCGCACCTCCAGCAGTGACCGGGCTTCCAATCGCGTCGCCGGATGGGGCTCGCTCGCCAGCCGCACGAAGGCCTCGGCGACCTCTTCGGGTCGCGCCAGGTCGATGGGATCCGCCTCGGGCTCTGCGGCCCGGTGCATCGCCGTATCCATGTCGCCCGGATCGACGGCGTGGATCCGGACCCCCGTCCCTTCGAGTTCCTCGGCCCAGGTGCGGGTCAGCCCATCCAGGGCCGCCTTCGAGACGGAGTAAGCGCCCCAGCCCGGGTAGCCGGTAACGGCGGCGTCCGAGCTGACATTGATGACCACACCCTCTCGCTGGGTGAGCATGCTCCGGATCACGGCCTGGGACAGACGGAAGGGCGCCACCACGTTGACCTGCAGGACGTCGTCAAAGGCGTCGGGCGGATAGTCGACGAGATAGGGGAGAGGGGTGGGGCCCAGCTCGGACGCGTTGTTGACCAGAATGTCGATCCGCTGGAAGCCTTCCAGGGTCAGCGCCACGACCCGCTCGATGTCTCGTGAGTTGCGGACGTCTGCTTGGATGGCGAGCACCGCTGCGCCGGCGGCCCGGACTTCCGCGGCGACAGCCTCCAGGGCTGCGGCGCCCCGGGCGCAGATGGCAAGCAGCGCTCCCTCCCGCGCAAACGCCAATGCCACCGCGCGGCCCAACCCCCGAGAAGCCCCGGTGACCAGCGCGACGCGACCCCGCAACGCGCTCATGTGAACGATGGCAGCCGCAAACCAACCTGCATGTCTTCATCCTGCCGGGCCACGACCGCTGGCGCATCGGCCTGCGGACCGAACTTGGTCTCCGCCTTCAGACGGAGGTCAGTTGGTCAGCCGAAACCGAGGCCAACCTATTCGCGTTAAATGCTGCAGAGAGCCATGGCACGCTCACGTTCCCATCTCATCCCGATCGTCGCGCTCGTAGTCGTGGCGGCCGGGTGCGCGAACACCGGCACGGCTCCGCGCCACTCGCCATCGGTTTCACCAACAGCGGTACCGACGGTGTCGCCCGTCCGCAGGCCGGGGCCGACGCCGCCGGAGTTTCCCACCGTTGGCCCCGGAGCAGCGGGTCTCTCGTGCCGCCTGCCCGTAGGATTTGCCCCAGGGACCGTTGACACCCAGCCGGCCGAAGGACGCCTCGGGTTTGTGCAGTTTCCCGAGGGCCGAGTCACGATCGCCTACTCATTCCCTTTCGGTTCCGATCCGTATGCCACCTACCTCCGCTCGGCCAATCGGTGGGTGCCAGCCAACTGGCCGTATATCCTTCCGGACGGGAGCCGATACGTCGTCTGGGAGAGTCTTGAGCAGCAACCGCCGTACCGAACCAGGCTCCACCTTGTCGAAACCGCGACTGGGCAGGAGCGAGTGCTGACGGTTGAGATGGGGATCGGCACCCGGGACGCCTATTTCTTCCATAGCTACGCACCCGAAGGCATCTACCTGGTCGCAGCGACGGTGGGTACCTCGGGTGGACACGGCCTGTGGCTTCTCGACACCAATACCGGTCTCCGCCGGGAGATAACGCCCTCGGGGTCTTGGAGCATGGTTGCCGCGGGAGGCGCCTGGGCTAATGCCAACGACGACACGGTTGCCCCCGCGCCCCCAGGATACGCCGGCTCCAACAGCGTCGTCCGACTGGATCTCCGTACCGGCCAGACCCAGGTTTGGCTCGTGACTCCAGGCCGCCAGATCGACATCGTAGGAGTTGACCAGGCAGGCCGGCCGCTGGTCATGGTGAGCAATGGCCTTGGCGCCGAACTCCAGCTCCTGAGTGCGCCCGGCCAATCGCAGACCTACCCCGTTCCTCAGGCGGCCACGCACGCCGGCCTCGCCAATGCCTACCCAAACGGGATCAGTGACGCAAATGGAATCTGGATAGAAGATGCCGATGCGATTTACCTGTTCGACCAGCAGCACGGGATGCGACTGGTCATGGCTGGGAGATACCTTCGCGTAGCCGGCCGTTGCGACTGAACGGCAGGTCCGGGATTCAGTCCGTCTCGGTCATCGCCTGGTCGTACTCTGGGAAGTAGCGCTGGATAACCGACAGGTCGAACTCCCGCAGGATGGACTCCTTGGATTCCCGCTCCAGCAAGAACTCGAAGCTGCGGCGGACCAGCTCCTCGGGCGCCTGTCCCCGGCCCCAACGCTGGAGGTCGGCGGGCTGGACGTGCACCAGGTGATGGGTAACCTGGCCCTCCTCGTCGACGTCGACTTCGGCGGTCAGCGGCGCCTGGGCCGAGCGGATCCGGACGGAAATCGTGCTCAGGCGGCCCGACGCAGCCGGCGCCGCTGGAACGAATAGCCGGGCAGCTCCTGTTCCCAGTCGGTATCCCGGTGCTGCTTGCGGAAATGGGCTAGCGCAAACCGGTCGCAGGCGGTCTCCGCTGAGGACTTCTCGCCGCGAACTTCCCACAGGTACCAGTGATAAAACTCGTGGCAGTAAAGGAACCGGATGACATCGCGTCGGGTGCGCATCCGCACCTTGACCGAGTACCAGCGGAACTTGAGCCGGCGTCCGGGGATGCGGCGGGCGCGATGGTAGACATTCTCCATCCACGCCCGAAACGGCTCGGGGACCTGGAGCTGGATGTACCGCTCGTCGAACAGGGTATAGGCGAACAGATGCGGCCGGTGGCGGTAGCGCAGGGGTTTGATGACCACCGAATACCCGATTGGCGGGGGCAGGTCCTCCAGCC
>VBID01000033.1 GCA_005880615.1 Chloroflexota bacterium
CCGGATAATCAGGTTGCCGCGAAGGCAACTCGAAGGCGGGTATGGTGGGCCGTTGGCACCTGGATCCGGGTGCGGGAGCTGCTGGTGCTTGGAGGGCTCGAACCTCCGACCAACGGGTTATATTCCCGCTCAGCTCGGACAGGGAATGCCGAGATCGAAGCCAAAGTCGATCTTCCCAATCCCTGGCAGCGAGCCGACGCTGCCCAGTTCAGGCTCAACCCGGTCGTTCTACCGTCCGGTGACGGCAAACCATGGACCGAACGAAGCGGCCACAAAGATGATTGGTGCGGAGCATCGCTTCTCCGAAAAAGGTTGTGGAGGGTGACGTCGCGGGACGTGGTGTAAAAACCGGCGTGCGGTTCCACGGTGATTATGCGGTCTGCAGCTCGAGCAGCGCTTGCACCACCTCCTCCGGAGTCGGCTCCAATAGTTTGTGCATGGACTCCTGACTGAAGTAGCGGCGCCCGACGGCCCACTCGTCGTTCTGCTCCTCCAGCACGGCGCCCACCAGCCGCAGCAACGACGGCCGATTGGGAAAGATGCCGACCACTTCGCAGCGGCGACCGACCTCGCGGTTCAGCCGCTCGAGCGCATTGGTGGACCAGATCTGCCGACGATGCTCCAGCGGAAAACTGTGGAAGGCGAGGATGTCGACCTCGGCCTCTTGTAGCACGGCGACGAGTTTTGGGAAGCGCCGCTCGAAGAGGCGGCTGATGCGCGCGATGGTCTCCCGGGCGCCCTCGCGATCCGGTTGGGCAAAGATGGTCCGCAGGGTCGCCGCCACCATCGGCTGCGCGGCCTTCGGCACCGTCGACAGCGCATTGCGCATGAAGTGCACCCGACACCGCTGCCAGGTGGTGCCCGTCAGGACCTGGGCCACCGCCTGCTTGAGGCCGAGATGGGAATCCGAGGTGACGAGGCGGACGCCGCGCAAGCCGCGGCTCACCAGCTGGCGGAGAAACTCGAGCCAGAATTCCAGATCTTCGGCGGGCCCCACGTCGGTGCCGAGTACCTCGCGCTCACCCGTGCTGCGCACCCCCACCGCGATCACCACCGCCATCGACACCACCCGGCCGTTCTCGCGCACCTTCTCGAAGGTGGCGTCGAGCATCAGATAGGGATAATCGCCGCTCAGCGGTCGAGTGCGGAACGCCTGCACCTGGCCGTCGAGCTCTTTGCAGATCCGGCTCACCTGGTCTTTGCTGATGCCATTCAAGCCGAGCGCCTGCGCCAGCGCGTCGACGTTGCGGGTGCTGACCCCGTGCACATAGGCTTCCTGCACCACCGCCAGCAGCGCCCGCTCGTGCCGCCGGCGCGGTTCGAGCAGCGACGGGAAATACGTCCCCTGGCGCAGCTTGGGAATCGCCAGCTCGATCGTCCCCACCCGCGTGTCCCATTCCCGCTCCCGCACGCCGTTGCGCGACGTCACCCGCTTGTCCGTGCGCTCGTACGGCGCCGCCCCGATCGCCTCGGTGACCTCCGCCTCCATCAGCTCCTGGGTCAGCAGCCGGAGCCCATCCCGAAGAAACTGCGGATCGCTGCCCTGCTCGTCCTTGCGCAGCAGATCCAAGAGTGCCATCCTGAAGTTGGTCATCGTTGTGGTCCTCCCAAGTGTTGATTCAGCAACTCACTTGGAACCACACGGTGGCCCTTTTTGTCAACGGGCCCCGAATTTACACCACTACTTGCTACTCAACTTTGTGGAGCGGCAAAAGTCGCCTGCCTAGCGGCGCATCGACTCTTGCTTCAACTGAGGCGGCTTAACCGAACAGACGTCCGACCGACCCGGTCCGGTCAGCAGCGCGTCCTACATGGAAAGGGCTAAAGGGAAGGTATCCGCCGATAGGCGCCTACGCGGCTAGGTCTGCACCTGCAGAATTGGCAAGCTCAGTCGGCCGGGCGGCGGCGGACGTGTTTTTTGCCGCCCTCCACCCTACAGGTCTCGGGCGGCCATAGTTACGAATGGGGGGCGTGACCAGGTAGCTGAATGTCCTCGTTCAGCAGGTCTCGCTCACCCTCGGATGTCTACAGCGGGTCACGCAAGGGCGGTCAGGGCTTGAAGGCCTTTACCCCTGGCTCGAGGTCGGTCCGGAATGGGTTATTCACCCGGTTCGTGATGTTGGGGAGTGCGGCCGCCATGTGGACCTCGACCAGCTGCGCCGGTTCAGGGAAGTGCCGTCGCAGGTTCTGAAACCTCTCGTCGCTCACGTCTGCCCTTTGCGCGAGTTCCTTCGCGTAGGCGATGACTGCCTTTTCCTTGTCCGTATAGAGATCCGAATCTTCGCTATGCAGCAGATGACGCGCCTTCTCCTCGGTACCGCCGGTGGCCTGGACCAGGCCAGCTCCGTGGCTCCCTCAATAGACGCATGCGTTGACCTGTGAGCCGGTCGTAAACGCCAGCATCTTGTACTGCGGTTCGACCAGACCCGGCCCAAGGATGGACACCAATAGCTGATGCCAGGCCTGCAGGATCTCCGGCCGGTAGCCGAGAATCCGGTAGGTGTTGAAGACGAGGCCGAATCCCTGCTGGGCCTGGTCGTAGACGTTTTTGACCTCCGGCGGAGCAGCCTCGTCGGTAACGTACGCTACCTTGGCCATACCTATCGCTCCCTTTAGAGATTGGGCGCGCGCGTATGCCAGTCCGTCGCCTGCTGGTAGGCGTGCCCAACTCTGAATATAGTCGCTTCGTCGAAGGGTTTCCCGATGATCTGCATCCCAATCGGCAGGCCATCCGGCGAAAAGCCGCAGGGCACCGACATCGAGGGCAGGCCGGTCAGGCTCGGTACCCCGGTGTACTGCATGATCGCCGACAGCATGTCCTCTTCCTTACCGCCCTCGATCACCACCTTCATGTCGCCGACCGGAGTCGCAACGAACGGCAGGGTAGGGCAGATGAACACGTCCACGTGCTCAAAGGCTTCCACGAACTCATGCCGAAGCAGGGTCCGATAGCGCTGCGCCTGCAGGTAGTGGGTGGCGAGCAGCATTTCCCCCACTTCGAGCAGAACGCGCACATCATCGCCATAATCCTGCGGCCGGGTGCGCAGCCAGTGCTGGTGATAGGTGCTCGGCTCGGCCGACTCGATGGTCAGCTGGGCCGAAATATTGCCGTGGATGTTAGCGATCTCGACCTCGACCACCTCCGCCTTCTGTCCTTCTAGGACTCTCAGCGCCCCGCGGACCGCGTCGTGGACCGGGGGCTGGAGGTGGGTGAAGAAGTAGTCGGGGACGATGCCGATGCGGATGCCCTTGACACCGCGGTTGAGCTGGGCTGTGTAGTCGGACACCGGTATGCGCGCCGAGGCCTCATCCTTCGGGTCGTGGCCGGCGATGAAGTTGAACATCGTCGCGCAGTCCGCCACCGTCCGGGTCATCGGGCCGGCCGTGTCCATGCTCCAAGCTAGCGGCACGATGTTGAAGTTGCTCACTCGACCGATCGTGGGCCGGATCCCGGTGACGCCGTTCACAGCCGCCGGCAGGCGGATCGATCCGCCGGTATCGGTGCCGATCGCACCGAAGCATTCGCGGGCCGCGACCGCCGCGCCGGAGCCACCGCTTGAGCCGGCCGGAAATCGCCGCGGATCCCAGGGATTACGGGTCGGGCCGTAGTGTGGATTGTCAGTCGTGCCGCCCCAGGCAAACTCGTGCATGTTCGTTTTGCCGACGATGATCGCCCCTGCCGATTTGAGCCGGGCTGTTACCGTGGCGTCCTCCTCCGGGACAAAGTCGCCCAGCACCTTTGAGCCCGCAGTGGACCTGACCCCTTTGGTGTAGAGGTTGTCCTTCAGGGCGATTGGGATCCCGTGCAGCGGCCCGAGATAGTAGCCGGCCGAGATCATGTCCTCATGGGCTTTGGCCACGGCACGCGCCTGCTCAGCTAGCACGGTAATGAACGCGTTGATCTTCGGCTCCGCGCGCTCGATCTGCTTCAGGACGGTGTCGGTCAACTCGACCGGGGAGACCTTCCGGTGTTCGACCAGCTGCGCCGCCTCCAGCAACGTGTGTTGATGCAGACCACGGGTCGCCGTGCTCATCGCTCGACCACCTCCTCGCTGAAGGGATGCGTGAAGCGGACGTTGGGCGTCAGCCCGCGATGTCGCGGCTCGGCCATCTTGCGGCTCAACTCGTTGGCTGCCGGAACCCACACGGAGAGGATGTCCGCCGCTCCCTTCCGACGCTCCCCTTTCAGCTTGAGATCGGCCAGCCGCTCAAATGTCTCGACGTCCTCCGGCGTGATCCTCTCCGTCATGCTTCCTCCTTGCGCCTAAACTCCCATGTACTCGCGTTGGATCTCGGGGTCTTCGACGATCCGAGCGATCGGCAGTTCGCGGACGACGACGCCCTTGTTCATGATGTACGCGCGTTCAGCTAGGGCGGCGGCAAACTCCAGGTTCTGCTCCACCAGGAGCACCGTGATCCCTTGTTCGCGATTGATGGTACGCACCCTCTCCAGGATCTGCTCGAGGATCGACGGCTGGATGCCCTCCGACGGCTCGTCGAGCAGGAGCATTTTGGGCGACGCCACCAGCGCCCGTGCCAGCGCCAGCAGCTGCTGCTGCCCACCGCTCAGGCTGCCCCCGCGCTCAGACAGCTTCTCGCGGAGCATGGGGAACGCCCTGAGCACCTCCCCGACTTTCCGTTCGACATCTTGCCCGGTCGCCAGCCCTCCCAAGCGCAGGTTCTCCAGGACCGTGAGACCGGAAAAGATCTCGCGACCCTGCGGGACATACGTGAGGCCGAGGCGGGCCCGGGCGTGCGCCGGCAACTTGCTGATGTCGCGACCGCCATTCCAGGAGATGGTTCCGGCTCGGGCCGGCAGCAACCCCATGAGGGTGCGCAGCAGGGTTGTCTTTCCCATGCCATTGCGTCCGAGGACCGCGACGATTTCTCCCTTCCCCACCTCGAGATTGACACCGGCCAGCACCGGGGTCAAGCCGTAGCCGGCCCGCAGGTCAGCCGCCCGTAGCACGGAAAGTCCTCCCCAGGTAGACGTCAAGGACATCCTCATTGCGCCGGAGCTCGGCCAGTTTGCCGCGGGCCAGAATACGCCCCTGGTGGAGCACGGTGACCGGCGCGTCGAGGCGCTGTACGAACTCCATGTCGTGTTCCACCACCACCACCGTCGCCTGCTGGGCCAGGTTTCTCACCAACTCGACCGTGCGTAGGGTCTCCTCGCGAGTCATGCCAGCCGTCGGTTCGTCGAGCAGAATGACCTCGGGCGAAGAGGCAAGCACCATGCCGATCTCGAGCCATTGCTGCTCGCCGTGCGAGAGGTCGCCAGCGGGGTCTTCCGCTCGCTCAATCAGCCCGACTCGCACGAGAACCCCGTCCCCGACCGCCGCGGCCCGCGGTGGATTGTGCACCTTTGCGAACGCGGCCAGCCAGACATTCTCCCGGACCGACAGTTCGCGGTAGATGCTAGGTACCTGGAGCTTGATACCGATGCCACGCCGGGCCCGCTCGTGCGGCTGCAGGTGCGTGATGGGACGGCCCTCATGGAGGATCGTTCCGGCGGTCGGCGAATAGCGGCCGACGAGCAAGTTGAAGAAGGTACTCTTCCCAGCCCCGTTGGGCCCGATCAGGCAATGCAGCTCCCGAGCGGGGAAGTCGAGGCTCACGGAGTCGATCGCCTTCACCCCGCCGAAGGCTTTCACCAGGTTATGCGCCTCCAGCCGTTGGCCTCGGACTCCATCCACCCTCGCGGGAAGCGGCCTGCCCAGAACCCGCCGCATCGAAGGGCGCCGTGGCACGACTCGTCCGACCAAGCCGGTGAACAACGGGATCAGGCCGCCGGGCACCAGGAGCACTACACCGATCAGGATCCCGCCCACCACCAGCGTGGTCCCGCTCGGCAGAACGCCACCGAGGGTGGTCGACAGCCACTCAACGGCGACCGCACCGAGGAAAGCGCCGGCGAGCGTGCCGCGGCCGCCGAGCAGCACGTAGATGACCACCAGCGCCGAGGCCGGGAGGCTGAAGGGAGCTGGATTCATGAAGTTGCCCCATCCGGCAAAGACCGCCCCCGCCAGCCCAGCGATTGCACCGCCGGCGGCGAAGATGATGAGCTTGGCACGCCGGACGTCGTACCCGAGGAGCTCGGTCCGAAGCTCGTTCTCACGCACGGCCGCGATTACCCGACCGAAACCGCTGCGCAAAAGCAGGAGCACGGCGAAATAGGTCAGCCCGGCGAGCAGGACAACCAACGTATAGGTGTCGGCCGGGCTCATCTGGTCGCCTGGGTGGCCGGGAAAGCCGAACTCCATGCTGGGAATGTGGGTCATGCCGTTGTAGCCGCCGAGCTCCGCCTTGCCGATGTGGTATTGGGGGCCCGCCGTGCTGGTCATGACCTGGAGCAGCACCAGGGTGGACGCGAGCGTGATGATGGCGACGTAGACATCGCCGACCTTGCCGTAAAACATGAAATAGCCCAGCGCTGCGGCAAGCACCGCCGCGCCCAGGACCGCACCCAGCAGCGCGGTGACCGTCTCGCCACTTGTCGGGCTCACGTTGATAGCGATCATCCCGTACAGATACGCGGCGGCCCCGAAAAAGGCAGTCTGCCCGAAGCTAAAGATGCCCGCCTTGCCCCAGACGAGATCGAGGCTCAGGGCGAGCAAGCCATAGATGACCCACAGCGCGAAGGTCAGTTTTTGGAAGTCGGAGACGAAGAGGCCTAAGAGGAGCGCGGCCAGCATCACGACCACCGGCCGGCTGAGCGGCGACAGGAGCACCCGCCGGGCCACGGTCACAGCTGACGCCTCCAGTTCCCCGAGAGGCCTTGCGGCATCAACCGGAGCAACACAATGGCGATTACCAGCAGGGCTGCCTGCCCGATGAACGGCGTGGTGAAGTAGGAGACCAGGTTATAGGAGCCGCCCAGTACGCCGGAGGCGGCCGAGGTGCCGGTGATGACGCCGGGGCCACCCACGATGACGGTCATGAACGATTGGGCGATGAACGCCTGGCCTAGGCTCGGGACGACGCCGGCCGTTGGGGCGAGCAATCCACCCGCCAGCCCTGCCAGGGAAGAGCCAAGCGCGAAGGTCACCATGTTGGTCCGTGCGGTATTGATACCCAGCGCCTGGGCCATCGATGGGTTCTGGACGGCCGCCCGGGCCATCACGCCGTAGGAGGTGCGCGTGAAGACCCAAAAGACGATAGTGAGCATCGCCGCCGCCGCAAAGATCAGGACCAGGGAGTACTGAGAGAAGGAGTAGCTGCCAACGTGCAGGCTGCCCAACGGCGTGCCAATCCCGTTCGTCGACGGCCCGAAGATCAGGGTCACCGCCTGCACCAAGACCAAGCTCAGGCCCCAGGTGGCCAGCATGGTATCGAGGATGCGGCCGTAGAGGTGGCGGATCAAAAGGCGCTCGACGACGAGCCCGAAGATGCCGACCGACACGCCAGCCAGCAGGATTGAAACCCAGATGTTGACGCCGATCCTGGTCGCGGTGAGGGCCGCGTAGGCACCCAGCATCAGGAACTCGCCGTGGGCCAGGTTGATCACTCGCATCAGCCCGAAGATCACGGCCAGCCCGAGCGACACGATGAGCAGGGTGGCGACGCTGCCAAGGACCGAGACGACGATCGCGACGACCTGGTCAAGATGCATGCCCG
Organism: Chloroflexota bacterium; assembly: GCA_005880615.1. Classification (GTDB taxonomy): domain Bacteria; phylum Chloroflexota; class Dormibacteria; order CF-121; family CF-121; genus CF-121. The sequence goes on from VBID01000033.1 coordinate 7,618, forward strand.
TACTCTAGAAGTTGGGACGAGCGAGAGTCTCGCCCGTCCCACACCACGCCGGAAGGGCTAGGACAGCGATGGCGTGAACTGGGTGTGCTGGTCTGGATTGCCGATCAGGTCGCATTGCCCCTGCGGGTCCGGGCTGATGGCGTTGAACGTCTGGATAATGTCGAAGCCATGGTTGGCATTCGTCTGCGCGATGTTGACGTTGTGAGTCAGGTGGTGGCTCTTGGGGTCAAGGCGGACCGTTCCCTCGGGGGCATCGAAGCTGAGGCCACTCTCGAGCGCCTTGATCACCTTGTCGCGGTCCAGGGAACCGGCCTTGTTCACCGCCAGCGCCCAGAGGTGCCAGCCCACCCAGCCCGCGTTGGCAGAGTCCGTAATGTACGGATAGCCGCTGCCGTAACGCGTATGCCAGTCGGAGACCCACTTCTGGTTGGTGGAATTCGTCAGCTCCTGGTAGTACGGGTAGGAGACGGTGATTCCCTTGGACTCATTGGGCGCGAGAACGACCTGCTCATTGCCGAGCCCGAACGTCGGCGAGACGATCTTCATCTTGTCCTGCAGGCCGGCCGCCGCGAACTGCCGATAGAAGGCGATGTGGTTCCCGCCAACCAGGAGGGACATCACGGCCGCCGGCTTCCGCTGCTGCAGTTTCGTGATGGTGGATGCGAAGTCGGAGACGTCGAGCGGGATGAAGTCCACCCCCAGCAGCTGACCGCCTCCCTGGCTCAGGTAGAACTTCACCCAGTCGGACGAGATATGGCCGTAATTGTAGTCGGCGGCAAGCGTGTACACCGTCTTGCCGACGTTTGTCATTGTCCAGCCGACCAGCGTGCTGAGCTGCTGCGAGGGGACGACCCCAGTGCAGAAGACGAACTTGTCGCACACACCCCCCTCGTACTGCTCGTTGTAGAAGTAGAGCTGCTTGTTGCGGTCGATCGCCGGGCGGATGGCCTCTCGGGAGGCGCTTGTGATCCCGCCCATGATGACCGCCGCCTTCGTCTCCAGCATCAATTGGTTGGCGTACTGGACGTACTTGTCGTTGGTGGACTGCGTGTCAAAGGAGGTCAGCTTCAGCTGTCGGCTAAGCACGCCGCCCTTACTGTTGATGTCGTCGATGGCGAACTTCGTAGCGTCGATAAGCGGGGTGCCGTAGATGTTGATGGGGCCCGTGGCATCCAGCAGGCTGCCGACGGCGACCGGCTCTGTGCTGGTCGGGGTCGCAGTCTGGCCGCAGGCAGCCAGCGCTGCAGTCCCCAGTGCCACCCCTGTCCCATGCAGGAATTGCCGGCGCGAGAGGCGGCCCTGCGCCAGGCTGGCTAGTGTTACGTTGAGTTCGTCGCGTCCCATGTCTACCTCCTCCCTTGTTGGTGCAGGGCCCGGAGCGCATTGCGCCGGATCTTGCCCGTCGTCGTCAGCGGCATCTGCGCGATGAATTCCACTTCGCGGGGATACTCGTAGGCAGCCAGCCGGGTCTTCACGAACGCCTGGATGTCACGTGCAAGAGCGTTGCTGCCCTTAACGCCCTGCTTGGTCGTGACATACGCCTTCACCACCTCGCCTCGGATGTCGTCCGGGATGCCGATGACGGCGGCCATCGCCACCGCCGGATGCTTGATGAGCGTGCTCTCGATCTCGGTCGGGCCGATGCGATAACCGGCAGAGTTGATAACGTCGTCCTTTCGCCCAGCAAAGTAGAGGTAGCCGTCGTCGTCGGCGCGGGCCAGATCGCCCGTCAGCAGCCATTCGCCCAGGTACTTGTCTTTGGTCGCCTGCGGGTTTTGCCAGTACCCCAGAAACATCACTGGGTCCGGCCGTTTGACGGCGATCTCCCCCAGGGTGCCGGCAGACGCTTGCTCGCCTTGCAGATTCACCACGGCAACCTGGTGCCCGGGATACCCCTTCCCCATGCTGCCAGGCCTGACGCCGTACAGGTTCGAGGAGTTACCGACCACGTAGTTGCACTCGGTCTGCCCGTAGATCTCATTGACGGTGACGCCGAGGCGCTCTCTGACCCAGGACAGCATCTCCTCGCCCAACGCCTCGCCGCCGCTCATGATCGTGCGAAGCCGGCAGTCGCGAGGACGGCGCGCGTCCGCCTGGCGCATCATCTTCAGCGCGGTCGGCGGAAGGAACGTGTTCCGCACGGCATACTTCGCCATGGAATCCAGCGCCCGCTCCGGATCGAAGGGTCCCGCTGACTCCATGCTGAAGGTGCAGCGGCCGTGGTGCAGGGCCGGGAAGAGCGCGTCCATCAGCCCGCCGATCCAGGCCCAGTCGGCCGGGGTCCAGAAGAGATCGTCGCCCTGTGGGAAGAAATCGTGGGAAAGCTCGAAGCCAGGGAGGTGGCCGAAGAGGATCCGATGGCCATGCAACGCGCCTTTAGGTCCACCGGTGGTCCCCGAGGTATAGATCAGGACCGCCGGATCGTCAGAGGCAGTGCTGGTGGCCTGGAAGTCGGCCGAGCCCCCGGTCAGGACCTCGTCGACGGTGCGCGAGGGACGGTGCACGGCCCGACCGCTGGTCAGGATGAAGCGCTCCAGGTCGGGTATCCGGTCGACGATCTCCTCAATCTTCGGAAGTGTTGCTTCATCGGTCACGATGAGCTTGGTGCCTGAATCGCGCAGCCGGACCTCGAAAGCGTCAGGACCAAAGAGAGTAGACATGGGCACGGCCACCGCGCCGAGCTTGTATGTAGCGAGATGAGCGATCGCGGTCGCGGGCAGCTGGGGGAGCACGATGGCCACGCGGTCGCCGCGCCCGACGCCATCGGCCTGCAGGGCGTTGGCGAAGCGGTTGGAGAGCCGCGCTAAGTCGCGGAAGCTATAGCGCTCAACCGCGCCGTCCCGTCTCTCGTGGACGAGCGCCGGGCTGCTTGATGGCTGCCGGTCGCTGCCATCGACGCCCAGGTTGTACCGGGCAGGAATGATCCAGTGGAACTCGCGCCAGATATCGTCGATGCTGCGGCCGCGAAACCGTTCGAGCAGGCTCTCCCCTCCCGGCTGCGTGTTGGAATCGTATGCCTCCGCAGAGCCGAAGGGAACGGGAGAACCCTACCTATGCGACGCGCTGTGGTGGAGGAAACCTACATGGGATGCCTGATTGCCCAGGCCAGGACGGCGACCTGAAGCGGAACCGCTCGAACCGGGTCGTCCAGCGGACCGACGAGTTCGTTCAGCCGGTCTAGCCGCTTGTAAAGCGTATTGATATGTATGCCGAGGCCACGGGCTGCCTGCGCCCGGTTGCCCAGGGCCTGGTAGTAGGCGTCGAGCGTTCGTAACAGCTGCGTCGCCTGCCGTGCCTCAAGCTCGCGGAGCGGCCCGAGGGTCGTTTCCATGAAGGCCGCCAGGCGGGAGCTGGCCGACGGCTCGAACAGCGCGGTAAGGACCTCCAGTCGCTCCAGCCAGAGGAGCGCCTCTGGCGCCGGCGCTGAGACCAGGTCCTGAAGTTCGCGCGCTTTGACAATGACTCGGCGATCCTCCTCGAGACTCCTACAGACGCCACCGACAACCAGGTTTGCCCGGAGTCCCTGCCGAGCCAGCGCCGAAAGCACGCGGCGCAGCTGGGTTTGGGCTTCGTGCCGGTCGGCGATGGGCAAGAGCCCAATCAAGCGGTCGCCGTAGATCGACACAAAATCCGCGGGCCGCAAGTCTCCGATGATTTGGCGCGCCCGCACTAGTGCATCGCTGCTCGCGTCCGGATCCGCGGTGATGTGACAGATGAAGGGCCGGTGCGGGACGGCAAAAGACTGCCAGACTTGCCGCGCTCGGTGGCGGAGCACGTCCATCGGCATGGGATGCTCGCTGAGGAGATCGTCGAGGAACTCGCGCCGCAGACGCGCTTCAATCTCGACCGCCGCCCGGTCGCGCAGCAACTCGAGCGCAACGGCCCGGGCGGCCTGCTCGAGCGAGGTGCGCAGGACATCTGAGGGCTGGCGGCCCGGCGCCAAGGTTGCCCAGATGAAACCGAGCAGCTCCTGACGAGTTGCCACCGGGCAGAGCATGCGCTCCAAGCCTGCGAGCGTGACGGACTGGTAGTCGGAGCGGGACCGAAGCAGCGCGGATCGCACATGGGGGTGGCGGAGCAGACTCTGCGGTAAACAGCCGCGGCCGTCCAGGGAGACCGGCGCAATGCCGGGCGGATTCGCGTGCGTCATCACGAACTGCGATCGATCGGTGATCGCGATACCGACCTCGAGCGTGCTAGCCAGCGAGCGGGCGACCCCCACGACGCCCTCTCCGGCGAGCAGGACATCTGTCAGCCGCTGGTGGATCTCATGAACGAGGGACAGATCACGGTAGTGCGCCTCGGCGACGGCCTTGGCCTCCTCGCTGGCGCGGGCCGCATCGACCGCCTCTTCGTAGAGGCGGGCGTTCTCCAACGCGAGGGCCGCGTGGTGGCCGAGGGTGGAGAGCAGCTCAACGTCGGGTTCGGCAAACGCATTGACCTGGCGGTTTGCGACGTAGAGGACCCCAATCGTGCCCCTGCGACCGATCAGGGGAACCCCCAGGATGGATCGGATACCCTCCGCGCGGACGGCCCGATCGACATCGGGCTCGTGGGCGAAGGCCGGGTCATTCAAGTAATCGCTCGTATAGATCGGCCGGACGTCCCGGGCGACAATGCCGCCCAGGCCGGCTCCGAGGGGCAGGACGATGTCCATGAACCCGGCTGTGCCGTTGCCGGCTGCCACCCGCATCCGGACGCAGCAGGCTTCCCGGTCGAGGAGGGTGATGTAGGAGAGGTCGGTGCCGATCAGGCTGCGGGCCCGGTCCACAATCGTCTGGAGGACGGTCTCGAGGTCAAGCTGCGAAGTTAGCTGAGCGGCGGTCTCGAACAGCGCCGCCAATTCCTCCTCGTGCCGGCGCCTGGCGGCTACCGGATCACGGACCATGGCCGCAGGATAGTCCAGCCTCAGAGATCCGTAAATAGCGACCTGGGCGGGCACCCGGCGAAGCGGGTTTTGGTGGGCCGTGGAGGCTTCGAACCTCCGATCCTCCGGTTATGAGCCGGCCGCTCTAACCCCTGAGCTAACGGCCCACGGATCGCCCCAGTATACGGACGCAAAGATCGAAAGATCGGCCCGTTAGAATCCCCGGAGTGTATCTCTGGAGTGACTTCCTCCAGCTGATCCGACACCCCGCCGCGGCGCTCACTAGAATTCGTGACGGACGGCGGGTGCGGGATGGAATTCTTGCTTTCGCCCTCGCCGCGGGGCTGACCACCCTGGTCAGTGAGGTTGATGCCCTCAAGCCTGCGCGGCCGACGGCCAGCCTGGTCAGCCTCTCCCCCACCGCCGGCGTCATCGAAGCCGATTTCCTGCACTGGTATTACACGCAACGATTCCTCCTCCCGCTCGTGTGGCTGGTCGTTATCACCCTGTTCTGGCTGGCAGCAGTCGCCGTCATCCATGCGGTCGTCCGGGCGCTGGGCGGTCATGGGCCGCTGCGCGGATACCTGAAGCTCACGGGCTACATCCAGCTGGTCGGGCTTTGCATCCTGCCGGTCGGCCTGGCCGGCGCTTTCGCTCGCCTGGGCAACCAGCCCCGCGCGGCCTCGCGGCTGGACGCACTGGGTCCCGTGCTGGCCCTAGGCGTGTTCGTGTGGGAGAACGTGTTGTATGTGAGGGCCGCCAGCAGCCAGTACGGGATCTCCATGGAGCGCGCCACCGCCGCCGTCGTCGGACCCATCGGGTGTGGCATAGTCCTGCTCTTCGTGCTGGCGGTGGCGGCCGTGGCCCTCGGTACCAGCCTCGGCCAGTTCGGATGACCGATCAGTTTCCGCAGGGCTTCCTCTGGGGCACCGCCACGGCGGCCCACCAGGTGGAGGGCGACAACCGGCTCAACGACTGGTGGGCCTGGGAACAGGTCCCCGGGCATATTCGGAATGGCGACCGATCGGGCGATGCCAACGATCACTACCGGCGTTTCGACGCCGACTTCGCCCTGCTCGAGCAGCTCGGCCAGAATGCCCATCGGCTGTCTCTCGAGTGGAGCCGGATCGAACCCGGTCCTGGCCAGTTCTCGGCCGAGGCCATCGCCCATTACCGGCAGGTGTTGGCGTCGCTGCGGGCCCACGGCCTGGAACCGATGGTGACCCTGCATCACTTCACCAATCCAGTGTGGTTTGCGCAGCAGGCCGCCTGGGAGAGTCCCGACGCGCCGGCTCAGTTCGCCCGCTACGTGGGCCGGGTGGTCGACGAACTCGGCGATGCCGCACGGTTCTGGATCACGATCAATGAGCCCACGGTGTTTGCCTACCAGAGCTACTTGAAGGGCGATTGGCCGCCCGGGTACCGGAGCTTGACCGCGGCGGGACGGGTGCTGGGGAACCTGATCCGCGGCCACTGGCTGGCCTTCGAGCAGATCAAAGCGCGAGCGCCGCACAGCCAGGTCGGGCTGGCCCACCACGTGCGCCTGTTTGACCCCGACCGCTGGTGGGCACCGTTCGATCGGCTGGCGGCCGTGGTCTACAACCGGCTCTTCAACCTGGGCGTGCTGCGTGCCCTCGAGACCGGTCGCCTGACCTGGTTCCAGCGCCGCTTCATCAGCGGGGGCCAGGGCCCCCGCCGCAGCCAGGACTTTCTGGGCCTTAACTACTACACCCGCGATCGCCTTCGATTCAGCCCTCGAAATCGGGCGGAGTTCTTTGCCACGCGGGTGATTCCGGCCGGCGTGCCTCGGTCAGATCTGGGATGGGAGATCTATCCCGAGGGGATGTACCGTACCCTGCGCGGCTTTGCCGAAGCCCGCCTCCCCATCTATGTCACCGAAAATGGCGTCGCGGACGCCGACGATCACCTGCGGCCCGCCTATCTAGTCGATCACCTCCGGGCGGTCCGTCGCGCCATCACCGAGGGAGCCCAGGTGAGGGGCTACTTCCACTGGACGTGCTTCGATAACTTCGAATGGGGCGAGGGCTATGCCGCGAAGTTTGGCCTCATGGATCGCGACCGGCGGATCCGCCCCAGCGGTCGCCTCTATGCCGAGATCTGCCAGACCGGATCGCTGCCGGCTAGCGTGCCACCGCCGACCGCTCCGCCGGAGCCAGAACCGCCTCGGGCTCCGGAGCTTCGCTGAGCCACCGGCCGCGTCGGGGCGGATCCCCCACCAGGAAGGGCTGATCCAGGGTCGCGATCACCTGGCCTTTCGATTCGAGCTCGGCCGTCAGGCGGTAGAGGCCGTCGGCCTGGAGTCGGAGAACGGGTTCGGCGATCACGCTGGCCGGCTCGGTGCTCTCCGGCAGCTCGATCCGGGTCTCGCCGCGGAACCGGCGGCGGGCGAAGCGGGCCCGCAGCCGGCGCCACCAGGACAGCCCCGGTCCGCCACGGCGGGAGACGCGCCAGCGCAGCAGCGCCACGCCGTGACGGTTCGGGTCATCGTTGATGCACACGACCCGCAGGCAGGCCGGCCGCCCGCGGGGCAGGCGGATGAGCAAGCCGTCGGCTTCGGCGTGAGCCTCGGGAAGCTCCGCGACCAGTAAGACCGGGGCGAAGGCCTCGCGAACGGCATGGTAGGCGCGCTTGGGGCGTCGGGCGTGATCCAGGATGGACTTGGTCACGCCCGGGAACCCGTCGACCAGCTGGAAGACCAACACCCCGCCGCAATCCGCGAACTTCTGGGCCCGAAAGCGCTCGATGGCAAAACGGAGAAGGTGCGCCTGGTATTCCTGGCTGGCCCGGATACAGGCGTCCCGGCTCGGGTGCGTCGACGGCAAGCCGATGCCGCTGCGCGCCCACTCGTTCGGCTGATAGCCGGCGTAGCGCCAGGACGGATCGTCATCGGCCACCGGCCAGCGGGCGTTGAGCGACCGCCACACCGGCGAGTTGGCGCTGGGTAGCGCCTGGGCCCCGACTTCGCTGACGAAGGTGGGCCGCTGCTCGGCCAGTTCCCGCCAGTGACCCTCCTCCCACCCCAGCCCGAGGTGCTGGTCGCGATCGCCGGAAGCGGCGAACGCCGGACGGGCCGGGTCCAGGGCGCGCGCCAGCGCCGCGGCTTCCTCGTCGATGTCGCGGTTCAGCTGCTCCACGTGCCGTTCGCCCAGGAAGGCAAAAGCGTCGCACCACGACGGCGCGTGATGGATCGCATAGCACACCACCGACGGATGGTCGTACAAGAGATGCACCATCTCCTCCACCTGCGAGAGCACCGCCTCCCGAAAGAACGCAGCCGCCCGGGCGTCGGCCCGGTGGGCGTAGGAAAAGATGAGCGGGAAGTCCTGCCAGAGGAGCATCCCCTGGGTGTCCGCCTCCGCGTACACGACCTCGGGCTCGAGGTGGGCGTGCACCCGGAGCATGTCCATGTTGGCGGCGCGGGCCAGCTCCAGGTCGCGGCTGGCGGTGGCCGCGGTGGTGGAGTCCAGGAAGAACTCGCTGGCATAGTTGGCCCCCCGCGGGAAGAGGGCTCGGCCGTTCAGATGGAAGACCCAGCCGTCCGGCCGGACGTCGAGCCGGACGTCGCGGATCCCGAATGTCTTCGAGATGACTGCCGCCTCGCGCTCGTCGGCCACGATCGAGAGGTCGGCCCGGTACAGGCTGGGTGTGCCGTGCGAGTGTGGCCACCAGGGTCGCGGCGAGGGCAGCGCCAGCTCCATGGTGACGTCGATCACGCCGTGGGCCGGGAGCCGGATCGCCCGCCGCATCTCCAGCGGTGCCATGTCATCGCCGCCCAGGATCCGGACCTGCACCTCGCCGGTCATGATGCGGCCGTCCAGGTTACGCAGGCGCACCCGGAGCGCCAGCCGAGCGACGTCGGCGCGCTCCAGTTCGGCGTCGCAATGCACCCATTCGGCCACCACGTGCCCGACCTGCTCTAACAGGACCGGCTGCCAGAGTCCGATGGGGACCTGCCACGTGTAATCCTCCGGCAACTGTCCGAGCTCGCGGCTGGGGTAGGGCTTGCAGTCCCAGTCCCCGAAGATCCCCAGCACGTGCCGCTTGGCCGCCAGATCGAGTTCCACCGGCGTCTCCACGCAGACCGCCAGCACGTTCTCTTCCAGCAAGAACGAGGAGACATCGAAGCTGAAGGGCGCGAAGTAGCCGTAGTGGCTGCCCAGCAGCCGCCCATTGAGCCAGACATTGGCCACCAGGAAGGCCCCTTCGAATCGCAGGAGCGTGCGTTGCCGGTGGCGCGGCCGGGGAAAGCGGACGCGATACCAGACGGTCTCGTGCCCGGCGGTGGCCGCGTGCAGCCGCGGTACCTCGGCGGGGGCCCAGCTATCGTCGTCGAAGTCCACTCGCGAGAAGCCGCGGTCCTCGCCTTCACCCAGGGTAGCGAACGCGATCCGCCACCCCGTGCTGAGCGGCTGCCGGTTGAGTGCTTGGACGGGATACAGGGACAGGCAGTCGTTCAGTGTCACGACTCGGTGGTCAGGGTATCACGAGTCGATGGCCCACGCACCATCCACCGCCCGCACTCGATAGAAAGTGGGCGGCTGGCCAAACCGTCCCACATACGCACCCCCCAGGCGCGTCTGCAGCGGATCGACCGCTTCCGCCGCTACCAGGATGAGCACGCAGCCGCCGAATCCGCCCCCCATCATGCGCGCCCCGATCACCCCTGGGGCCGAGGCCGCCAGTTCCACCAGAGCATCTAATTCCTCACAGCTCACCTCGAAGTCGTTCTTCAGGCTGGCATGCGAGGCAAACAGCAACGGCCCCAGGGTCTGGGGATCCCCGGATTCCAGGACCGTCGCCGCAGCCAGGGTCCGGGCGTTCTCCGCCACCACGTGCCGGGCGCGCGCCCGCAGCACCGGGTCCGTGAGCCGATTGACGTCGTCCTCGGTCGCGTCCCGCAGGCTTGGCACGCCCATCTCTGTAGCCGCCGCTTCGCACTGGGCCCGCCGCTCGTTGTACGCGGAGCTCGCGTTCTGGTGCTTGACGCGCGTGTCCGCCAGCACCCACGCCCACCGATCGCCGGGCAGGGGACAGACTCGCGCCTGCAGCGATCGGCAGTCGAGCAGGAGCGCGCTCCCAGCGCGACCCGCAAGGGAGAT
>VBID01000034.1 GCA_005880615.1 Chloroflexota bacterium
GCCGCCGCCGCCGGAGCTGGCTGGCCAACCTGGAGGCCGACCCGCACTTCACGTTCCACCTGAAGGGCACGACCCGCGCCGACCTGCCGGCCACCGCGCGGATCATCACCGACGAGGCCGAGCGCCGAACAGTGCTCACTGAGGTTGCCCGCGCCTGGAGGCGCAACGACGTCGAGACCATGGTCACCTACAGCCCGCTGGTCGAAGTCACCTTCGACGATCCCGGCTCGCCAAGCTAGCAGCCGCCGCGAACTACCTCAGCTCAGTCCGAATCCCGGCTAAGCACTCGGGTCAGCGCCCTCGGTGCGTCGCGCGGCCAGTTTGGCGACCGCGCTGCGGAGTGTCACCAGGTCATCGAGGTCGAGGTCCAGGAGTTCGCGGGGCGGAATATACATGCGCTCCATCTGCTTGGCCTTCGTCCTGGATCCCCGCGGCGTCAGTACCACCAGCTTGACCCGGCGATCGGTGGCGTGGGGCCGGCGTTCGACGAGACCTTTGGCCTCCAGGCGATCCACGATCCAGGTCGCGGTGGACGCATCGCATTTCCACTCTTCGGCGAGCGCCCCCATGGTCCGTCCGGACCTGGCGCTCAGACTGCTCAGCGCCCGGGCATCGTTCGGGGTGAGGCCAGACTCCCCTATGTAGCGGTTGCGCTGCGGGGCGGTGGCCACGATGAAATCGAAGATCGACCGCCAGGCCTCCGCCGCCAGGGTGGCCTTCGTCTGCGGGACGCGCGGCATGCCACCATCGTACCTGAATCTCACTGTTTCCTTCTAGCCACCATATTATAGGAGCAATCAGATATTTGCATTAATCAAAGCATCTGTGGTACAACAGAGGGAGCTACCAGCTTGACTCAGGAGGTTGCCGATGAATACGACCGTTCTCTACCCGCTCGTGCTCTTCCTGCACATCCTCGGGGCGTTCGGCCTGATCGCTGCCATCACCCTCGAGGCGATCGGCCTGCGCGGTCTCCGGCGGGCGGTCCGGTCCGACGACGCCCTCATGTGGTTCGGCATTTCGCGGGGCCTCGTCCTGCGGCTCGCGCCGGCGTCGCTGGGCCTCATCCTGATCACCGGGCTCTACTTGACGGCCACGGCCTGGGGGCCAAAGGGGTGGATTCTCGTAGCCCTCGCCAGCCTGGTCCTGCTGGCCGTGATCGGGGCACTCGGGACAGGCATTCGGATGGCCCGCGTCGGACCGGCCCTCGGTCCAGCGAGCGCCGGGCCGCTGTCAGACGACCTCCAGCGTGCGCTCCGCGATCCAATCCTGCTGACGTCGCTGCGGACCAGGTTGGCGATCGTCCTGGGCGTGGTTTTCCTGATGTCCGCGAAGCCGTCCGCGGTGGTCTCGTTGCTAGTCGTTGTCCTCGCCACCGCCATCGGGTTGCTGGCGGGCCAGATCCCCTTGAGGAGGAGCCGAAATGAGCTACGCGCTGGCGTCGGCTAACGAGACCCCCTCCCCTCTCCCTCCCCGAAAGGGGGAGGGAGAAGCGGAAGAAAATTACCAACTCATTGAAAAACCAGTGCAGCCGCCCATCCAGGGGCGGTGGCTGGCGCTGGGGTTCATCGCCCTGGCTCAACTGATGGTGGCGCTGGACGCGACGATCGTGAGCATCGCCCTGCCCTCGGCGCAGCGGGCTCTGGGCGCCACAGACGCGGAGAGGCAGTGGGTGATCACCGCTTACACACTGGCGTTCGGTGGTCTGCTCCTCCTGGGCGGCCGCTTTGCCGATTCGTTCGGACGCAAGCGAACCTTCCTGTCGGCTCTGGTCGGGTTCGCCCTGGCATCGGCGCTGGGCGGCGTGGCTCCGTCCTTCGGAATCCTGCTGGCCGCCCGCGCCCTACAGGGGGCGTTCGCGGCGCTCCTCGCCCCGACTGCGCTCTCCCTGCTGGCCGTTACCTTCACCGGACCGCGCGATCGCGCCCGAGCGTTTGCCGTCTACGGGTCGATCGCGGGAAGCGGCGCCGCCATCGGCCTCCTGCTCGGCGGAATCTTGACCCAATATCTGAACTGGCGGTGGTGTCTCTACGTCAACGTCCCCATCGCCCTGGTGGCTGCGGCTGGAGGCTGGCGGGTCCTGGCTGGGACCCGGGGGGCCACCGCCCGACGCTTCGACATCCCGGGCGTGCTCCTGGCCACCGGCGGGTTGGTCGCCCTCGTCTATGCCTGCACCCAGGCCGTCTCGGCGGGTTGGGGTTCGTTCGGCGTCATCGCCGTGCTGCTGGCGAGCGCGGTCCTCCTGGGCCTGTTCATCGTGCGTGAGACTCGCACGGCGGCACCGCTGCTGCCGCTAAGGATCGTGCTCGACCGCAATCGTGGCGGCGCGTACCTGGCGGTGGCCTGCACCATCGCCGGCATGTTCGGCGCCTTCCTGTTCCTGACCTATTACCTGCAGGTCGTCCTCCACTACTCGCCCGTGCAGGCCGGACTCGCGTTCCTGCCGTTGACGCTCGCCTCGCAAGCGGGCTCCTGGGGCATCGCCAGTGTGCTGATGCCGCGGGTTCCGGCGCGCGCGATCATGGCTCCCGGGGCACTCGTCGCCGCGGCCGGCATGCTCGTCCTCACCCAGATCCAGGTCAATAGCGGGTACCTCACCCACGTCCTGCCTGCCGAGATCCTGCTCGGCATGGGTGTTGCCTGCGTGATGGTGCCGGCCTTCAGCATCGGGACGCTGGGTGTCGACCCGCGCCAGGCCGGCGTGGCCGCCGCCACCGTGAACACGGCCAGCCAGGTGGGCGGTTCGCTGGGCACCGCCCTGCTCAACACCGTCGCCGCCAGCGCTACTGCGGCCTACCTGGCCGGCCACTCGCGTTCACCCGGCGTGCTCGCGCAGGGCCTCGTCCATGGCTACTCGGTGGCCACGGGTTGGGCTGCCGGATTGCTAGCGGTGGGCGCGCTGCTGATTGCGCTGCTGATCAACGCGAACAAGCCAGCCAGACACAACTAAGAAAATCGTGGATCGGGAACGCAGACAAGGCCGGGAGGAGGAGCGGAAATCTCGGGCGTTATCCGGGCTGAAGACCACGGGCGTCGAGCGCCCGCCCTCCGCTCGGCTGTCCGTCCTTGATCACGAGCCAGATCCGAGACCGCTCGCGCAGGATCCCGATGCTGTCGAGGGGATTGCCATCGACGACCAAAAGATCGGCCCGCTTGCCAGGAGTCACCGCGCCCGCATCGTCCAGTCCGAGCGCCCGTGCGGCCCCACTCGTCCCCGCCGTGATGGCCGCTTGGGGGCTGAGGCCGCCCTCGACCATCCGCACCAGCTCGACCGCGTCGTCCCCGGGTGGCCCGCTGTCGTGACCCATCGCCAAGATAACGCCGGCGCGGGCGGCCGCCGTCAGGGTCCGGTAGGCATCCTCGAGCTGTCGCTTGGCCTGCTCCACGAGCTTGGGCGCGAAGTCGGTGGTGAATCGCTCGGCAAGGTCGTGGAATGTGGTGAGCGTCGGCACGAGGACGATGCCGCGCTCGGCCATCCGATCCAGTAGCCGGGGTTCGCGATGCAGGGAGAGGCCGTGCTCGATGGTGTCGACGCCTTCTTCAACGGCAAGGCGGGTGCCCCCCAGCCCTTCGGCATGCGCCGCCACCCGGAGTCCCATCCGATGCGCCTCGTCGACGACCGCGTGCAGCTCCGGCTGGGTGAGTTGAGCCGGTTCCGGATCCTCGTCCACCACGGATCGGGCACCGGTGGCCATCACCTTGATGAAGTCGGCGCCCCGCCGGATCTGCTCGCGCACGGCCTTGCGCATCTCGTCCGGACCGTCGGCTTCCCGGTACATCGTGCCGAAGATCCGCCCGCCCGGAGCCGTCGCCGAAACGATGCGCCCGCAGCTCAGCACGCGAGGGCCTCCCACCAACCCGAGGCGATTGGCCTCGCGGAGGGCCAGGGCTTCGTCGTCGTAACTGCCCACGTCCCGGACAGTGGTGATGCCGGCGTCCAAGAGGGCACGGGCGGCCTTCGCCAGGATGAAATAGCCGAGCTCACGCGGGCGAGGTGGCTCACCGTTGAGGACCTCGCGAGGCCCGAAGTCTGGGCTTCGCTCCATGTGGCTGGAGAGGTGGACGTGGGCATCGACGAGCCCGGGAAGCATGGTGCGGCCAGTCAGGTCGATGGCGCCAGGCGGTCGATCGCGCTGAGCCGGGCCGACGTCGGTGATCGTGCTGCCGGTGATGACGACCGTTGCGCGGTCCTGCACCGCCCCTCGTCCGTCGATCAGGCGCGCACCCCAGAGGATCAGCGGACTGGGCGCCACCGTCAAGCCGTGCCGGCCCGGGCCAGCGGCAGTTGGGCGAGCGGGGGCCGCGGCACGGTCCCCTGCACCACCTCAAACCCGGTGGTGTTGTGCCGCACGTCGTCAACATGGTCTCGCTGCAGGTGCAGGTCCAGGGCGCCGCGGCCTGCCCGCAGGTTGCGGAGGGTGAGCGAGGGCAGCCACTCTGGCAGGTCCGGGTTGACGTAGATCTTCTTCGTGTTGCCGACGGTGTGGATCCCGCACAGGATGGCCACCAGCCGGAAGATCGACGCCGCGGCCCAGGCCTGCGGCACGTTGGAGCCCAGGTAGCGCACCGGGAAGCCGCTGGGCTCTCGGGGTAGCCCGCTGAAGAGCTCCGGCAGCCGGTACGACTCAAACCGCTCGGCGGCCGCGAAGATCCCCTCGGCGATGCGCTGCGCTTCGGCATGGCGGCCCGCTCGCCGGAAACCGCCGGCGATGGTGGCGTTGTCGTGCGGCCAGACGGAACCGAGGTGATAGGAGTGCGGGTTGTAGCTCGGATGGTCGCTGGACAGCGTGCGGACCCCCCACCCGCTCCACATGTCCGGCTGCATCAGGCGATCCACCACGCGCGGAGCCCGGTCCGCCGGGACGATGCCGCTGGCCAAGCAGTGGCCGGCATTGGACGCCACGGTGCGGATGGGCTGCTTGTGGCCGTCGAGGCCGAGGTAGTAGGTGCCCTCGCTCTCCCACCAAAAGGTTTCGTTGAAGCGCTCGTACAGTGCCAGCGCCTGGCGCTGGAGCTCTCCAGACCGTTCCTCCTCGCCCCATAGGTGGCACATCTCCGACATCCGCAACAGGGCGTCGAAGGCATAGCCCTGCAGTTCGCACAGCGCGAGCGGCACTGGCGCGATGCTGCCGTCCTCGTGCTGGATGGCATCGCCGGAGTCTTTCCAGCCCTGGTTATAGAGGCCGCGCGGGGACCGAGAGATGTACTCCTGGAAGCCGTCGCCGTCTCGGTCGCCATGCTGCAGCAGCCAGGCCAGGGCCGCCTCGGCGTTGGCCCGGTAGCGCGTGAGGAGCTCGGTCTCGCCGGTCCACTGGTAGGCGTAAGACAGCACGATGAGGTACAAGGGCGTGGCGTCATGGGTGCCGTAGTAGGGGGCGAAGGGTAGCAGGTTCAGGCTGGCCAGCTCGCCGAATCGCACCTCGTGCGGGATCTTGCCCGGCTCCTTGTCCTGGTCCGGGTTGTCGTCCTTCGCCTGAAATCGGGCGAGCTGGTCCAACGCCCCGGACGCGAACTCCGGAAACCCGCTGATGCTTTCCATGGCGACCACCAGGGTGTCGCGCCCGAAGAGGGTGACGTACCAGGGAATGCCGGCCGCCGGGACGTATACGCTGCGGCGGACGGTGAAGTCCGTCATGCGGAGGGCTTCCAGGTCCGCCACCGACTGGCGCCAAATGGCGGGCAGGGTCGGGTGTGGGCTCTCCAGCTCGACTCGGGGCAGCACTCGGGGGCCTAGGCGGGCCTCCTTCCGAAGCATGGCGTGGCAATCGAGCACGCGCCCCAACCGGCGGCCGATGACCGGGCGCCACTCGAGGCAGACGTGCCAGGTACCTTTGGGCGCCAGCGTGACGATCCACACCAGCCGCCCGTTGGCGAACCCCGGATGCGAGTCTCCCTTCGCAACGCGGACGACGAGCTCTCTCCGGAAGTCGCCATTGCGATAGGTGGTGCGCAGCTCTCCGGATGAAGGACGCCACAGGGTCTGCAGGTCCCCGCGCCGGACCAGGCGATGGGTGCGCACGTCGAACACATCGGCGAAGTCTGACTCCAGCGCCACCTCGAGCACCAGCCGGACGGGAGTCTTGGCGAAGCTGAGCAGGTCGTAGTCCTCGTGAATGCCTTCCAGGATCGTCCGATCCAGACGCAGACCAACCGACCGCTCCGGAAGCACGAGGTCGGTCAGTTCGGCCGAGACCTCGGACACGCCGCCCAGGGGCATTGCCGGCGTGATGAACTCGTGTCGGGCCGAGAAGTGGGCCACCTCCGCGGCGTCTAGCAGGATGGGTGCCAGCCCATTTAGGGTGAGCCGGTAGGCCGAGACCAGCCGGGTATCGCGACTGAAGAAGCCGACGTCGTCGGTAGGCAGCATGCTCCCGTCTGCCTGGCAGACCAGGAACTCATGGTCGTAGTTGATGGTGATGGTGGGCGGCCCAATCGTTCCGCGCATCCGCACACCACTTTATCTTGTACCGCATCTGTCCGGAATCCCATACGCGTTGGGACCCTTCGCTTGACACGCGGTGGGGGTCGCCGTATCGTCCGCTACAAGCCGTGGTGCTTTTTCGATGGACGGACGAGACCGATGGGCTCGTCTGCCACAAGACGATTCTGGGGACCGCCACCTGCGACTGGAGCGAAGTCGACGCCCTCTGCGGCAAGCTGAGCTCGTTGCTCGACCGCAATGACTGGGACTGGTTTGCCCACCTGTTGCGCTACGGACGAGCGGCTTAGGTAGAGCGAGACACCTCCCCGACCCTGCCCACGCGGGAAATCCCGCGACCCTGACAACAGTGGCTCCCCGCAAGGGGAAGGGAGAGTCTCGCGCAGAGGGCAAGAACGAAGGCGTCTGCAACTAGCCTGACTGCTGGAGCGTCGTACCGTTAAGGGCTCCATGATCATGAAGGACCAGGCTGCCGCCGGAGACCTGGCGACAGACCCCCTCTCTTACCCTCCCCGCAAGGGGCAGGGAAGACACGACCGGGCCACCTTCGAGCTGCTGATCACGCCCCTGATCGAACCCGCCTATCGCCTGGCCTTTGCCATCCTTCGCCAACGGGAGGCGGCCGAAGATATGGTCCAGGAGGCGACTTTCAAGGCCTGGCGCCGGTTCGCCCAGTTCCGCGGCGAGCGGGGCGGATTCCGAGCCTGGTACCTCACGATCGTGGCCCACGAGTGCCGGTCCCTCCAGCGAGGGCGGTGGTGGTCGGTGCTCCGTCTGAGTGATCTCCCGCGACCGCCTGCGAATGTCGACACCGCCCTCAGTGCCTCGGAGTTGCGGCAATCGATCGCCCGCCTCGCCTACTGGGACCGTGTACTCCTCTATCTCTTCTACTGGCTCGACCTGCCCATTGATGAAGTGGCGGTCGTGATCGGCGTCTCCCCCGCGGCTGCCAAGGCCCGCCTCTACCGGGCCGTCGGCCGCCTCCGACTCCAAATTGATCCTGAAGAGGAGAAGATCTAAATGAACCGTTCACCTCGATCTGCAATCCGCGACGACGTACTCGCCGACTACCAGGAGCCCCGGCCCGACCTGGCTCTTCGTGCGCTCCGCGTCATTCCCGATCCTGATCGCCAACCATCGGCCCCGCACGACGCACGCCATGGTAGGGGTCGGGTGGCCATGCAGACGGTCGGGGTGGTGATGGCGGCGCTGATGGTGGCGGTCGCTGTCGTTGGGGTGCGGGTGGCCCGCGGCGAGATGTCTTTGCCGGCCGACACGCCGTTTGGCCTGGGCGGTCTGCATCCGCCGGCCGCCGGTTACTCGATCGTGGACAACCAGTTCCTGTCGGCCAACGTGGGCTGGATCGCCTGCCAGCTCAAGGAGCACAACGGCCCGACCGTGGTGATGGGCACGACCGACGGTGGCAAGACCTGGCACGAGGAGTTCCGCATCCCAGATGGCGTCGGCTTCGGATCGCTTCACTTCTGGAATGCCCTCAACGGGGAGCTGGTCGAGGACGTGCCCTCGAACCTGCCGCCGACAAAAATCCCCGGCGCGCCCGGCTCCTCCAACGTGGTGCCGCACGTCTATCGAACCAGCGATGGCGGTGCCCACTGGCAGCTCATCGACCGGCCGGTCGACTGGGCGAACATCAACGACCCGACGTTCTTCCTCACGCCGCGAGAGGGCTGGCGGCTGAGTGGCGAGCCACTGAGCACTACCGCGCGCGGCGTTCAGCACACACTCGATGGCGGAGCGAACTGGACCACCGTCGCGACCGTTCAGGCGGACCTCGAGGGCGTGCAGCTGACCTTCCGTGACTCGGAGAACGGCTGGATCGTGAGCAGCCAGGAGCTGGGCTACGTCGTGAACGCATCGGGCGAGCGGGTTCTCGTTGGGACCGCGAAGTACAACCTGTATGCGACCCACGACGGCGGGCGAAGGTGGGCTCGCCAGGACCTGCCGGCACCGGTGGACCCGATGGCATCAGACATCTGGTTGGCTCCGCCGCTCTTCTTCAATAGCCAGGACGGCGTCCTCCCCCTCACGGTGATGCCGAAGGGGACGAAGACCGCGCCGCCTGTGGCGGGCCAGTCGACTCTACAGCGCGTGAACCGTAGCTACGTGCTGCAGAGTCACGACGGCGGGCTCAGCTGGGGCAACGCGGTCGAGACCGCAGGCGCCGTGCCCGACGGCGAGGTGTTCTTCCTGGATGCCCGGCACTGGCTCACCGCCGACGGGCCGACGTTGCGGGAAACCTACGACGCCGGCACGACGTGGACCGCCCCGCGGCCGGTGCTGGCCAATGGACTCAACTTCTCGCTCGGTTACTGGAATTACATCAATCCGAGCGTGATCTGGGCCCAGGTGGGCTACAACATGATCGTCCGTTCGACCGACGGCGGCGCCACCTGGACGGCGGTCACGCCACCGACCATTACGTAGTCTCCCTCCCCCTTGCTTGCGGGGAGCCACTGTTGTCAGGGTCGCGGGATTTCCCGCGTGGGCAGGGTCGGGGAGGGGTTCTCGGCTCTGACTGTCCGTCCCCTGCTGGTGGAGGGAGAGGCACGCCTCTCCCTCGTGCGGTTGCGGGTCGCCCATTTCTTGGTCGCGCTCTCCAGCTGCCGCTCGGGTGCTCGGCGTGGAGCTCAGAGAGTGATGCGTTCAGCGTTCGGCGGGCACGGTCGCTGACACCATCCGATTGCGCATGAGTCCGATGCCCTCCACCTCGGTCTCGAGCACATCGCCGGGGCGGAGGAATTCCGGTGGGGTGCGGGCAAACCCCACGCCGTCCGGCGTGCCGGTCGCGATCAGCGTGCCCGGCCGCAGAGTCATGCCAATCGACAGCCAGGCGATCACCTGGGCCACCGGGTAGAGCATGTCGGCGGTGTTCCCATCCTGCTTGGTGACGCCGTTGACCCGCAGCGAGAGACGCAGGTGCTGCGGGTCGGGGATCTCGTTGGCGGTCACGATCCAGGGTCCGACGGGCGACGACCGGTCCAGGCTCTTGCCTTTGAAGTACTGGCCACCCCAGCCGTTCTGGATGTCACGCGCCGAAATGTCGTTGACGACCGTATAGCCGAAGACGTGCCGCATGGCGTCGGCGGGCTCGAGGTTCAGTGCGGTGCGCCCCATGACGACGCCCAGCTCCACCTCCCAATCGATCTGGTCGCTGATCCGCGGGTCGATGACGATATCGTCGAACGGCCCGGTGACGGAAGTCTGGGCCTTACTGAAGACAGTGGGCGGCTTGACCTCCTCACCCCAGGCCTGCGCGCTCTCGCTGGCGTGCTTGCCGTAGTTGCGCCCGATGGCCAGCACATCGCCCCGCGGCGGGTCGAGCGGAGCAAGCAGCTCGAGGCCCGCCAGCTTTCGCACATGCGGGCTGACGGTGGATGGCGGCAATGCGAGCAGCTCGCGCACCAGGCCGAGCCCGGCGTCGCCGGCCTCGATGAGGCCAAGCAGGTCGGCCGGGAGCGATGTGGCTCCGGTGGCCCGGGACAGCGCGGCCAGATCGACGACATCCTGGGCTGGGTCTCCAGGCGCGACGCCCATTCGCCGTTCGTCGTGGTGCCGGAACATGAGCAACTTCATCGGCTACGGTCCTCGATCTCCCAGGCGTGGTCTAGCTCGTGCCAGGCGGCGCGCCGGACGGCATAGCGCACCGGCCAGCCCTTGTCGGGGACCAGCGGGGTCCCGGTGGCGTTGCGCACCGCTTCGAGCATCGCCTCCCGAACGGCAGTCTGGGGAGGCCGAATCCCCATCTTGCGTGCGTACATGGATTCGGCGCCGATCACGTGATCGCGGATGGCGTCGCGGTCGCGACCGCCGCCGCGGGGGCCCTTGCGCAACGCCGGCGGGGCCGCGGCCACCACCCGGTCGAATATCGTCCAGGAGGCCGCCAGCAGTCCGGCCAGGTTCTCGGCTTCCTGCCGCGACAGCGGATCTCGGTCAGGCGCGGCCTCCCGGCCGGGGACGCCGAAGTCGGTGTCGAAGCTCCCCTTGATCCTCTCCATGACCTCGAAGCTGCTGCCGGCCCCGTTCGGGAACTGGAGGCGGGCCTCGCGGGCCACCACCGCGTAGCGGGATGCGTACGTGGCTAAGGCCGCTAGCGCCTCCTCCTCGGTCTTGCCGCTGCGGCACCAGCCGGGCCACTCCAGCGCGCAAGCAAAAACTCGCTTCGACCCCGACTCCAGGTATATGGACGTTGCCATCGCCGATAGCATCGCACGAGCCTGCGGCGGCTTACTGGATGGGCGTGCCGGGCGTGTTGATGCCGCTATCGATGTCCACCACCTGCTGATTGCTGGCTAGGGTCACAGTGGCAGAGGGCACCCCCAGGGTGATGGCGACGGCGGCGAAGAAGGAAACCAGCGAGGGCGTCGCCAGCGGCTTGGGTGGCTCGACCCCGGGCCTCGCCACAAATCGGTCCAGCACCCAGACGAAGGAACAGACCACGGTCAGGCTGGCCAGGAGCGCCACCTTGATGCCGTACTCGGACGGCTGGGGCAGAATCAGCGCGGCGGCCAGCACTGCAATGGCGATCCCATAGATCACTCGCGCCGGCGGCCGCTGCGGCGCCGTCCGCGGGTCCGAAATCATGAAGAAGGTGAACACCAGCAGCTCCGGCGAGGTGCAGATGTTGAACCAGTAGGCGGATCCGCAGATGGGTCCGGCGTGCCAGGTTGCCAGGAAGCAGCCGCCGCTGGCGGCGATGGCGGCGATCAGGACGGCGAAGGTCACCAGGAAGGCCGCCACCATGGGCAGCATCTGCAGCGGGCGCAGCACCCAGACGGCGCCCGCCAGGATCACCAACAGGGCCAGCGCCACCGGCAGGTTCATCGGCCCCCACCAGAGATATTGGGGGAAGACGTGGGTCGCGCCGATGATCAGGAAACAGAGCACCAACCCCAGGTTCGACGGGTTGTAGAGGTGGCGGCCTCCCCACCGGATCACGTACTTGGACAGGATCCCGACCAGCGACGCCAGCACAAAGAACTCGATCCCGTTGAGGCTCCACCAATCCCCGTGGTGGGTGCCGTTGGCCCGCAGGATGAAGGCCGTGCTGTTGCCGGTCAAGATGGCGCTGGCTGGCCATACCAGCACATGCTGCTGCCGGTAGGTGATCGCGATCTCGACCAGAGCGCAGACGCCGATCGAGACCAGGATCTGGGCGATGGAAAGCTTGAAGCCCAGGCCAACCTGGCCCAACACCTGGAGGGCGATGATCACCACCGCGAGGCGCAGGCGCGGGTCACTCGGGCTGGGTAAGACGACCGGGATTCGGCGCACTTCAAGCCCGAGTATGGGACGGCCCGCCGGAAAAGAAAAACCCCGGCCGCGCCGGCCGGGGTCCTTGGGCTGCGTGCGGGCGTCTAGTGGACGACGATACTTCCCTGCATCCAGGGGTGGATGACGCACATGTAGAGGAGCGTAGTTCCCGCCGGAGCTGTGATGATGGCCGTGACTGTCTGCAAGCTGGGAGGTCCAATGCCCGGAGGCGGAATCAAGAACGAGTCTCCGACCGCGCTTAGCTGGCCATTGGCCGCGTTCCCGCAGAACGGGTTAATGGCTGGCGGCGGCCCACCGTTCCCAAAACCACCCGGGAAGTGGCACTGGAGGATCGGCGCGCAGACGGTTCCCGGCGCCCCGCACATGAACACATCGCCAACAGTGGCCGGCTGGCTGGGCACGATCGAGATCGTGTGCCCGTCCGTCGTCGCGTTCTGCCAGGTCACCGTATCTCCACTCTTTACGGAAAGCGGGCCGGGGGAGAAGCGAAAATCGGCGTTGATCAGCGCATTGGGAACAAAGTGTTCGGTCCCCATGATCGTCACGTTCCTGGGTACGTCGGCGCTGCTCAGCACGACCGACGTGGTTAGAGCCACGAGTGCCGATGCGGTTAGAACCAAGAGCCTTCTCATGTGTTTCCCTCTCCTGCTGTTTAGATCGCGGATCGAACCCTTCGAGCGCGATTCAGTCGTCCGCTGACTTCCGGCCTCCCACCTCCTCCCTGGACCGGCTTCGCCGAGCCAGTCAACTCCGTCGGCAGTTTACCCTCCGTCCACAGAGGACGCAACAGGGAGTCATAAGAACCGAGTCGGAACCCACCCGTCGCGTGTTTAATTGAGTTCAGATGAGCCCCAGGACCCGGCTTGAGGCGGCCGCAAAGGAAGACAGACAGCACGAGCTGGTCCTGGCTGCGTTCAACCAGATTGCGGCACGGGGCTTCGAGGGACTCCGCACGCGCGAGGTGGCTGCCGAGGTGGGCCTGAACATCGCCACCTTGCACTACTACTTTCCGACCAAGGAAGCGCTAATCCGCGGCGTGGTCGACGAAGCCATGCGGCGATTCCGGTCGACGCTGGAGCCGCACGGCTCGCCGGCGGACCAGCTGCGCACGCACTTGCGCGCCGTCCGGCAATTGCTCCGCACCGACCCCAAACTGCGCGCAGTCATGGGCGAGCTGGCCCTTCGTTCGGCGCGCGACCAGGCGATCGCCGGCATCCTGCGCGGGACGAACGACGCTTGGTACAAGACGCTGCGGGGGCTCCTGCGGAGGGCGGCCAAAGCGGGCCATCTCCGACCCGATCTCGACACCGACGACGTGGCCGCCCTCATCGTCGCCGCCCTGACCAGCATGATGCTGCCGACCGTGTCGAAGGCCGACCGGATTGACCAGACCTTTCGGCAGCTCGAGCGCATGCTGGGTGTGTCCGGGCGGACGGGTCCACCTTGAGTTAATGCTCTCGTAGAGCCGAGCCGCCGGAGACCCCCCACCCCGACCCTGCCTACGCGAGACATCCCGCAACCCTGACCAGAGTGGCTCCCCGCTAAGGACAGGGATATTCGCAGAGCGGAATATTTGGCCCAAGCAACTGATTGATGGAGATGATAGACTCAGGTCAATCAGATGATTCAGAACAGGCCAGGAGGTTGAGCATGGCCACTCAGACGCAACCCATGTCCCAGGGAGGGTCCGCCGCCAGCGGTCGCGACCACGCCCCGATCATCGTTCCCCTTTTGAACCCGATTGTTCGCCGCCTCATGAGGGTAGGCGTCCCCCTCGGCCCCAACGCCCTGCTCAGCGTCCGGGGGCGTAAAACGGGCCAGCTCCGGACCACGCCGATAGCCGTGGTTGAAATCGGTGGGCGCCGGTGGGTGCAAAGCCCCTATGGCGAGGTCAACTGGGTGCGAAACCTGCGCGCGTCTGGCGAGGGGATCCTGACGATGGGTCGACGCCAGGAGCCGGTCACGGCGATCGCGCTCACGCCCGAACAGGCAGCCACCTTCTTTCAGGAGATCCTGGGGCCATACATCCGGCGCATTCCGCTGGGCACCTTGCTGATCGGGCTGCTGGGGGCCCGCGAGATCCTCACCGACCCGGTGGGAGCCGGGCGGCGCCATCCGGTCTTCGAACTGCATCGCGCGGCGCGGACCGAGGCGAGCGACACCTCAACGGTCTGACCGGTCAGCTGTTCTCGTCATAAGCGCGGCGAAGCCAGGTGATGACCTCGTCATCAACCTCCTCAGGCGCGCTCAGGGGGATGCGGGCGGTGACCTGGCTGTTGCCCATGCTCGAAGCCCGGGCGAGCCGGCCCACCGCCTTGGGCTTGGCCAGCCGAAGTCCGAGATCGACCCGCCGCTTGGTGGTGGGCTGGACGGTGGCAAACGTTCGCCGGGGTGTCAGCAGCGAGACATATCCTTTGCGTGCCTGCAACGTGACCTTGCCCAGCCGTGGCAGGTGGGCCACGATCACGTCGAGAATCAGGCGGAGGGCAGGCCGGTCCGCATACTGGCCCTCGATCAGCTGGTCGGCGCTGGCCAGGAGGAATTCGGGATAGCCGAACGTCTCCATCACCAGCAGCTGCTGCGAATAGCCGGTCACGGCCTGCTCGGCGAGCCAGGATCGCAGGCTGGCCTCGTCAGCGAGGTGCTGACGCCGGATCCGGGCTTTCCAGGCGGCCACGTTCGCCCCGGTCCGCCGCTGGAGCAAGTCGGCGATCGACTGCTGGTGTTCCTGCCACGAGCGTGTCCCCCGAGTCTTGGCCGGCACCTCCCGTACCTCCTTCAGGCCAGCTTGTAGCCAAACCGGCGCAGGAGCGCCTTCCGCTCGGCGATCGCGGCATCGTCTTCGATCCCCTTGGTGCGCATCCCATCGACCACGCCCAGGACGCCTCGGCCCTGCGCCGTCTCGGCCAGGATCACTTCGACGGGGTTGGCGGTCGCGCAATAGATCTGGCAGACCTCCGGCACCGCGCGGACGGCCGGCAGCACATTAATCGGAAAGGCGTTGCGCAGCAGGATCAAGAAGGCGTGCCCGGCTCCAACCTCCAGCATGGTGTTGCGGGCCAGCTCGGTGAGCTCAGGATCGGTGCCGCTCCAGCGGACCAGGGCCGGTCCAGATGATTCGCAGAAGGCGAGCCCGAACTTGATCCCCGGCACCGTCCCCACCAGGACCTCGTGCAGGTCCTCCACCGTCTTGATGAAGTGGCTCTGGCCGAGGATCAGGTTCACGTCCTCGGGCTTGACAATCGGGATGACCTTCAGCTCCATCGGAGTGAAGTTACCAGTTCCGCCAGGGGACCCGAGACCCCCCACCCTGACCCTCCCCCGCAAGGGGGGAGGGCGTTACTCAAGTAAGCACTTATGATCAATGGATGGATGAACCGGCGCTCATCCGGTGCCCTGTTTGCGGGAAGCAGAATCGGGTGCGACCGGCGGCCAAAGGGGCACCGCACTGCGGAGCCTGTGGGGCGCCGCTCCCCTGGGTCACCGAAAGCAGCGAGGCGGACTTCCCCACCGTTATTGAGCAGAGCGACCTGCCGGTGCTGGTTGACTTCTGGGCGCCCTGGTGCGCGCCGTGCCGGGTCGTTTCGCCGATCGTCGAGCGAATCGGGCGGGACCTGCGCGGTCGGATGAAAGTCGTGAAGGTGAACAGCGACACGGCTCCCACCCTGTCCACCCGCTACAACATCCGCGCGATACCTACCCTCATGCTGTTCGATCATGGCCGGGTGGTGGACCGGGTCACCGGTGCCCTGGGCCCCGGTGCTCTGCGGGCCTGGGTGCAGGAGCGGCTGCCCGCTAAGCCGGCCGGCCGCGCGGTCGGCGGCGGCCAGGGGTAGCCAGCCGAGCTCCGGCGGTCGCGCCTGACTGATGTCGGATCACCGCTCCAAGCAGGATCATCACCAGCACGACCACCACGGCGGCCTGCGGCTCAGCACACCCCGCATCCCGATCTGGTTCGCCTGGATCCGGGCTTAGGCAGCGGGCAGCGCGAGGAGATCGGGATCGACCCAGGTAGCCCGCGCCGCGGGGCTCATCAGCCTCTGGTGGCTCCAGTGACGGAAGGGCAGCGTCTTGTCGAGGACTATTGGAAAGGCGCGCAGGAAATCCTCGAATGAGCTGATCTCAGGTCGGGCCCGCATGGCGTGGTCGACCAGTCAGATCCAGAATCGCGTCATCGTCTCGTGGTATTTGGGTCCATGCCCGTGCGCACTTGCGAAGTGCTCGATCCCGGACACGATCGCTTCCGTGCCTGCCTCCAGGCCGAGTCGGCGAAGCATGAGCCAGGTCATCCGAAGATGGTCGCGGTGATGGAATTGCTCATTGGCCAGTGTCGCGGTCGTGAAGGCGTGCAGAAACTCATCGTCTGTCATGGCGTCCTCCGGAGGTCGGGCCAGGGCTGTCGGCCCGGAATGGGGTAGGCGTGTAATCCTACCACCCGGACCCTCCCTGGCACGGGTCCGAGTGAAGGCGGAATCCTTTGGCGGTAAGATCTACGCGGCGACGACATCATGCCAATGGAGAACCGCTTGACCAGAAGCTGCCTGAGCGGCGCCGTCACCTAGAGTGTTCTCACGCCCAATGCTGGCTTTGCTGATTTTCGTGGCGATCATCCTCGCCGGGATGTATTTCATCTTGCCGGTGTTCAACATCAAGGTCCCGCTACCGTGAGCCGGTCCATGTGGAGTACGCTCCTGTCGACGTGGGTGCCACGCAGCACTGGAAAGACGAGCCGGACGACCACCACTATCCGGCAGCCGAAAACTATCTGAACCTACTCATGTCGTCGCAGGCCGCCAAGCTCGCCGTCCGCCGGCTGCGCAAGGCGCCGCTCGTGCATCGCAAAGACAAAGACCTGCTACGCGCGAGCCGCCTGCCGGTTCTCGCGCCGGACAACCTCCATGTGGCCAGAGACCTCAAGAAGATCTCGTGTGGCCAGCAGCTCTCGCCAGTGCTGCTCCTGCGGGGACGACTGGCCACCGACATCCCGCTGACGGTCGCCGACGGCTACCTCCGGATTTGCGCCAGCCATCGCGTCGATGAGGACGCAGATATCCCCTGCCGGATCGTTGACGCGGCCAGGCGATGAAGTCGCAGACCCAGGTACACATCCTCGCGGAATACCGCCAGCCCTACACCTGCCCGCAAGGGGGAGGGAGATTCCATACGTTGGCCTCATAGTCGGCTGGGTCTGGAGCTGGCTCCTCGTGGGCCAGGCTCAGATGGATGAGAGGCGCGTAATGAAATCGACAGGAAGCGGCTGACAAGCTGAACGCATGCCACCAAAGACGCGCCTGATCGCGGGCCTGGGCGGCCTGGCGGTGCTGGGGGCCCTCGCCTTGGCCGGCGCCTACATCTTTCTCCTTGGAGGAAGCGCGCCCCGCCAGCTGACCATCCAACCGGCCAGCAGCGGGTCGCCGGCGACCTCGGCCAGCGCCAGCGCCCCTGGCGCAGTCGGCCGACGGGTACACGGTCACGGCCGCGACCTTCACAGTCGACGTGTCCACCCTGACCAGCGACCGGGCGATGCGGGACCGGCGCGTCCACCAGATGGGTCTGGACAGCGATCGATACCCGACGGCCACCTTCAAGCTGACCAATCCGATCGTGCTCCCGGCGACCGCAACCACCGGGCAGACGGTCCACGTCTCTGCAACCGGAGACCTCACCATCCATGGCACGACGAAGTCCGTGACGATCCCGATGGACGCGCAGCTGGCCGGATCGCAGATCCAGGTAGTGGGCTCGCTGACCTTCCCATTCAGTGAGTTCAACATGGTGCCACCCAGCATCGGTGGCTTCGTGAGCGTCCAGGATAATGCCACCATGGAGTTCAGCCTGCTGCTCCAGAAAGCGTAGGACGAACCCATGCGCATCCTGGTCGCCGAGGACGACCGCGGGCTGCGCGAGGTGCTCGTCCAGGGCCTGCAGGACGCGGGCTACGTGGTAGATGCCGTCGACCGCGGGGACGACGCCATCGAACAGCTGAAGTTTTACGCCTACGACGTCGCCATCGTGGACTGGCGGATGCCCGGCGTGCCTGGCGTGGAGGTCGTCTCCTGGGCACGCA
>VBID01000035.1 GCA_005880615.1 Chloroflexota bacterium
GGTTGGAGCGCGTCGCCGAGGCCCGGATCCTGATCGACCAGGCGCGTCTGCTGACTCTCAATGCCGCCCATCGCATGGACACCGTGGGGAATAAGGTCGCCCGGGCCGAGATCGCGATGATCAAGGTCGCCGCTCCCAACATGCTCTGCCGCGTGCTCGACTGGGCGATCCAGGCACACGGCGCGGCGGGTGTCTCCGACGACTTCCCGCTCGCCCAGGCCTATGCCTACGCCCGAACCGTCCGGATCGTCGATGGCCCGGACGAGGTCCATCGAAATCAAATCGGCCGGCTGGAGTTACGCAAGCACGAGCGGCCGGATCAAGCAACGGCCCCCCGTTGACCGATTCCAGCGGCGACGCCCGCCGTGCCATGCGATCGATCGAGCAGGCATACCTCATCGGGGTGGACGGTGTCACCGAGGTCTGGCTGGTGCGGCACGCCGACGTGTACGCGACCCTCGACGACTTCGACGATCCCGGCCTGAGCCCCCGGGGTCGAGAGCAGGCGAGACGCCTGGCGGAGCGCGTCCGGGGGGTTGGCGTGACCGCCGTCTACGCGAGCCCGCATCGTCGTGCCCTGGAGACCGCCCACTCTTTCGCCGAGGACGTGCGCATCGACCCGCGGCTGGCCGAGGCCCGCGCCCAGTTCACTGGCGGCCGCCTCGCGGTGCAGGAAGGCTCGGATACGATCGTCGAGCGGATGCGGGCCGTGGTCGGCGAGGCGGTGTCTACGCACCCGGCTGGCCGCGTGGTGATGGTCGGTCACGGGATCGCCATCCTCAATTACCTGTGTGACGTGCTGCAACTGGCGCCGGGGACTCTCCGGCTCTTTCCTGCCTGTGCGAGCATCAGCGTGGTCCGCGTGAAGGCAGGTCGCCGGGCGGCGGCGGGGGCGCTCTGCGACGTGGCCCACCTGGAGACGATGTCGTGACCGGCGTCGAGGAGCTGATCCGAGCCGATCTGGCCAGCGCGGTCCGGCAGCCGGTGCTGGACGTCCGCCCGATTCCAGAGGGACATTCGGGCTTCACCTACTGGGTGGAGCTGGACAGTCGTCGCGCCGTCCTTCGCCTGCCGCCGCCGGGAGCGCGAATCGCCGGCCCGGCCGACATCCCGCGTCAGGGCCGGATCATGGAGTCCCTCCACGCCCAGGGGCTTCCCGTGCCGGCCATCCTCGCCATGTCGCCGGAGCCGGTCGTCGACGGGAGGCCGTTTGTCCTGATGGAAGCAGTGCAGGGCCAACGGATCGAGGAGGCGGTGGCCGCCGGGGCCGATCCGGTGCAGCTCGCCGGCTCAGCCATCCTGGTGCTGCGCGCCTTTCAGGCGGTCCCGTCCAACCGCACGGGCATGGGCGGCGAGTCGGCGGTCGCGCTGCGTGCCGAGCTGAGCCGCTGGGCGTGGCTGATGGAGCGGGCGCCCGGCGAGCTCACAGGCGCTGCGCCGGCGCTGGCCGAGCGGCTGGCGGCCCGGATGCCATCCGACCGGTCACCAGTCCTCGTCCACGGCGACTACCACTTCGGCAACATGCTGTTCCGCGGGCAGCGGGTGACGGCGGTGCTGGACTGGGAGATTGCGGAGCTCGGCCATCCTCTCCTCGATCTGTGCTGCCTTTGCGTGGTCTTTCAGGGGGCGGGCGATGCCCAGGAGAGGGGCTGGGGGGCCCCTGGGCTGGCTCCGGAGGCCGTGCGCGAGATGTTCGGCGCCGATCCCGCCGAGTTCCGCTGGACGCTGGCCCTGACCTTCTATAAGTACGCGGCCATTCTCGGCTACAACTTGATGCTGCATCGTCGCGGGAAGCGACCCGACCCGAGCTACGAGGGCCGGACGACTACCATCATCGGCTTCATCGAGGCCGGCATGGGCCTGCTGCCATAGAGGTGGAGATCCGGGACCGCGTCGTGGTGGTGACCGGCGGTGGGGGCGGCATCGGGGGTGCCCTCTGCCGGCGCTTCGCCGCCGAAGGCGCCGCGGCAATCGTGGTGGCTGACATCGACCGCCAGGCGGCAGAGGCCGTCGCGGCTGAGGTCGGGGGGATGTCCGTGGTCACCGACGTCGCGGTGGAACGGGCCGTGCGGACCCTCGTCCGGAAGACCCTCGATGTGCATGGTCGGATCGACGTCTACTGCTCGAATGCCGGCATCGCGATGGGCGGAGGGCCGGAGGCTCCCGACGAAGCCTGGCAGCGGAGCTGGGATGTCCATGTGATGGCTCATGTCTACGCGGCTCGCGCCGTGCTCCCCGGCATGCTAGACCGCGGCGAGGGCTACATCGTCGGCACCGTCTCCGCCGCCGCGCTCCTCAACCATGTCCTGGCTGCGCCCTACGCCACGAGCAAAGCCGCGGCCCTGTCGTTCTTCGAATGGCTGGCCATCGCCTACGGCAATCGTGGGATCCGGGTTTCCGCTGTCTGCCCGCAAGGCGTCCGGACCGCGATGCTGGCGCGAGAGGGCGAGCGCAGCTTCCTGGCGAGCGGCGCACTGGAGCCCGACGACGTCGCGAACGCCGTGGTGAGGGCAATGCGCGACGAACAATTCCTCATCCTGCCCCATCCCGAGGTGGCGGAGTACTTCCGCCGCAAGGCCTCGGATTACGATCGCTGGCTTCGGGGAATGCGCCGTTTAAGGAGCCGTGTCGATCTGCCGGGCTCAGTGCGATGACAGCCGTCGGCCCTGTCAGACTGGTAGCGTTCTAATATGGCCGAAGCCGTCATCGTCGCCTATGGACGCTCGCCGATTGGCCGCGCCTCCAAAGGCTCGCTTCGGGACGTGCGGCCCGATGACCTGGCGGCCTACGTCACCGATAAAGTGCTGCAGAAAGTCCCCCAGCTTGACCGAACCTCGATCGACGACCTCATGTGCGGCTGCGGCCTCCCGGCGGGGGAGCAGGGGTTCAACATCGGGCGGGTGGTGAGCATCCTCGCCCGGCTGGATGTCCCTGGCACCACGGTCAACCGGTATTGTTCGTCCTCGCTGCAAACCACTCGAATGGCCTACCACGCCATTCGGGCAGGGGAGGGGGAGGCGTTTCTCTCCGTCGGGATCGAGTCTGTTTCCCGTTTCGTCCGCGGTTTCGCGGACATGCCGGACGCCCAGAACCCGCGCCTGCGCCCGGGCAATACCGAGGAATATCCCGATATCTATATCGCCATGGGCGAGACCGCGGAGAACGTGGCCGAGCGGGAAGGGATCACGCGAGAGGAGATGGATCGGTATGCCGTGAAGAGCCAGACGCTCGCGGTCCGATCCCGCGACGACGGCTTCTTCGATCGGGAGATCATTCCGGTGCCCCTCCCCGACCGGACGATGATGACCAAAGACGACGGTCCGCGGCCCAATACCACAATGGAAGTGCTGGCGACCTTGAAGCCGGCCTTCCGTGAAAACGGCCGGGTAACGGCCGGCAATGCTTGTCCGCTGAATGACGGTGCCGCGGCGGTGGTCATCGTCTCCGACCTCAAGGCCAAGGAATTGGGCCTGCGTCCACTGGCGCGGATCGTCGCCACCGGGGTGTCGGCCCTGGAGCCGGAGTTTATGGGGCTGGGCCCGATCGAAGCCTCGCGTCAGGCGCTCAAGCGGGCCGGAATGACCATCAAAGACGTCGATACCGTCGAGATCAATGAGGCGTTCGCCGCCCAGGTCATTCCCTCGGCGCGGGCGCTGGGCCTTGACCCGTTGAGCGATAAATTGAACCCGCATGGCGGATCCATCGCGCTCGGGCATCCCTTCGGAATGACCGGGGCGCGCATCCTGTGCACGCTGCTGAACGGGCTGGCCACCGACAACCGCACGATCGGCCTGGAGACCATGTGCGTCGGGGGTGGGCAAGGCATGGCGATGATCGTTGAGCGCCTCGCCTAGTTAGCTCCCTCTTCCGTAGCGCCGGAGCTGTAGGTCCGGTCTTCCGACGGAGGTCGACACCACTTCCCTGAGACCGACCGCGACTCTGGGTCGCTCTCTCGTTACACCTGAACGTCGCATGCTCCTTCGCATCACCGAGAACTCCGTGTGCTTTGTTGCGGGAGGGCCATGCAGTTTCAGCGAGATCGAGCAGCTCGTTGCCGCATTCATGGCGGTCCTCCTGTTTGGCTGGGTGCTCAGCGATCTGAGATCGAAATGGATGTTGGACTCGGGTCTCGATCTGCGTCCAATGGTGCGACATGTGGCGGTCGCCGTCCCAGTTCCGGCGATCCTCTGGTACGACTCCCTTCATCCCAATGCAGGACTGAAGATCCTGGCGGGAGCGGCAGCGGCCACAGCGATTTGGGATTGGGCACGCCAAAGAAAGCGCTCGGGTCAGGTCGGCGCAGGCCAAAGCCAGAAACGCGTTTCCCATTCCAAAGCGGCTGACGGCTTCAGCGTCGTCATCGACCACCGGAGTCAGGGTGGATACACCGCCTGGTCCGCGGATGACGACGACCTGAGGGTGGAGGCGCCGACACTCCTGGCCGTCGACGAACAGGTCAGACGCTATCTTCACGACCGCCTCGTTGGGGATGAGAAACAGGAGCTGTCGCTTGCCTACGTGTGGGAGGATTCTGAACGGGCCACCCCAGCTGCTGCCGGTGGCCTACCGTCCTACAAATTCAGCCGGCCTCCCAGAAGCCTTTACTTCGACGTGCGGGAGTCGCCTGGCGAAGGCTACCTCGCCGAGGGCGAGTCGGGTCTGGGCATAGCGGCGCAAACGCTCGAGGGGCTGGCGCCCGCCGCACGGGCCGAGATTGCGAGGCGCTGGCCCGACGCCATGGCGAACGACATGCCCAGGGTCACGTTTGGTTGGGTGCGAATGGCGCAGGTGTGACTGCGTCAGAGGACACGACGCAAGAGAGTGGCGAACCGCTCGCTCAGGTCGCCCAGCAAAGTTGCCAAACCCGACCAGTTGACCCAGCCAACGCTCAAGCTCTCAGGGCTTGCGCGATGCAGTAGCCCTACTGCGAACCACTCTTCGCATAACCAACTTACTGGTACCGAGAGAACCGAGCCGACGAAATCCGAGCTCAGCGAACATCGATTCAGTGCCACCGAACAAGAATGAACTCGAGTACGGTTTCCCCCGGGTGGCGATGGGATAGCCATCGACCGTCCCGCCGCCTCTAGCTGCGATTAGGCCAAGCGCGCCTGCCAACGCGGCTTCCGCGACTCCCTCTTTCCTCCTGTCGCGGTCGACGAAGAAGCACGTGATCCTCCAGTCGGGCGAAGCCGCACCCAACTTGCCGAGCCGTCCCATTCGGCCCGGGAGCTCGGCCGGGGGTCCGAATTGACACCACCCAACGACGTCCGCGCCGTCGTAGACGAGGGCCGCGTGGGACTTGTTTGCTCGAACAAGTCTCTCCTTGTACGCCCGGTGCGGCCTGGTCTCGCTGTTCGATTCACCGGCCTTGAGGTGGAAGGCGACGCACCAGCAGCCACCCCATACGCCATTGTGCTTCTCCATAATTCGCACGAAGTCAGGCCATGTCCCTTTGCCGAGTTCCTTGGTCAGAAATCGCGCCATGGGCAAGCGGCCATCCTCCCCTCGGTGTTAGGCGTGATCAACTGACGCGCCCCTGCAATCGACTCCTCCAGCTGGTCATTGTATTGGAGAAACGACGGGTCTGAGGATGAGGTTGACGGGCCCGAGGCGAGGGCGTGATGGGGAGTATCCTGCGGCGGTGATTGCCGAGTCCGGGACCTGGCATTACGGCCTGATCGCGCGCTGGTGGGCCGAGTTCAACGTCGCCGACCCGGAGGAGCTGGCCTACTTCCGAGCGGCAATCCGCAGGTTCGGGGAGCCGGCGCTCGACCTTGGGTGCGGAACGGGGCGGATCCTGGTGCCGCTGCTCGCCGACGGCCTCGACGTCGATGGTTCCGACATCTCGGCCGACATGATCACCGCGGCCCAGGCGCAGGCGGCGAAGCACGGTTTCACGCCCCGACTCACGGTGCAGCCGATGCACCAGCTCGACCTCCCGCGGAGGTATCGGACGATCTACATGTGTGGTGCGTTTGGCATCGGTGGCCGCCGTGACCACGATCGAGAGGGGTTGCGACGTGCCTACCGGCACCTCGAGCCCGGCGGCGCGCTCCTGATCGCCAACCATCACCTTCCGTATGCGGATCGAGACGAGAAGGGATGGTCCCACTGGCTCCCGGGACGCCGGGTCGGCACCCCGCATGAATGGCCGACCGAGGGTGACCGGCGCCGAGCGGCCGACGGTGACGAGCTCGAACTCGTGAGCCGGCTTGCGGAGTTCGATCCGCTGGCGCAGCGCAAGACCCTGGAAATGCGTGCTCGTTTATGGCATGGCGGTCAGGTCGTGAAAGAGGAGAGCTACCGACTGAAGGAGAACCTCTACTTCGCCCAGGAGATCCTGCTGCTGCTCGACCAAGCCGGCTTTCATGACCTTGCCGTGGAAGGTGGCTACACCGGCCGGCCGGCCACCGCAAACGATGGCATGGTCGCCTTCGTGGCCAGGAGATAGGTCTGCGTCCAGCGGCACCTATGGCATGATGGCGGAGCACGGAGAGAGGGAAACGGCCACCCTGGCGTCGAGTAACGAGGCGGCTGCTCAAGAACGACGACCTATCCTGCCAACCGGAAACACCCGGTTCGACTGGGCCATGGCCGGGCTGTCGAGCCTCCTGCTGGGTGGCTTCTACGTTGATCTCTGGGCCCACGCCCACGGTCGGACCGACAACACGTTCTTCACGCCGTGGCATGCGCTGCTCTACTCCGCCATGGCGGTCGTCGGAATCTTTCTGGGGGCCAATGCGATTCGGCGGCGGTCGCGGGGCAGCGCCTGGCCCGAAACCTTGCCGCCTGGATATGGCCTTTCCCTGATAGGGGTCGGCCTGTTCACGGTCGGCGGTGTCGCCGACTTGATCTGGCATGTCATCTTCGGCGTGGAATTCAGCGTCGACGCCTTACTGAGTCCGACCCATCTCGTGCTCGCATCGGCCGGCGTCCTGATCGTGGCAGGGCCGCTCCGCGCCGCCTGGCGGAATCCGGAGCGCACCTCGCAGCGATGGGTGGGGAAGATACCGGCGGTGCTCTCCCTCGCCCTGCTCCTGTCGATCTTGACTGCCTTCACCCAGTTCGTCCACCCCCTGGGCGTAACGTGGGCCGGGCGAGCTCCGGTAGCGCCGCAGACGCATGCCGAGTTGTTTTTCATGAAGGCCGACGGCGCGGACCAGACCCGCTTGACCATCAGCAGTGGACACTCGGATGGATCCCCGTCGTGGTCCCCGGACGGGCGCGCGATCGGCTTCGTCCGATTGGACGTGGTTTCGGGGCGCAACCCCATGGGGGAAATCTATCGGATGAACGCCGATGGCTCGGGGGCCACGGCGCTGACCCGGTCGCCTGCCTGGTACCTGAGTCCACTCTGGTCCCCGGACGGCCAGACGATCGCGTTCTCTCTGACGCGACGGGACACCAGCAAGTGGACCATCGCGGTCATTGATGCGACGGGTGGCGACCCGCGGGTGCTGACCGACGGCGGCGGAAACGACATTCTGGACAGCTGGTCGCCGGACGGAACCCGGCTCCTCTTCCACTCAGATCGAACGGGGCGGCCTCAGGTGTTTGTGATGAATGCCGATGGAAGCGGGCAGACTCGGCTCACGAACGTGGGCGACAACTGGGGCGGCGCCTGGTCGCCCCGCGGCGACACGATTGCCTTCGCCTCATCGCGGGGCGGCCGGCTACAGATTTACACCATGGACAGCACCGGGAGAGGCCAGCGGCGGCTGATGAGCTCGACCGGCGATGATTGGCTCCCCGCGTGGTCGCCCGACGGCGGGCGGCTCACCTTCAACTCAAACCGGGACGACGGCCAAGCGCAGATTTACGTGGCCAACGCCGATGGAAGCCGGCCGACCAACGCCTTGCGCACGAGCAGCCTCCTGCTGGACTCCTGGACACCCCGCTGGTCGCCCGACGGGCGCTTCATTCTGTACGCGGCAGGGGGCTACCCACCCTACAGCAGCGTGCCATTCGTCCGCCAGGCGCTGGGGGCCGCCAGCATCATTCTGCAGGCGGCACTCCTCATCGGTATCGTGCTGCTCGGCTTGCGCGGGGCAACGCTGCCGGTCGGCAGCCTCACTCTGATCCTGACCCTCAATGCGGCACTCATGAGCGTGTTGGGGGATCAGTACCGGCTCATCCCGGCGGCGATCGTGGCGGGCCTGCTGGGGGACCTGGTGCTCTGGCGGCTCCGGCCTGCCGTCGAGCGACCGGCCTCCGTGCGGCTCTTTGCCTTCGCCGTGCCGGTCATTTTCTACAGCTGCTACATGCTGGCGCTTCAGCTCACCGGCGGCATCGGCTGGTCCATCCACCTCTGGCTGGGGACGATTGTCGTTGCCGGGATTGTCGGCCTCCTGCTGAGCTATCTCGTCTTGCCTCCGCCCTCGATGGCTAGCTCGCCGTCCCGGCCTACAAGCTAGGGCGAGCCTTCCCCGCCACCTCCATCAGCGGATGCAGGGGGGCCGTCGAACCCGTAACGCGTCCGCTCCTGGATTCGAGCCCAGGCGCCCATGCGGGTGATGCGTTCCCGGCCCGACCCACCCCGGCCGCGGGCGTTTCGGAAGCCGCCTGGGGCGGACTGTTACCGGCCTGTCACGGAGGGTTCTGGGTCGAGCCGCGATAGGACTGATATCGGCTCATTACCTAGGCGAGCGCCCGCTAGTAGCGCCCAATCCTCGACCCTGGTCGGCGCAGGAATGGAAGTCGAGGGCCGTAGGCGGCAGGAGGTCGAGTGAAGCGATGAGGGCGATGGCAGACGTGGTCGACATTCTCCTGGTGGAGGACAACCCGGGAGACGTCCGATTGACGCGTGAAGCCCTTCGGGAAGCGAAGTTCAAGAATGAGCTGTACGTCGCCGAAGACGGCGTCGAGGCGATCGCCTTTCTGCGGCGGCAAGGCAAATACGTCGACGCGGTGCGCCCGCACCTGATCCTCCTCGACCTCAATCTGCCCCGCAAGGACGGCCGCGAGGTGCTTGCCGAGATCAAGGGAGATCCCGACTTGAGACGGATCCCGGTCGTAGTGCTGACGACGTCGCACGCCGAGGCCGACATTGTCAAGGCCTATAACCTGCACGCGAATTGCTACATCAACAAGCCGGTCGATATCGACCAGTTCCTTACCGTGGTGAAGTCGATCGAGGACTTCTGGCTGGCCATCGTCAAGCTGCCACCAAACTAGAGGTAGGGATGGCGGGGGTTCCGGTCCGGGTGCTGCTGGTTGAAGATAACCCCGGCGATGCGCGGCTCATCAGCGAGGCCCTCCGAGAAACGAAGGGAGTGGACTTTACCCTGGCGGTGGCCGAGACATTGGCGGCCGGCCTGGAGCGGGTGGCGGCCGCCGACGTCGACATCGTGCTTCTCGACCTGTCGCTGCCGGACGCGTTTGGTCTTGACACGTATCGCCGAGCCCACATCGGCGCGCCACACCTCCCGATCATTGTCCTGACCGGAAACGAGGACGAGACGCTGGCGGTCAGCGCCGTCAACGAGGGCGCCCAGGACTTCCTGAGCAAGCGAAAGCTGGACGGCGAGATGCTCGGTCGCTCCATTCGGTACGCGATCGAGCGCAACCGCTTGCTGGAGCAGGTCCGCCAGCTGGCGATCATTGACGACCTGACCGGGCTCGCCAACCGGCGTGGATTTTCGCTCCTCTGCCAGCATCATTTCGATATCGCCAATCGGAACCACCTGCAGCTCCGGCTCCTGTTCATCGATGTCGATCGCTTCAAGTCCATCAACGACACATACGGCCACCAGGTGGGGGATGGCGCCCTGTCCGACGTGGCCACGGTTCTGGTGCAGACCTTTCGCAAATCGGACGTGATCGGGAGGGTGGGCGGCGATGAGTTTTGCGTGCTGTTGACCCAGGGCGCCGCCGATGGGGCCCGGACCAGCACCGAGCGGCTCCGGGCGAGTCTCCTGGCGATGAACCTCACGGGGGACCGGCCCTACCAGCTGTCGCTGAGTGTGGGGATTGGGGTGTATGACCCCGATCATCCGACGTCATTCGATGACCTGATGCAGCGAGCGGATGAGGCCATGTATGCCGAGAAATCCGCGCGGAGGCAGAAGGCCTCTTAACCGGACGAGCGGCGGGGAGCCACGACCGCGTTCACCAGTTAGCCTCGTGTTGCGGGAGGCCCTGCCGGCCGGCGCAAACGGGCCCAGACCGCCGCGGCCACGAACAGGGGGATTACCACGGCAAGGACACCGACCCCCGCCGCGATAACCGCGATCAGGAGCGCGCCGGGAAACAGTGCGCAGCCGATCATGAAGGCGCCGCACTTTCCAGCGCCGTACTGCGTCTCCGGCGGGGAAGCAAATGCCCTGGACATCCACAGCCCCACGGCGGGGACTGCCCACATTACCCCGGACAGGATGAACACCCACCGCTGCTTGGTGAGGCGCGGCACGGCGGCCGCCCCCACCACCGTAATCAACAGAAGGCCGAAGAAGAGGGGCCACAGGGGCGCCATCCATTCTGGGATCGACATCACGTGCGCGTCGACAGGAAACGAGGCGGACATGACCAGGCCGTCGGCCGGCAAGCTGGAGAACTGGCCCTCCAGGACGTTGCCGTTTCGGGTGAGGTCGGGAAGGGCTCGAGCCCGCCATCCAGGCGGGAGCTGGACGCGCACGGAGAGATCGCCGAAACTGGCCCACTGCCTTGCTGGGGCCAGCACGTAGGCGACTTGCCAGATGGCGGTCTTTCCAGCCCAGGAATAGCGTCCCGGCATGACCGTGTACGCCACCGACAGCCGGTGCGGCCCAGGCGGAATGTTGGCCACGAACTGAAAGGCGGTTCCAGGCTTGGTTTCGTAGGGAATCGGGGTGTCCTGGATGAGAGACGGCGTCGACGTCGGGGGCTTCCAGGCGTTCGGCAGCTGGGTCAACGTCGTCGGCGTGGCTGCCACCGGGGCCTCGTCAAACGTCACGGCGAACGTCGAGCTGCCGGTCAGGGCATGGTCCGCCAGGAATACCAGCGACGCGGAAGTCAGGACCGCATCGTTTCGAAGCTGGTACGTTGCCCGGACCTGCACCGGGTTGGCATCGGCTAGCGCTCGCAGGTCAAAGGCCAGATCCTCGTGGGTGATGGCGACATGGGCGACGGCGCCGGTCGGCTCGCCGATGGCGTCGCCGGGCTGCCAGGGGGGAGCGGCATCAGCCCAGGCCGCGATTGGCCAGCCGCAGGCGGCGCCGGTTGCCAGCACCGCGAGCAGCCCCGCCCAGCGCAGCCCGCGGACCGCGAGGGTGCGCATCGACGTGGCTGTAACCGGCCATCGACGGGCGAACTTGCGCTACGCTTGCCGTCCGGGAGGGTCGAAGGATGGCCACGGCGATCCAGATCGTCTTCGATTGCGCCAACCCGGACCGGCTGGCTCGGTTCTGGGCGGCGGCCCTCGGCTACCAGGTGCAGGAGCCGCCCCCCGGCTTCGCCTCGTGGGACAACTTTCTGGAAGCGCAGGGGGTGCCCCGCGACCGGTGGGACTCGGCCAGCGCCATCGTCGACCCGGAGGGCACCAAGCCCCGCATTTTCTTCCAGAGGGTCCCCGAGGGCAAGGCCGTCAAGAACCGTGTCCACCTGGACCTGAACGTCGGGGGCGGCCACGCCACGCCGATGGCAGAACGCAAGCGGCGGATCGCGGCCGAGATCGAGCGCCTTGTGGGGCTGGGCGCCCGGCAGGGCCGGGTCGTGGAAGAGCAGGGCGAGTACTGGGTCAACATGTTCGACGTTGAAGGCAACGAGTTCGACCTGCAGTAGGACATAGTTATAGGTATGGCCCAGGCAATCTGGACGGGAACGATTAGCTTCGGCCTGGTCAGCGTTCCGGTGCGCCTCTACCCGGCCGTCCGCCGCAAGGACGTCCGGTTTCACGAGCTAGACCGGCTCACCGGCCAGCGCCTGCACCACCAACGCGTGCGGTCCCCGCTCCCGGAGGAGCCGTCGGCTCGGGGCGCCAGTGTCGAGCAGGTGGTCTGGCCGCTGGTGACGGAACCGCCGGCGGAAGCCGGCACCCGCCGGCCGTCGGCGTCGACTCTCCCGGCGGGGTCGACGGTCTCGGCCGAGGAGGTGGTTCGCGGCTTCGAGGTGGCGCCCAACCGGTACGTCGCGGTCGACCGGGCGGAGCTGGAGGCCCTCGAGCCGGAGCGCACCCGTACCATCGACATCGAACAGTTCGTGGAGGTTGACGCCGTTGACCCGCTCTACTTCGAGGCCAGCTACTACGCCGTGCCCGGCCGGGATCACGCCAGGTCGTTTGGGTTGCTGGTGCAGGCCATGCAACGGACCAAGCGCATGGCGCTGGGTTGGATCGTGCTCCGCCGCAAGCGGCATCTGGCCGCCCTCCGCCCGCAGGGCAACCTCCTTTTGCTGACCACCATGCTGTTCGCCGACGAGATTGTGCCCCGGGCGGAGCTGGAACCGCCGGTGCACCCCGACCTGACGGCCAAAGAAAAGGAGATGGCGGCGCTGTTGGTCAACACGCTGACCGGTCCGTTCGAGCCGGAGCGTTATCGCGATGAGTACCGGGAGCAGGTGCTGGCCCTCATCCAGGGCCGGGCAGCCTCCGCCAGGCCCGCCGAACCGAGTCCCACCAGCCCGGCGGTCGCCGACCTGATGGCTGCCCTGCGGGCCAGCGTCGAGCGGGCGCGCAAAGAGCGGAGCAAGGCGACCAAGCTGAAGCCGGCTGCTCGGCGAAAGCGCAAGAGCGCCTAAGTTCTTTTGTCCCCTCCCCTGAGCTGAGGGGGAGGAAGACACGCGACGAGACCCCCCACCCTACCCTCCCCCGCAAGGGGGGAGGAGAATCGGAAGAGATAGATAGGGCTTAGGGCTTCGCTGCTGGCGGCGGCGCCGTTTGCCCTGGAGGTGAACCGCCCACCAGGTCAGTCCGCCGTTCGAAATAGTCGGTGCGGTCGATTTCGCCCCGGGCGTAGCGAAGATCCAGTTCCTCCAGGGCCTTCGATCGTTGCGACCCGGCGGGGGTCGATGGCTGCCAGCCGCGCACGATCATGCGCGCCAGGAAGATGAGCCCGACCACCACGATCACCAGGAACACCAGCTGGAACAGCGCTCCCAGCCACCACCAGCCACCCATATAGGGATCCATGTACGGTTGGCCGAACGGTCGGAAGGACATTCGCCGCAACCTCCCCGGTTGAACTTCGTCTCCACCTATTGTGCCGCCGGGCAGGTGAACCCTGCACGGGAGATGGGTGAGACGCCGATGAAGACTTAGCCCGGATCACCGAGTCGAACTTGCATCTTGGGCGCGGGACGAGCGATCGGTGTGTCGTCTCCTGCGCGCGCTCAGTTACGCATCGACGGGTGCGCGCCTTCGCGTGCTCGTCGCCTCCTTCCGCTCATCTCGCCCCGCATCCCAATCTGCATCGTCCGATCGGTGGATCCGGGCTTAGCCGGCGGACCAGGCCGGCGCGGCGGTGGCGTCGAAGTCCAGGTCGTAGGAGACCTGGATCGGAACCAGCGGAGCTGGGCTCGGGGTGGGCCGCGCGCTGGGCGTGGCACTCGCCTTCGGCGAGGTCGACGCTGCCGTGGAGGCGGACGGGCTGGGTGACGGGGCCGGCGGCACCGCCAGGTAGAAGAGCTGAAAGTGTCCGCTGGCTCCGGTGGCCGCGAAGTAGGCCAGGCCGGTGCCGTCCGGTGACCAGGCGGGGGCGGCGCACAGCTGCCCGTCAATCAGGTGGCGCAGCGGCCCCAGGGTCGTCCCGTTGAAGGGCGCCACCACCAGCTGGCCGGTCTGGCCGCCGGCGGTACAGATCATGGCCAGCATGGTTTCGTCGGGTGACAGGGCCGGTTGCGCGCAGTTGTCCCGCGGAAGGGTCAGGGCCTTTCCCACAGCGCCCGCTCTGGTGGTGAGCCAGATGCGCGAGTAGGGCTGGTTGGTTTGATCGCTGATGTCGAACTTGGTATAGAGGAGGCTTCCCGAGCGCAGCGGCACGGGCTGGACGTCCCCGCCTGTCCAGAAGTAGGGCTCGGTCCATGCCCGGGCGCGGCTCTGCGGCCCGGCCAGTGGCATGGCATACACGACCAGGTCGACCCGATACAGGTTGTCCTGGTTCTTCGGGTCCCAGGAATAGAACAGGGTCTGCCCGTCGGGGCTGAACCGCGGATAGAAGCTCCAGTGGTTGAAGTCCACCACCCGGCTGGCGTTGTGGGTGAGCTGCCTGATGATGTTCCCATTGAGATCGAGCAGGTACAGGTCGGATTCGTCGGCGAAGCGCGCGACGGCCACCAGCTGGCTGTGGTCGGGGCTGAGTACGGGCTGCGTCCAGTTGCCGGTCGCAATCTGCCGGAAGAGCCCGCCCTGGAGCCGGTAGATCGATCCTCCCTGGGCCAGGAACATGGTGCCGGGCAGCCGGAACTTGGGTGAAACTCGGAGCGGCGCGTTGGGTGAGGCGGCGACCACCCCCCGGGTCTTGAAGGACGCCAGCCGGGCGTAGACGCCGACGCCGAAGGCCACCATCGCCAGGAGCACGATCAGGGTGAGGGTGAGGCCGCGACGCATCATGGGAACGACTGGTGCACCAGCGGGAGGATGCGGGCCCAGATCGGCACCAGGGCGTACTGCCCATCGATCTGTTCCGAGGAGGTGTACCCGCCCACCAGGACGATTTGGGTCACGGCCTCCGGGGCCACCTGGCGGGCCACCGGCAGCAGGTGCCGGATCCGGTCCAACTCCATGCTGGTTTTGAACTCGCCGTTCAGGACGGTGGCCAGGTCGGGCAGGTCGGCCGGGCTCAGATACTTGGTCTTGGCTCGGAGCGCGAGCAGCACCTGCTGTTGCCGGAACGACCGGCCAAAGTCTCCCCGCAGGTCCGAGTGCCTCGAGCGCACATACTCGAGCGCCATTTTGCCGTTGAGGTGCTGCGGGCCGGGGAGCACCGCCACCCGCTTGATCCCGTATGGGTACCGGCTATCCACATCGTTCGGATAAAAATCATCGAGGACCGGGTTGCTGGTCACCACGTCGACGCCCCCCAGCAGATCGATCATGCGGGTCAGTCCGCGCAGCCCGATCCAGACGTACTCGTCGATGTGCACGTGGAAGTCGCGTTCGACGGTGGCGATGGCCGCCTTGGGCCCGCCGTACGCGTAGGCCGCGTCGATCTTGGCCGAGCCGCCGGTGGAGAGTGGCACCCAGAGGTCGCGCGGGATGGACAGCATGGTCACGTGCTTGGCTGCCGGCTCCACCCGGACCAGGATCATCGACTGGGTTAGCACGTGGTCGGGGTCAAACTTCTGGTCGTCGTCGGAGCCAAGCAGCAGGACGGTGAACGGGGCGTCGGCCGCCGGCGTCGGCGTAGCGGCCACGATGGTCGCCGATGCCACCGGGATATCTGATTTTTGTCCAGTGGCCCCAAAAGCCGTCATGAACGCGGGCAGGAAATAGGCGAACGCGCCTAGCGATCCGGAGATGACGAACCCCAGGATCACCAGCACCATCGTGGTGATGGGCAGCTCGGCCACCAATCGCTGGCCGCGACGCGACCTCAACAGCAGCTGACTGGTGGTTGCAGGCGGCCGATATCGAAAATGTGGAACGTTCACCTGGCAGAATGATCAGTCTACGAGACGGTTTGGACTTACCGTGGTCTTAGATTCAGCCGATGGCCCAAATCCCCCCTCCCCCTTGTGCTTGCGGGGAAGAGCCGGGGGCCGATCGCCCAAATCCCCCTCCCCCTTGCGGGGAGGGGTTAGGGGAGGGGGTCTCGGGGCCGCGCACTGAAGAGAGCAGGCACAGTAAGGACGACAACGTGAATCGACTTCACTGCGCGGCTTCGGCCGGGCGCGCGGGCACCGAGCCTTCTGGTGGCTGGACGAATCGCAACCAGAGCACGCCCAGGGCCCCACAGAGGAGGAAGAAGGCGGTA
Source organism: Chloroflexota bacterium (assembly GCA_005880615.1). Lineage (GTDB taxonomy): Bacteria > Chloroflexota > Dormibacteria > CF-121 > CF-121 > CF-121. Next base: position 15,888 of record VBID01000035.1, read on the forward strand.
CCCACCACGTGGGTGAGGACGGCAATCGCCGTCAAGAGCGCGGGCGGCGAAGCGCCGAAGGCGCCAAGCGTCAGGACGAACAGGAACTCATAGGTGCCCAGCCCGCCAGGCGTCACGCTGATGGCCTGAGTAATGGTGAAGAGGATGAGGGCCAGCAGCAAGGTGCTGGTCGAGAGCTGCGGGCTAACGGCGCGGAAAAGTGCGAAGAGCGTGAAGGCTGACAGCGCCCATTGCCCTACGCTGAGGAGAATCGCCGCCAGCAGCTGCCAGCGCGAGCGCAGCAGATGAAAGCCAAGCAACACGGAGGGCACCAGCTCGATCAACCACTGGCGCGCTTTCGCCGGGAGCGGCTGCGCCAGGGCCGACACCAGTCTTACCGTGCGTGCCTCGTCGTGGACCAGCCAGTAACCAACCGCGGCCACGCCGGCTGCCAGGAGCGAAAGGATGATCAGCCGGCCCCACGAACCACCGCCGCGGCTTCCCGACACGGCCGCCGCCACGATGGCGAGGACCAGCAGCGCCAGCACGTCCAGGGTGCGCTCGAGGACGACGGTCGCGGCGGAGGCGCCGACCCCGATGCGGGCGCGTTGGGCCATGCTCGCCGCCCGCACCACGTCGCCCAGCTTGAAGGGTGACACCGAATTGATGGCCCACCCGATGGTGGTCACCGCCGTGGCGTCCGCGATGCTCACCTGGGGCGCCGATGGATGGAGGATGATCTGCCAGCGCCAGCCGCGCACCAGGAAGAAGGCGCACAGGCCGAGGAGCGACGCGCCAATCCACCCGAGCGAAGCTCCCCGCAGCGACCGCGCGATCTCGTCGGGATGGACGAAGGCGACCAGGACCACCAGGATCGCGACCCCCGCCACGAGGGACGCCGTCGCCCGGACCCAGCCCTGCCGCGACCAGGCTCTCATGCGCCGCACTTCATCGACGCTCCCAGCACGACGGAGGTGCGAGACCCCCTCCCCGACCCTCCCCGCAAGGGGGAGGGAGAATCGGCGTTTCGAATGGCCAAAGAATCCGGACTAATATATGTCAAACTTGACTCTGGGATTATCTCCTGCGCGGACCAATGAGATCACCGTTGGTCCGTACCGGTTCAGTCTCGTCTTGGTCGCTATTACCTGTGCGCTGACGCCGGCTTACGTCAAGCGGTTTCACTTCGGGTTCTATCCCACCACCGTGCTCGAGATCGCCATCCTGCTCACGGGCATCATGTTCGCCATCGAGACCTGGCGGCAGCGGACACGGGTCGAATGGAAAAGCCCGTTCACCATCCCCGCGATTCTCTTCCTGGTGGCGGGCGCGATCTCGATCCTGGTGGCGCCTCACCCGGTGAAGGCGCTCGGCCTGTACCGCGCCTACCTGGTCGAGCCCATCGCCCTCTTCGTGGTCATCAGCACCGCGGCCACGAACCGGCGCCGCGCCCTGCTGGTGCTCGGGGGACTGGCCCTCGCCGGCGCGGCGGTGGCGATCCCCAACGCCTTCGTGGTGCTCCAGGCGGCCC
>VBID01000114.1 GCA_005880615.1 Chloroflexota bacterium
TGCCTCTACCACCGCCGCTACTGACCGGCTGGGGAAACGCCGCTGATCCCGTCGAAGCCGTCACAGCTTGAGCTACTGCAGACCAGAACGTCAGCTACGTCTTTGCCGGTCTGGGGGTCCACGACGAGCAGGTACCATCCGCCGCCGCCCACCTCGAGGAGGTAGAGGGCATTGCCGTCGAGGCTCGACGCCATCGCCCGGAAGCCGTCATGCGCGTGAACGTGAGCGAGGACGCGCGGAGTTCCAGCGGTGCTGACGAGCCAGATCCCGTCCGGGGGTCCGAATGGGGTCCGCGCGGATGGCGCGCCCAGGACTGCTACCCATCGGCCCTTCGGATCGATCGCGATGCTCTTGCCGGGCAACTCCTTCGCCTCGGCGGTCACCAGCATGCTGGGCCATTGCCATCCGCTTCGCGTCGCTTGGGAACTAGTCAAGGGGACCACGGCCGCAGGTCCAGGCGTCTGCGTGTCAAAGACGAGCAACTCGGAGGACTCGTTCACGAACAGGCTCCGTCCATCGGCGGAAACGGCCATTGGATGCTGCGCACCGAAGTCGAAGCGGGTGTGCGAACCGGCATCGAAGTGGCCCGCGATCGTCCCCCGGCGGAGGTCTAAGAGGTCGACAGTGTCGTGAAGGATCGATTCACAGTTTGAGTCGCCGCAGTCGACAACCCCGCTTACGGAGGCGGTCAGCGCATACACATGCTGCTGGTCGGGCGCTACAACGAGATCGCTCGGAAACGCCATTGGGTAACTCTGAATGACTCGCCCGGCTCGCCAGTCGTACCGGTCGAGCCCGAGCGACACGGTCCGTCTCGAGGGGTCGGTCACCGCGCCAACCCACGTGTAGTGCTCCAGGAAGACCGTCCCGTCGGAAAGCCGGAGCAGCACTGGGCCGCTGCCGTAGCAGCCATGCAAGCTGATCGGTGGGCGCTGATCGTTCCCAGTTGCTGGGTCGACGACCTGGAGAACGGTGTGGCCACAGTCGTTCGCCGGTGTGATGGCCAGCCGGGCGTGATCCGCCACCATCCAGGCCGATTGCCCGGGAGACAGCCGGCGCTCACGAATATTGAACGCCTGGACCTCCTCCCCAATCGAAAGCTCGATCACGTCGTTGGGGAGGGTGATAGTCGGCGACTTCACTGGAACCCGCGTGGGCGTCGAGCGCAGCTGGAGGAGGACCACGCTCCCTGCGATCAGCAGGCTGCGCTCCGGTCGTGCAGGACGAAGTCGGCGAACCGGAGCATGTCCTGGGCGTGCCGGTGCAGGAGGGCTTCGAACGCCTCCCGATCTCCGGCGCGGGCCCGCCCCGCGAGCTCCTCGTCCATGCCCGCCACCCTAATAGAGGTCACGAGGGGATACAAAAGTTTGGTGGGATGCGTTCCTCGTGGCCTGGAGCGGCGGTCAGCCCACCCGGCCGCTGATCAGCAGGATCCCGATCACCCCCGTGATCACCGCCGCGGTCAACTCCAGCGGGCGCTGGGGGATCAGCGTGCCCAGCCGGTTGCCGGCGACGACCGCCAGGGCGCTCACGCTCCACAGGGCCAGCGTCGACGCCAGTAAGACCGGGACGGGGCGCTGGTAGCGGGCCTGCAGGGCCGCGGTGGCCAGCTGGGTCAAGTCGCCCCACTCGGCAATGAAGACGACCAGGAATGCGGTCATAAACGGCCCCCGGTGGCGGCGCTCCTCGCGCACAATCTCCTTCTGTTCGACCTCGGCTTGCTTGCGAAAATTCCTCCGGACGAGGACGGCGGCCACCACCACGAATGCCAGCCCGGCCACGATTCGCACCGGCTCTCGGGGCAGGAAGCCGAGCAGCGACCCGGCGAAGACCGCGACCACGGACTGGATGACGAACGCCAGGGCCGTGCCGGCGAAGACCGGGAGGGGGCGGAGCCGGCTGGCCATCAACAACGTCGCCAGGGCCGTCTTGTCGGGGAGCTCCAGCAGGAAGATGACCGCGAAAACGCTCAGCCCGATGGTGAGGTCGGTCGGCACCAGTGGAGTCTACGGAGAAGGAGGTCTAGCGGGCCCAGAGCGGGAAGGAGACCAGGAAGATCACGACGCCGAGCCCCAGGGTGCGCATGTTAGCCCGCCAGCGCCAGCTCGGGTCCCTGGGAAGAGGTTACCTTCCCGTTGAACCGGTAGCCGACGCCGCGCTTGGTGTGGATGTAGGTGGGCTTGTTGGGCTGGGGCTCGATCTTGGCCCGCAGCCGGGAGATGTGCACCCGCAGGCCCTCCTCGTAGGCTTCCTCGTCGCCGTCCCAGGCTTTGGCCAGCAGGGTCTCGTTGGTGACGACCCGCCCGGCGTTGCGCACCAGCAGGAACAGCAGCTTGGACTCGGTGGGGGTGAGGGTCAGCTGCTTGCCGCGCACCCGTGCCCAGTGCTGGACAAAGTTGATCTGCAAATCCGGGTCGATGACGACCTCGGGCTGCTCCACCCCGGCGGATTCGCCGAAGCGGCGCAGGACGCGCTGGATGCGGGCCACCAGCTCTTCCTTCTCGAATGGCTTCACGATGTAGTCCTCGGCGTACATTTGCAGGCCCTCGACCTTGCTCTCCAGGGCCGCCACGGCGCTGAGGATCATGATCGGGACGTCGAGGTGACTCTTAATTCGCCGGCACAGCTCGAACCCATCCATGTCCGGCATCATCAGGTCCACCACCACGAGGTGGGGGATGCCGTCGTGGAGCTTGCGCAGAGCCTCCGGGCCGCTGCCGGCGGTCATGACCTCGTACCCCGCGTGCTCGAGGATCCGCTTGAGGATCTCGCGAGCCATCGCGTCGTCGTCCACGATCAGGACCCGGTAGCGGTTGACGATGTTCACTCCCTGCCGACCCGCCAGGATCGCGCGCCTAACGGCGGAGCGGCCGCCATGAATCTGGATACCCTGCAGCAAGAGGGTTTCGCCCTCGCCCTGCACTGGTATATGACCGGGTTCGTCCATTTCCTTACGGTTCCTCTTGACGATGTGATGAAGCTTGTCGCACGCGAGTGACAGCCCCTGCTGGTCCATCACGCGGGCTGCGCGTGACCTGTCCACACGGTAGGGAGTGGGGCTTACGGCTGCTCTTACAAGGCCCGAACCAGGATGGGCCGGATGCCCCTGGGCCCAAGCCCGAATCCACCGGATCGAGCTGGCATCGCGGGCGCGGATGCGGCCGATCCGGGCGTCGTCTCCTGCGGGCGCTCGGTCACGCATCGACGGATGCGCTCCCTCGCGTGCTCGTCGCCTCCTTCGGCTCGGCACGCCCCGCATCCCGATCTGCGGCGCCCGACCGGTAGATCCGGGCTAGAAAAGGGGGGCGAGCGGTGCCTCTCGCCCCCCTCTGCCCTGATCCTACGGTCCGGCGGACCGGCGGAAAACGATCAGAGGGCCCACCCAGGGCGCCATTCGGGCCCCCTCGGAATTGGTGCCGGGCCTTGGCCGGGACCAACCGGGCTACAATGGCGTTTGCCCGCCCGGGTGGTGGAACTGGTAGACACGCAGCTTTGAGGGGGCTGTGAGCGCAAGCTTGTAAGGGTTCAAATCCCTTCCCGGGCAGTTCACCGATTTGAGCATCAGCAGCTGGTTTCTGCGGCTCCGTTACCCCCGGCACCGGTTCGGGGCCGGCTTTCGCGGGCCCTGGCGGCTCCGGATCAAGGGTCCGGGGACGGTCTCCTTCGGCACCAACGTGCGGATCCGCAACCGGGCGGGGCGCACAGCGCTGATCACGCACACGCCAGGCGCGCGGATCGAGGTGGGCGACGGGGTGGAAATCGACGGCGCCGGCATCATGGCCGCCACTTCGATCGTCATCGGACCGGGGGCCATGCTCGGCTCCTGCCTCCTGGTGGACACCGACTACCATTCCGTGGGGCCATCCCGCCGGGGACCGGACGCGGCGGTGGTAGTGGGGCCAATCCGGATCGGCGCCGGGGCCTGGATCCAGGACCGGGCCACCATCCTGAAGGGAGTGGCGGTGGGGGAGGGGGCTATAGTCCGGTTCGCGTCAGTGGTCGCCAGTGACGTGCCCGCGGGCGCGGTGGTGCTGGGGAATCCCGCCCGAGTAGTCGTGCCGCCGTAGCCCGAATCTGGCGTTAGTGTTGGGCTGCGGCGGCGATGTTGCTGTACAGGTTCTTGACCGTGTTGCCCAGCACCATGACCACCAGGATCAGGATGACGACCACCAGCGACAGGATCAGGGCGTACTCGAGCATGGACTGCCCTTCAAGGTCCTGGCGCCGGAGGTACGCGCGAACCGCCCAAATGAGTCCACCCAAAATAAAGCCTCTTTATAAACGAGATCGACGTTGGGCCCAGCATGCACGGTAAACGTTGCGCCGGCCTTAAGCGAAACTGGCTGTGACCGGATTGTTACCGGAGCGGTACCAGACCGGCAGGCTCTTGCCGTTGCCGCCCCGCGCGAGTCAGGCCTGGGCCTGGTGGGAGCGCTGGACCAGGTAGGTAACCACCGTCAGGTATTCGGCCGAGTCCGCCGACCCCACCCAGCGGGCGTCGTCGGGACCTCGGCCAAATAGGGCGAAGAGATCGTTCAGCGTCAGCTTCTCCTGCATAATGTGATAGTAGCGGTATCATAGCACGGCCGTCGCGTTCCGCCCAAACCCCGAATACGGTCAGCGGTGGTCGTCGCGCTGGACGAGGTAGAGGACGACCGCCAGGTACTCCTGGGAGTCGGCCGAGGCGACCCAGCGGGTGTCTTCCGGCTGCCGGCCGAACAGGGAAAAGACCTCGGTCAGCGTCAGGTGCTCGTCCATAGGCGTCGCGCCCATGGGGGTGCAACGGCCGCCGCCGCGCGAAGCGCGCGAATTCCAGTCACAAGCCGGTAACGGTTGCCGGTTCACAGGCCCGCTGCTTAGGCGGGCGGTGGCCCGGGTACACTTTCGAGGCAACTTACGGAGGGTAAATCGATGTTCTTCTTCAGTCCCGGCTACTTGTTGTTCGTCTTCCTTCCCATCCTGGTCCTCAGCCTGGCGGCCCGGGGATGGGTCCAGTCCACCTACGCGCGCTACTCCAAGGTGCCCAACTCCACCGGGCAGACGGGGGCCCAGGTCGCCCAGCGGATCCTGACCGGCAGCGGACTGAGCCATGTCCAGATCAACATCATCGACGGGGATCTGACCGACAACTACGATCCCCGCACCAAGACCCTCAACCTGTCCCGCGGCGTGGCCACCAGCACGTCAGTCGCGGCCGAGGCGGTGGCGGCCCACGAGATCGGTCACGCGCAGCAGGACGCGCAGGGCTACTTCGCCATGCAGTGGCGATCAGGCCTGGTGCCGGTGGCCAACCTCGGGTCTCAGGCGGCTCCGCTGATCGTGGTGGCCGGCCTGATCCTCTCCTGGCTGTCGGGTGGTGCCACCTTTGGTATCGCGATCGCCGAGCTCGGCCTCGCCCTGTTCGCCATGGTCGTCCTCTTCAACCTGGTGACCACCCCGGTCGAGCTAAACGCCAGCCATCGCGCGCTGGGCCTGCTGGCCGAGAACGGGGCCATCCTGCCGGAAGAGCAAGCCGGCGCGCGCCAGATGCTGCGGGCGGCCGCTTTCACCTACTGGGTGGCGCTGATCGCCTCCATCCTGACCCTGCTCTATTACGCCTCGCTGGTCTTTGGCAATCGTCGCAACAACTGACCGCGCCCCATTCGCGACCGCCGACCCGGACGCGGTCGCCCGGTTTTTGACGGCCGGCGGGGAGCCCGCATACCGCGCCGACCAGGCGCGGACCTGGTTCTGGCGGCAGCTGGCGCCCTCCTTCGAGGCCATGCGGACGCTCTCGCCGGCGGCGCGGGCCCAGCTGGCCGGGGGCTACACCTTTTCCACGGTCGCTGAACACCGCAAGCGGGAGGCTGACCGCGGGGCCACCGTCAAATACTTGTTCCGGCTTCAGGATGGGCGCACCATCGAGACGGTGGTGATGCACTATCCGGCGACCGAGCGCGGACGCGCCCGGACCACGGTCTGCGTCAGTTCGCAGGTCGGTTGTCCCATTGGCTGCACCTTCTGCGCCACTGGCCAGTCCGGCTTCGACCGCAACCTGACCGAGGCCGAGATCGTCGACCAGTTCCTGGCCGCCAGCCGGGGACTGAAGGCGCAACAGCGCGCTCTGACCAACGTGGTTTTCATGGGCATGGGCGAGCCCCTGAACAACTACGCAGCCGTGGTGGCGGCCATCCGGCGCTGGGCACGGCCGGACACACTGAAATTCAGTCCGCGACGGGTGACGATCTCGACCATCGGACTGGTGCCGTTCATCGAGCGGCTGGCGGCGGAGAACCTTCCGGTCAATCTGGCCATCTCCCTGCACGCCCCGGACGACGCGTTGCGCTCGTCGATGATCCCGGTCAATCGGAAATACCCGATCGCCGCGGTGGTCGCGGCGGCCCGGGCGCATGCCGAGCGGACCGGGCGGCGCAACAGTTATGAGTACGTGATGCTGGCCGGGGTCAATGACAGCTCGGAACAGGCCGGCCGCCTGGCGTCCGTGATCGGGCGCCACCTGACCCACGTCAACCTGATCCCGATGAATCCGGTGGAGGGCAGCCCGCTGCATCGGCCGAGTCGCGACCGCACCCTCGCCTTCCAGCGCATTCTGCAGGCAGCCGGAATCTCGACCACCATTCGCGATACGCGGGGACTGGACATCGACGCCGCCTGCGGCCAGCTCCGGGCACGAGAGCTGGCTCCCACGCCCGCAGGATAGACGCGCCTGCAGGGCTTGTACCCTGCATGGATAGTCGTCCCGTGATGCAGACCTATACTCAGGGGGTATTGAGGAAAACCCTATTCCTCTCGCTTGGGGTGGCGATGACCCTCGCCGCCTGCGGCGCCTCAGCGCCGGCCGAAACGCCGCAGCAGGTGCTGGCCGCCGCCGCCCAAAAGCTGGGCGGACTGCACACCGTCAAATTCGACGTGCATGGGACCATCCTGACCAGGATCCCACCCGAAGTCATGGCGGCGCTGACGAACAACCAGGCGCAGCAGGGTTCTTCGGTGGCGGCCCTGGCCAACACCAGCGTCGACCTGAAGGGCACCGGTGAGGCCGTCTATCCGGACCAGATGCACGTCAGCGTCCAGGTGACCACCAGCGGGCTGGCCTTCGCTACTGAGCAGGTGGTCGCGGGCGGCAAGGTGTACACCAAGAATCCGCTCACCGGGCAATGGCTGGCCGGCGACCCCAGCCAGCTCGGCATGCAGCTCAACCAGCTCGGACCATTGACAGCCAAGCAGATCCTGGAGGCGTCGGGGTCGGTCCAGGATCTGGGCGACGTCAGCCCCAACAACGTGGCCACCCATCACTACCGGATCACGCCCGACAAGACCAAGCTGACCAGCACGCTGGAAGCCAATCCGGCCTTCACCGACCCGCAGGCCCGCAAGGCGCTCGAACAGGCGCTCACTGCCGGGACGCTCACCTTCGAGGTCTGGATTAGTAAGGATGATCACCTGCTGCGATCCATGCGGTCCGATGCCGACGTGCTGATCCCGGCGGCCCAGCTGGTCTCGGGCACTACGCAGCTCCCGGCCGGTGCCGCCATCCACATCACCGCCCACCTCGACCTGGCCTTTCACGACTTCAATGCGCCGGTGACGATTACCATCCCCAAAACGTCTTGATCGTTTCGCCATCGCTCCTGTCGGCCGACTTCAGTCGGCTGGGGGAGGAGGTCGCCGCGCTGGAAGCGGCCGGCGCCGACTGGATCCACTTCGACGTGATGGACGGCCACTTCGTGCCCCCCATCACCATCGGTCCGATGGTGATCAAGCAGTGCCGGCGCTATGCCAGGATCCCCTTCGATGTGCACCTGATGATCGAGGCGCCGGAGCGGACCCTCGGAGACTACGCCGACGCCGGGGCGACGACGCTCTCGGTCCACGTCGAGTCGACCCGCCACATCCACCGGACGCTAGAGCTGATCCGCACGGCCGGCATGCGTCCGGGCGTGTGCCTCAATCCCGGGAGCCCGTTGGACCTGGTGGCGCCGGTCCTCCCGTTGGCCGACCTGCTGGTGGTGATGGGCGTCAACCCGGGGTGGGGCGGCCAACCGTTCATCGACTCCACGCCCGAGCGGGTCCGGGCCGCCCGCCAACTGGCGGACCGCCTGCATCCCACGCTGGACATCGAGGTCGACGGCGGCGTCAACCTGGAGACCGGGCGGAAAGTTTCGACCGCGGGCGCCACGGTGCTGGTGGCGGGGCACTTCACCTTCAGCCACCCGAACGGCGCCAAGGCCGCCATCGCCCAGTTACACGGCCTTTAGGAAGGCTATTCCGCGGTCGGCATATGCAGGTACATGCTCTGGATGCCCACCTTGCCGGGGCCGGTGAACCGGTTCCAGATCAGCTGGCCGGAGCCGCCAAACATGCCGGTGCGCAGCCCGAACATCTGGACCTCCATCTTTACGTTCGCGTCCCGGTAGATCCAGCCACCCGGCTCCACATCGATCTGCTCGCCCTGGGCAAGCACCTTCTCGAAGACGTTCCCATAGCCATGCAGCCAGACCACGCCTTCCTGGTTTTGCGCCCGGAAGTGGTCCACGAAGAAACCGGTGGAGGCGAACAGCATGTTGGTGACGCCCTTCTGGCGCGTGAACCCGTACTCCAGGTTGGCGGTGGCGGCCAGGAACTGGTGCTCCCGGACTTCGACCGCCTGGCCCGGCGCCAGATGGATGGGGAAGATCTGACCGGCGCCGTCACGGGAGAAGGCGATCTCGCCTGGCCCCTGGGCCTCGGTCAGAAAGACCGGCATCCCGGCGATCATGCGCTTGAACGCGCCTTTCAGCGTCTTCATGCCGATGTTCAGCTGGGGGTCTTTCCAGAGCACGACGTGGTGCTCGAAGAACACCGGGACCTGCCCGCCTAGCGTGACGTGAAGGATAGGCACCATCTCCCCCTCGATCCGGTAGCCGATCCCGGGGGCCTGGCCGTCCTCGACCCGGGTGGGGAGGAGGCGGGGCGGCTGTGGCATGGTCAGAACGCGTAACTCGGGCGGTTCGCCATCCTTGCGGCGGCCGCAGTGAACGGGGTGGGCCCGCGTTTCAGGGGATATGGCTGCGCCGGCCGCCCAGTTCTTTCGGTCGCAGCCCAGCCGGGGAGGGCAGCTCCGCCTCTGGAGCGTCGGCCTGACCCTGGCGGCCTCGGTCGGGCTGGCGGTGGCCGCCGCCCATCTGCCGCCAGTCATTTCCTCGGGGGCGAACCTTCGCGACCCCGACCAGGTGATCTACGCCCGCAACATCTGGCAAGAGAGCCAGACCAGCCTGGTGGTGCTCGCCCTGTTCATCCCGTGGCTGGGCTACGGCCTGCTGTTGCGGGGCGCGCCCTGGGGCCGGCTAGCGGTGCTGGTGCTAGCAGGGGCCGGGGCGGCGCTCGGCCTGTGGATGACCGCGCATAGCCTCGGTCTGTATGCGGCGAAGCCAGAGTACGTGGCAGGGGTCGTCACCCGGGTTGACGGCCGGCAGATTACGCTGGCGGCGCGTCCGCCCCGGACCTTCTACCTGGTCGTCTCAGAGGCCGAACTGCGCGCGGCGCAGATCTGGGACCGGCCGGGCAACGCCGTGGGAATGTGGGTGGCGCCCAACGGCCAGGCGGGCTTCATCGGACGGCCCAGTGGTGGCAAGCCCATCCTCCAGAGCTAAGCCCGGAACCACCGAAGTCGGGCTTGCATCTCGGGCGCGGATGTGGCCGATCCGGGCGTCGTCTCCTGCGCGCGCTCGGTCACGCATCGACGGATGCGCTCTCTCGCGTGCTCGTCGCCTCCTTCGGCTCGGCACACCCCGCATCCCGATCTGCGTCGCCCGATCGGTGGTTCCGGGCTTAGGCCCTGGGTCAGGCTTTGCGGGCCGCGGTCCGCAGGCAACGGGTGCAGACCATGGCCTTCCGGGTTTGCCCACCGATGGTGACCGTGGCCGGGTGCAGGTTGGGCAGGAACCGGCGCTTCGTGTGCACCTTGGAGTGGCTCACGTGGTGGCCGTACTGAGGCCCTTTTCCGCAAATTTCGCAGCGTTGTGCCATTGTCTTACTCAGAGGCCTCCGTGCCCGCCCGCGCTATGATGGAGGCGAAATCAGCGGCTCATTCTAGCAGATGGAATCCAGAACCAAGCCCAGCTCGACGCCGAGAGCGAAGGCCGCCAGGACGCTGATCCAGTCCCAGGACCTGGGCCGCATCCAGGTCTCGCCCCGCGTCGTCGCCACCATCGCGGCGCATGCCGCGGCGGACTGCTACGGCATCGTGGGCATGGCCGCCCAGGGACTGCGGGAAGGCCTGGCCCAGCGGCTGCACCGCGACAGTGTGCACCGCGGCGTCGACGTGGAACTCCGTGAGGATGGGGTGGCCATCTCGCTCTACGTGATCGTGGAGTATGGGATCCGGGTGTCCGAGGTCTCCCAGAATCTGACCAACGCTGTTCGCTACTCGATCGAGCGGACACTCGGCCTGCCCGTGGTCGAGGTCAACATCCACGTCCAGGGCGTCCACGTCACCGGGGTGTAGCCCGTCTCCAGCACGCCTCGTCCGACGCTGCCCATCCTCGCGTGTGACGGCCATCTCTTCAAAGAGGCCCTGCAGGGTGCGGTGGCCTGGTTGACCGCCAACCGGGACGAGATTGATGCGCTGAACGTGTTCCCGGTCCCGGATGGCGACACGGGGACCAACATGCTCCTGACCCTCCAGTCGGCCGTGGAAGAGATCCACGGTATCGACGAAACGCACCTCGGACGGGTTGTCAAGCGGGTGGCCCACGGAGCCCTGATGGGCGCCCGCGGGAATTCGGGGGTCATCCTCTCCCAGATCTTCCGCGGAATTTCCGTCAGCGTGGAGAACCGTGCGGTCGTCGATGGGCCCGGTCTGGCCCAGGCGCTGGAGTCTGGGGCCACGGTGGCCTACCGGGCCGTTATGAAACCCACCGAGGGCACCATGCTGACCGTCGTCCGGGAGGCCGCCCATGGCGCCACCGCCCGGGCGTCCCAGACGCCGGACATCGTGGACGTGACGCGGGCGGCGTGTGAAGCCGCGCGGGCGGCCGTGGAGCGGACTCCCGAGCAGCTCGACGTCCTGCGGCGAGCTGGGGTGGTGGATGCCGGCGGATTCGGCCTGCAGATCATCCTGGAAGGATTCCTCAAGCGGCTGGAGGGCGAGCCGGCCGTCGCCTTCGCCCGGCCCGCCGCCCACCACGCCGCCCCGCGCGCGGTGGTCGCCCCGGAAACGGGCTGGGGTTACTGCACCGAGTTCATCATCAACGGCGCCGGGCTGCCGCTGGATGAGGTGCGAGCGGAGATCGCCCGCCGCGGCGAGTCGGCCATCATCGTCGGAGACGAGTCGGCCATCAAGGTCCACGTGCACACCCACGAACCCGCGGTGGTGATGGCGTACGCCCAGCAGATCGGTACCCTCAGCCGGATCAAGGTCGACGACATGTCAGCCCAGCACCACCGCTTGCAGGGCGAGGCCTCGCGCCAGCCGCGAAGCCTCAAGCACCTCGGGATCGTAGCGGTGGCCAGCGGCCGGGGCTTTCGCCAGATCCTGGAGAGCCTGGGGGTCGACTCGGTGGTCGAAGGCGGTCAAACCATGAATCCCTCAACCGAGGACCTGCTCACCGCAGTGGAGTCGGTGCCGGCTGCCGAGGTGGTGCTGCTACCCAACAACGGCAATGTGATCATGAGCGCTCAGCAGGTCCCGCCCCTGAGCGACAAGCGGGTGCGGGTGGTCCCCTCGCGCAGCCTGCCGGAGGGCATCGCGGCCTTGCTTGCCTTCGATTTCACGCAGGACCTGGAGGCCAACGCCACGGCCATGGGGCGTGCCCTGAAGGCGGTCCGCACGGTAGAGATCACGACGGCGGTGCGCGACTCCGCTGTCGATGGCCTCCAGATCCACGAGGGGGACGTCATCGGCTTGCTGAACGACCGGGTGGTGGCGGCGGGGAAGGCGCGGCCGCCGGTGATCGACCGGGTGCTGGGCCGGATCGACCCCAGCTCCGTGCAGACCATCACCATCTATGCGGGCGCGGAGGCCCCGGAGCTCGAGCGCGAAACGGTACGGCGGCAGCTGGCCGAGCGGTTTAAGAACAGCGCCGTCGAGCTGCAGGCGGGCGAGCAGGCGCTCTATCCCTACATCATTGCGGTCGAATAGGGAAGCCCGGACCTACCGGGCTTAAACCAGCAGCTGATACAGGTTGGCGGCCACACCCACGGCGGTCAAGCAGGCCCCGATGCGGAAGGCCTGCCAGACGCGCGGTCGCCGGTACTGGAGCATCATCAGGACTCCCAGGAGCACCGCGATGGCGACGCCCTTCACCGCGTAGGCTGCCAGCTCGCCCTGCGACCCCACAATGGGCGCCATGATGCTGTTGAGCTCCGGGTGGCTGAGTCGGAGGCCGATGTGGGTGGTGATGATATCCAGCGCCTGAAATGCCAGGAAGGCGACCACGATCACCGCCTGGGTTCGAATGGACGGGGCCTTCACCATTCCGTACCGATACGTTAAACGTGGCCCCTTTCGACCCCCGCGACGCCCCGGTCGCGGGGCTGTCGACGTCCGGCACGTCGTATTCGCGCCGAACTCGTGGCTATACTCGTGGGCGTGGTCCGGATTGTTACGGATTCCACGGCCGCCATCCCTGCCGCGGACCAGCAGGCGATGGCAATTACAGTCGTCCCCCTTAACGTTCATTTTGGCGACCAGGTCTTCCGTGATGGGATCGACCTCTCCGAAGCCGAGTTCTTCACTCGCCTAAAGGCGTCGCCTCGCCTGCCAACCACGTCGCAACCGTCGGTGGGCGCCTTCGAAGAGGTCTTTCGTCCTCTTCGGGAGGCAGGCGATGAGGTCCTGTCGGTCCACCTGTCGGCCAAGCTGTCGGGCACCTTCGGCGCGGCTCGCATGGCGGCCGACGCGGTTGATCCCGAGCACATCACGGTGGTGGACTCGGGGACCGTCGCCATGGCCATGGGCTTCCTGGTGCTGGAGGCGGCGCGGCTCGCCCGGCAGGGTGCGCCGCGGGCCGCCATCACCCAGCGGGTGGAGCACCTCCTCCCCCGCGCGCGGGTGATCTGCACCATCGATACGCTGACCTATCTCGAGCGCGGCGGCCGGATCGGACGGGCGCAGGCGCTGCTGGGCGCGCTCCTCAACGTCAAGCCGCTGCTGGGCGTCACCGACGGCGAGGTCCTGCCGCTTGGGCGAGCGCGCAGCCGCGCCCAGGCGCTCGACCGGCTGGTCGAGATCCTGCAGCGGGACGGGAAGCTGTCCCACCTGGCGGTGCTGCACGGCGGGGCCGAGAACGACGCCCTCAAATTGCGTGAGCGGGTGGCCAGCCGCTATCCGGAGCTCACCATTCCGCTGGCCGAAATCGGGCCGGTGATCGGTACCCATACCGGGCCGGGGGTCATTGGGTTCACCTACCTCACGGCTTAAGCCCGGGCTACGGGTTATTACCGGCGGTCCGGCGCTGGACCAGCCGATCACGGTGCTGGGCGGCATCAAGGAGAAGACGGGCGAAAAGCTCCAGCGGCTGGGCATCGCCACCATCGAGGACCTGCTCCTGCACTTCCCGTTTCGCCACGAGGATTTCAGCCGGGTCACGCCCATCGGCTTCGTCAAGCCCGGTGCCAAAACCACCATTCGCGCGCGCGTATACAGCGTCAGGGCTGGGCTGACGCGATACCGCCGGATGCGGCTGACCGAAGCCGAGCTGTCCGACGGAACCGGGAAGCTCCGGGCAGTCTGGTTCAACCAGCCGTGGGTGACCAAAGCGCTCGAAGGAACGACCGAGATCTTCGTGGCCGGCACGGTCGAGCGCGACGGTGCCGGGCTGGTGATGAAAAGTCCGCTCTATGAGCGCGTCTCGTCGGATCCGCGCCATGCCGGCCGGCTGGTGCCGATCTACCACGAAACGGCCGGCCTCACCTCGCGCTGGCTGCGGGAAAAGATCCAGGCGATCCTGCCCCTGACGGAGCGCCTGGAGGAATTCCTGCCAGAGGCGGTGCGGGAGCGGCACGGCTTCCTGCCTCGCGGCGAGGCGGTGCGCGAGATGCATTTTCCGGCGACGGCTCAGAGCCTCGATCGGGCCCGGGCCCGGTTGGCCTTCGAGGAGATGTTCCTGGTGCAGATGGCGGCCCAGCTGGCCAAACGCGCGCGTCAGCGGGAGAAGGGCTACGCGATCGCCTTCGACCAGCCGGCGGCGCGGGCGTTCGTGGCGGCGCTGCCGTTCCGGCTGACCACGGCCCAGCGGCGGGCCGCCTGGCAGATCCTGCAGGACATGGAGCGCCCGGTCCCCATGAACCGGCTGCTGGAAGGCGAGGTGGGCTCCGGCAAGACCGTGGTGTCGGCCATGGCGATGCATCATGCGGCGGCGGCGGGCTTCCAGTCGGTCCTGCTGGCGCCCACCGAGATCCTGGCGCGCCAGCATGCGGATGTGGTGGAGGGCCTGCTGCGGCCATTTGGGGTCACCATCGCGCTGCTGCTGGGCAGCACGCCGACCACCCAGCGAGAACCGATGCGGGAGGCGCTGGGGTCGGGCGGCATTGCCATTGCCATCGGCACCCACGCGCTGCTCGAAGAAGGCATTCGGTTCCAGCGGCTGGGGCTCTGCGTGGTGGACGAGCAGCATCGCTTCGGCGTCCAGCAACGATTGGCCCTGCGCGGCAAGAGCGAGCGGCCGCCCCACTTCCTGACGATGACCGCCACCCCCATTCCACGGACGCTGGGGCTCACGCTGTACGGCGATCTCGACATCTCGGTAATCGACGAGCTTCCCGTCGGCCGCCAGCCGGTTGAGACTCGGTTGGTCAAGCCCGAGGAGCGGGACGAGGCCTATGGCTTCGTGCGCGCCCAGATCGCCGCCGGCCGCCAGGTGTTCGTGATCTGTCCCATCATCCAGGAGTCGGACAAGCTCGGGGTCCGTTCAGCCACCGCCGAGTTGGAGAAGCTCCGCGCGGAGGTGTTTCCGGACCTGGCCGAGCGCATCGCCCTTATCCACGGCCGGCTGAAAGCCGCCGAACGGGAGGCGGTGATGGCGCGGGTCCAGCGCGGCGAGGTGGCTATCCTGGTGGCCACCTCGGTGGTCGAGGTGGGGATCGACGTGCCGAATGCCACCGTGATGCTGATCGAAGGGGCGGAGCGCTTCGGGCTGGCCCAGCTGCATCAGTTCCGCGGTCGCGTCGGCCGCGGGGCCCACGCCGCCTTCTGCCTGCTCTTCACAGACCTCGAGGATCCCGAGAACCTGCAGCGGCTGCAGGCGGTGATCACCCACCGCAGCGGCTTCGAGCTCGCCGAGATCGACCTGCGTCTGCGCGGCATGGGGGAGCTGTATGGGGAGCGGCAGCACGGGTTCGACCTGAAGGTGGCGGACCTGTTCGACCTTCAGCTCGTCAGGGAAGCCCAGGGCGAGGCGCAGCAGGTGCTCGACGCCGACCCCACCCTGGCGCACGACCCCGTCCTTCGCCGTCGCCTTACTTCTTACCGCCGGGTCTTCGCCCTGGATTAGCCGGCCTGGCGTCGGGGGCTGGGGGGGCTTGGGTTTCGGCGCGTCGAAGCCGGCTGGGCAGGCTCAGCAACCAGCCCAGGGCCAGCCCGGCACCCACTGGGACGAGGATGACGAGGATGATGCCGACCAGCCAGGCGATGGGATCGAGCACCGTCGCAGCAAGGAGGGCAGCATCCAAACGGATCCAGTTTACTGTGGAGCGATGGCTGCCCCTGGCACCCGCATCACCGCCGGGACGCATCGCGGGCGGATTCTCAAGACGCGGGCCGGGCTCGAGACCCGCCCCACCACCGCCCTGGTGCGCGAGGCCCTCTTCAACATCATTGGGGCCAGTATCGAGGGGGCCACGGTGCTGGACCTCTTCAGCGGGGGCGGCACGCTGGGCCTCGAAGCCCTCTCCCGCGGCGCTGCGCGGGTGACCTTTGTGGATCGGGCACAAGCCTGTGCTACCATCGTGGCGGAAAATTTGGCGGCCACCGGGTTCGCCCAGCGCGCGGAGGTCCATTGCGCCGACGCCCTCGATTGGCTCAAGGCGCATCGAAGCGACCTCTCCGCTTTCAACCTGATCCTGCTTGACCCGCCCTACCGATCGACCGCAATGGCCGAGACACTCCAGCGCCTCGATAGGCTGCCACTCCGACCGGAGGCGCTGGTGGTTGCCGAGCATCATCGCTTGGCGTCGATTCCGGCACTCGAGCGCCTGCAGCCGCTGCGCCAGCACGACTACGGGTCAACGCGGTTGAGTTTCTTCCGGTATCCAGGATGACCACCGCGCTGTATCCGGGGAGTTTCGATCCGGTCACCCTCGGCCATCTCGACATCCTCGACCGGTCGGCGAGCATCTTCGACCGGGTCGTGATCGCGGTCCTGGAGAATCCCAGCAAGGAGCCCGTTTTTTCCGCGGCAGAACGGGTGCAAATGATCCGCGACAGCCTGGGCGAGCGGAAGGGCATCGAGGTGGGGACCTTCAATGGGCTGACCACCGATTACGCACGCCAGGTGGGCGCGGGCGTGATCGTCAAAGGCTTGCGCGCCGTCTCCGACTTCGAGTCGGAGTTCCAGCAGGCGCTGATGAACCGCCGCCTCTTTCCGGAAGTCACGACGGTCTTCATCCCCACCAGTCTGCGCTACCTGTTTCTCAGCTCCAGCCTGATCAAGGAGCTGAGCGCCTTCGGCGGCGACATCTCGGAATTCGTTCCTGCCCCCGTCGCGCGCCGCCTGGGCGATCGCTTCGGTCAGAGGAGAAAAACCCCATGAACGTGCACGAAACCATCGACCGCATCGAATACCTGGTCACCCACAGCCGGCGGATCCCGCTCACCCGCTCGGTGGCGATCGACGAGGACGAGGCGATGGAGCTGCTCGACGCCCTTCGCCTCAACCTGCCCGACGAGATCAAGCAGGCCCGCTGGACCGTCCAGGAATCCCAGCGGCTGCTCGCCGAGGCCCAGGCCGAAGCAGCCCGCTTGACGGGGCAGGCGACGGATCGGGCGCTCAACCTGATCAGCCAGCACGAGCTGGTCCGGCGGGCCGATAAGCAGGCGGAGACGCTGCTCCGGGACGCGACCCTGCGGGCCGAAGAGATCCGCCGGTCCGCCGATGCCTACGTCCTGGAGGTCATGCAGAACCTGGAAGCCCAGCTGCTAGCGGCCATGGGCACCGTGCAGAAGGGCCTCGAGGTCCTTCGTCCGGAGCGGACCGAAGCCAAAGCTGCCGCGCGCCGCTGAGCCTCTTGCGCTCCCGGCTGGTCCAGCGGTGGCGCGACTTCAGCCCGGACGCCCGCCGGCTCCTGGTCTATTCCTTCCTGGGTTTTGTCGCCTTCGCGGTCTTCGGTCTGATCTTCAACCTTTATATGAGCGCGCTCGGCTTTCGCAACGATGTGATCGGCGTCTTCAATGCCCTGCCCGCCGCGGTCGTGCTCCTGGTCGGGTTGCCCATGGGGGCCTTGGCCGATCGCTTTGGCTATCGCCCGTTCATCCTGGTGGCCAGCGCCGGCGGCGTGGGAGGGGCCATCGCGCTGGGTCTGGTCTCGGCGCGGCTGCCGGCGGTGCTGGCCGCCGGACTGTTCGCGCTCTCGACCACGATCGTGGGCGTGCTGGGGGCGCCGCTGCTGGCCCAGCTCAGCCGGCCCGACGAACGGGTGGTCCTGTACTCGGTCCAGAACTCGCTGTCATGGGTGGGAAGCCTGCTGGGCTACCTGGTGGGGGGGTATGTGCCGGAGCTCAACGCCAGGCTGACCCACACGGGGGCCGGCAGCGCGGCCTCGCTGCGGCGGGCATTCCTGGTGATGGCCGTGCTGGAAATGATCAGCCTACCCTTTGTCGTCCAGCTGGCCGCCTCGCCACGGCTGCGGGCCAGCGCGGCGATGCCGGTACGGATGCTCCTCAAAGTCGACTGGCGTCGCTTCCTTCGCGTCCTCATCCCCCAGGCCCTGCTGGGCATTGGGGCCGGCATGCTCCTCAACTTCCTGCAGCTCTACCTGGCGCAACGCTTTCACCTGACGCCGGGACCGATCGGCCTGGTGCTGGCGGTGGGCGCCTTGCTGGCCACCGGCGTCACGCTGACGGTGCCCGCGGTCAGCCGGGTGTTCGGCATCACCCGCACCATCGGGGTCAGCCAGCTGTGTGGGGCGCCATTGATCCTGGGCATCGCCTTCACCACTAGCCTGCCGCTGGCCATCCTCGCCATCTACGTGCGCCAGTCCTTCCTGAACATCCAGGCACCGCTGAGTCAACTCTTCGGCATGGAGGTGGTGAGCGAGCAGGAGCGTGCCCGAATGGCCAGCGCCCAGAACGTGGTCTTCAGCCTCGGCTTCGCCGGACTGGGACCCTTGATCAGCGGGCTCTTGCAAGTGCGGGGCGGCTTCCAGCTGGCGTTTTCCGTGAGCGCGCTCTTCTACCTGCTGGCCGGGAGTACCTTCCTCCTGTTGTTCGGGCGGCTTCGGCTCCCCTCCGAAGCCCACTAGGCTGTTCAGCTCAGACCGCGCCAGCAAGCCCGCTCTGCTGTCGAACGCGACTCAGATCCTGCCACGCCACCGTGCCGTACGCCGGCATGACGAGCAGGGCCAGGAAGATGACCACCCCGGTGAGCGTGAGGTAGTTACGGGCCGTCCTGTCAGGGTTCGCGTACGTCACCTCTATCTGACCGTCGATATCCAGCTTCGTGATCTAGCCGCCCCAGAGCAGCGACGTCACGGCCCTTCAGCGCGAAGCGTACGGCGGGATTTCCCTGCGCTGGCGCTACCGTTACCATTGCACGTCGCGGTCGACATAGCCTTGCTGGCGTCCGCGGCGATCGGCCCATCGAAAGACCAGAGACGCAACCACGACCGTCCCGATGGTGCTGGCCACCAGCCGGATCAGGACGTCGACGTCCGACAGCCCCGGGAACATCTGATAGGCCTGGGCCTGCAGGAGCGAACGCCGCACCAACTCCATCCAGTAGGCGAGCGGCGACAGGGCCGCGATCGTCGCCAGCGGGCCCGGCAGGATCCCAATCGGAAAGATGGCACCAGAGATGACGTAGAGGACACCGGCCCCGATCTCTCCATAGCCGTGTGTATCGCGTCCGGCCAGCAGCAGGAAGGTAAAGGCCATCCCGATGGCCACGATGGCGGCGAACGCGAGCAAACAGGCCACCCCGAGCAGCAGCCAGTTTGCGCGCAGCGGGTTGATCGGCAAATGCAGAGTGATGGTCCCCAGTCCGATCACGATGACCGCCGAGGCGGCTGCCCCCGCTAGCTGGGCAATGGCCCGGCCCACCAGGTACACGCCGAACGGCAGCGGTGCGATGTAGATGTACTTGAGCATCCGGTACTGGCCGCGGTCGTCCAGGATGGCGTTGGCGAACCCCGACAGCCCCTGCTGCACGAATGACCAGAAGGCGGTGCCGGTGATCAAGAAGGCCAGGTAGGTGGACGCCCGACCACGGGTGATCACCTGGTAGATGACCGTCAGGATCAGGGCGGCCGAAATGGGCCGCAGGACGGAGTAGACAAGGAACACGCCGGGTGATGTCCAGTTGCTCGACACCTGCCAGCCCAGGCGAGCCGAGGCACCCAGACCACGCCAGGTCTGAATGCCGGCCGTTGTTAGCCCGAATCCACCGAATCGAACTTGCATATTGGGCGCGGGGCGAGCGAGCGGGGCGTCGTCTTCTGCGCGCGTTCGGTTACGCACCAACGGGTGCGCGCCCTCGCGTGCTCGTCGTCTCCTTCCGCTCATCTCGCCGCGCATCCCAATCTGCGTCGTCCGATCGGTGGATCCGGGCTTAAACCCATCGCATGCTCAGCCGAGCGTCCCGCCGCGCCAGCCGTTCCATCATTCGCAGCGCCCACTGCGCGCTCAGGAGATAGGCCGGAATCTGGAGGGCAATCAAGCCAGCTTCCCAGGCCGGCGCGAGGAAAACCGGGGTGCCCGGAAGGAGGACCTGGCGGATCGCGTCCAGCCCCAGCGTCAGCGGGATGATGGAGGCTGCCCCGGCCACGTAGGCGCCCAGCGAGTGGACCGGAAAATAGAAGCCGCTCAGAAAATACACCGGCTCCTGCATGCCGTCGAGGGCATGCCAGGCGGAACGGCCGAAAAAGAGGAAGAGGCTGGCCAGCAGCATACCCAGGGCATAGAGGGCCAGGAGGGTCAGCGCCAGGAGGCCCACGGCCGGCGCGATTCCCGCGGGGCGGTAGTGGACCTGGAAGAGCAGCGAGGTCACCAGCAGCACGGCCGCCGCCCGCTGCGCCGTGTAGAAGATGCCGCCCAGGGCCATCCCGAGCAGGATGGCGGTGAACGTGGTCGGCGCCACGGTGAACAGCTCGAGGTTCGATCCGCCGCGCTCCCAGATGAAGTTGCCGGCCATGTCAAACACGATGTTTTGCCAGAACGCCAGCAGCGTGCCGCCCAGGACAACGAACCCGGTGTACTCGGCCGGCGCTCGCAGGGCTCGATAGACGTACACCATAGCGACCGTCCCGATCAGGGGCAGCACGATCTCAATCACGACCCAGCTCCAGTTCCGGGCGTGCCCGACGGTTCGCGGATAGGCGCGCGCGATCACGGTCTTGACGAAGATCCGGAGTGCCGAGGGACGGCTCACGGCGCTTCCTCCTCGGCCATGCCGCGCCCCACCAACTTGACGAAGGCGTCCTCCAGGCTCGGGTCGCGTTTCTGCAAGCCCAGCACCTCCCGACCGGAGCCGGCGACGATGCCCAGCACCGACGTGAGCACGCCGTCGTCTGCCAGCAACAGGCTGAAGCGGTCCGCCCCGTCCTGCTGGGTGACCGTCGCCGCCGTGACGCCGTCCACTCGCCGCAGCTCGGTCAGCAGGTCGCGGCCAAGGGTCAGCTGCAGGTCGACGATGACGTCCTGCTGGACCTGCTGCTTGAGGCTGGGGGGCGTTCCCTGCGCCACGATCCGGCCGTGGTTGACGATGGCGAGGCGGTCACACAGCTCGTCCGCCTCGTTCATGTAGTGGGTGGTCAGGATGACGGTGCGGGTCGGATCCTCCTGGACCCAGCGCCGCACTTCCCGGCGCACGTCCCGGGCCGCCCCCACGTCGAGCGCCACGGTCGGCTCGTCCAGGAACAGGATTCGCGGATCCGTCACCAGGCCCCGGATGAGGTTCATCTTCTGCCGCATCCCGCTGGACAGGGCGCTGACGTAGCGGTCGGCCGCCTCGGTCAACCCTAGCCGCTCCATCAGCTCATCGATCCGGGCCCGCGCGACCCGGCTGGAGAGGCCGTAGAACTGGCTGAACATCCAGATGTGTTCGCGGGTCTTCATCAGGCCGTAGCCGGAGTTCTCGCCGCCAGATACCATCGCAATCCGATGCCGCAGCTCCTGGAAATCGCGCGCCACATCGAGGTCGTCCACGAACGCCTGGCCGGAAGTTGGGAGGAGGAGCGTCACCAGGATCTTGATCAGCGTGGTCTTGCCAGCGCCGTTGGGGCCGAGCACGCCGAAAATCTCCCCGCGCGCGACCGAGAGGTCGATCCCGTCCAGGGCTACGACGGACTCCCGACGCGACTGGTAGACGCGCCGGAGCGCGATGGTCTGAACCGCTGCCGATTGAATGAGGTCAGGCATCGAGATCGCCGATGCTACCATGGCCTAGACCTTCTTTATGGATACACGGAACAATCTCACCCGCGACGAGGCGCGCACCCGAGCGGGACTCTTTACCGACATTCACTACGAGGTCAGCCTCGACCTGACTCGTGGGGACGAGACCTTCGGCGTCGACACCACGATCCGGTTTCGATGCGCTTCCGCCGGCGTGACCAGCTTCGTGGACTGCCTAGCCGCCTCCGTCGATCGGATCGAGGTCAACGGCCGGCCACAGCCAGCCAGCACATTCGACGGAGCTCGGATCGCGCTTTTGGACCTGGCGGAGAGCAACGTGGTCAGGGTGGTGGGCAGCGGGGCCTACCAGCACACCGGTGCCGGCCTGTCCCAGTTCAAAGACCCGGTGGACGGCCGGGTTTACCTGCACACCCAGTTCGAGCCGTTCGATGCCCACCGCCTCTTCCCCTGCTTCGACCAGCCCGACCTGAAGGGCACCTTTCGATTCGGCGTGAAGGCCCCGGCGGGCTGGGAGGTCGTTTCCAACAGCCCGGCGGACCCGCCCGGGGGCGCCGCCACGGATGGCGCCGCCGGCGCCCGCCTCTGGACATTCCAGACCACGCCCCGGCTCTCCAGCTACGTGACGGCCATCGTCGCCGGACCCTTTCACGTGGTGCGGGAGCGCCACGGCCAGATCGACCTGGGGCTCTACTGCCGCCAGTCGCTGGCCCAGTACCTCGATGCGGCGGAGATTTTCGAGATCACCCGCCAGGGCTTCGACTTCTATCAGCGGGTGTTCGATTACCCGTACGCCTTCGGCAAGTACGACCAGCTCTTCGTGCCGGAGTTCAGCGCCGGGGCCATGGAGAATGCCGGCTGTGTGACGTTTGCGGAGGGGATGATCTACCGCTCCAAGGTGACGGAATCCGCTCGCGAGTGGCGCGCCAGCACCATCCTGCACGAGATGGCGCACATGTGGTTCGGCGACCTGGTGACCATGCGCTGGTGGGACGACCTCTGGTTGAACGAGAGCTTCGCGACGTTCATGGCCGTGCTGGCCCTCACCCGGGCCACCCGCTTCACCAATGCCTGGACAACCTTCGCCAATGAAGAGAAGGGGTCGGCCCGCCGGCAGGATCAGCTGCCGACCACCCATCCGATCGCGGCCAATGTGGTCGACGTAGAATCCACGCACCTCAACTTTGACGCGATTACCTATGAGAAGGGCGCCTCGGTGCTACGCCAGCTCTTCGCCTGGGTGGGCGAGGACGCCTTCTTCCAGGGGCTGCGCCGATACTTCCGTCAGCACGAATTCGCCAACGCCGATTTGCAGGAATTCCTGGCCGCCGTCGGCGCCGGCAGCGGCCGCGACCTGCATGCCTGGTCGAAGGAATGGCTCGAGACCGCCGGGCTCAACACGCTGCGCCCGCTCCTGGAGCACGATGGGAACCGGCTGGTCGAACTGACCGTCGAGCAGGAGGCCGAGCTGGGGTGGCCGACGCTGCGATCCCAGCGCATCGGGGTCGGACTCTTCGACCTGGATGAGGAGCGGCTGACGCGGCGCCGCCGGGTGGAGTTCGACGTGACCGGCGCGTCGAGCGATGTCCCGGCCGTCGCCGGCGAGCTGGTCCCGGATCTGCTCTTGCTGAACGACGGGGATCTGGGCTACGCCAAGATCCGCCTGGACGACCAATCGATGGACACGGTGACCCGCCACCTGGCATCCCTCGACGACTCGCTGGCGCGGGCGCTGTGCTGGAGCGCCGCCTGGGACATGGTGCGGGACGCCCGGCTGGCTGCCCGGCAATATCTGCCCCTGGTGGCCAACAACGTTCACGGCGAGACCGACATCGGCGTGGTCCAGGCGCTCCTGGCGCAATGCGAGTCGGCCACGGACATCTACGGCGACCCGGCCAACGTGCCGCAGGCTCGCGAGCTGATCGTGCGGCTGGCCGAGCGCTCGCTGGAGAAGGCGGAGCCGGGGAGTGACCTGCAGCTGGTCTGGGCCCGTACGCTGATCTCGGCCTCGCGCACCCCCGCCCAGCACGCGCTGGTGCGCGGCATCCTGGATGGCTCGATCCCGTACGAGGGGCTGCAGGTCGACATCGATCTCCGCTGGCACATCGTGCGCTCGCTCGCCAGCGAAGGCGTGATTGGACCTGCCGAAATCAAAGCGGAGCTGGAGCGCGATCCCACCGACGCCGGCCGTCGCCATGCCGCGGGCGCCCTGGCCGCCAGACCGACCGCCGAGGCCAAGGCCGAGGCCTGGCGGTTGATCGTCGAGGATCCGACCCAACCGCTGGCCACCCTGCGGGCCATCATGCGCGGCTTTCAGCAGCCCACCCAGCGGCCCCTGCTGGAGCCATACGCCGACCGATACTTCGAGACCCTGGGGCCGTTCTGGAAGAGCCGGATTATCGAGGTGGCCCTCGCCTTTGCCCGCGGGATGTATCCGTCGCTCGTTATCGGGGAGCGCGTGGTCAGTCAGACGGAAACCTACCTGCGAACCCAAGCCCCGCCTGGTCCCGTGCAGCGGATTCTGCTGGAGGGCCAGGACCAGATGCGCCGGGCCATCCGGGCCCGGCGCGTGGACGCGGGAGCCCCCGCCACCCCCGTCGAACTCCGGATATAATTCGTCGAGCTTATGGCCCTTCCCAAGACCCGCTATTCCCGTGCCCGTCAGGGTGAGCGACGCGCCCACCTGGCAATCAAGCTGCCCCGCCTGGTGGAGTGTTCGCAGTGCCACCAGCTGCGCCGGCCGCATACCATCTGCCAGAACTGCGGCTACTACGACGGCCGCGAGGTCATCAAGACCGAATAGTCCCCAAGCGCCATTCCCAGCGGTGCCGGTAAGAAGTCTTCACAATAGCCGCGGGATATGACGATGGATGGCACCGCCTTTCTGTTCCCGGGTCAAGGCGCGCAATTCGTCGGCATGGCGCGCGACCTGATCGGGCAGGATGAGCGGACCAGGCGCTTCCTGAGCGCGGCCGAGGGCCGGCTCCAGATGCCGCTCGGCGAGCTGATGCTGCAGGGGCCAGAGGCGGCGCTGCAGGCCACCGAGAACGCCCAGCCCGCCATCGTCTTCCACAGCCTGGCGCTGCTCGGCCACCTCGACGATCGCGGTCTGGCCCCGGCGGCCGTCGCCGGACACAGCCTGGGAGAGCTGGCTGGCCTGGTGGCGGCGGGCGGTCTCAGCCCGCTCGATGCGCTGGCGGCAGCCCAGGTGCGCGGGCGCACCATGGCAGCGGCGGCGTCGGCCCAAACCGGGATGGCCGCCGTCCTCGGCCTGGACGATGGGACCGTGGAGCGGCTCTGTGCCGAGAGTGGGGGAGCGGTGGTCGCAGCCAACTACAACGCCCCCGGGCAGGTGGTCATCTCGGGCACCGACGCCGGGATCCGTGCCATCGAGCCCCTCCTGCTGGCGGCGGGAGCCAGGCGGGTCGTCCGCCTGCCGGTCAGTGCGGCATTCCACTCCCCCCTGATGGCCTCCGCGGCGGAAGCCTTCGGCCAGGCGTGGCAGCAGATCCCGCTGGAGCCGCTGGCGGTGCCGCAGGTGTTCAATACCGACGCGCGGGTCCATGCCAGTCCAGCCGAGGTTCGCCCCCTGTTGGCCCGCCAGCTGACCGGGCCGGTCCGCTGGACGGCCAGCATCGAACGGCTGGCGGCGCTGGGCGTCCGCACCTTCGTGGAGATCGGCCCCAAGCGCACCCTCACCGGCCTGGTGCAAAAGATTCTGCCCAAGGCCGCCGTCGCCAACGTCGAAGATCTGCCCAGCCTGCGGGCGTTCGTGACGGCGCATGCCTGACCGCGCGCTACAGGGACAGGTCGCCCTGGTCACCGGAGGCAGTCGCGGGATCGGGCGGGCGGTGGCGCTGGGCCTCGCCCAGGCCGGGGCCAACGTCGCTATCAGCTATCGGGTGAAGCAGGCGGAGGCCGAGGCGGTGGTGGAGGAGCTGCGGCAACACGGGGTTGAGTCGGTGGCGCTGCAGGCCGACCTGGCCGAGGTGGCGGCGCCGGCCACGCTGATCGGCGCCGTCCTGGCCCGCTGGGGCCGGCTGGATGTGTTGGTCAACAACGCCGGCATCACCCGGGACACGCTGGTGATGCGGATGAGCGAGGCCGATTGGGACCTGGTCATCCACACCAACCTGCGGGGGCCGTTCCTGGTCAGTAAGGCGGCCCTGCGGCCGATGCTGAAGCAGCGCTACGGGCGGATCGTAAACATGTCCTCGCTGGCTGGGGTCGCCGGCAATGCCGGGCAGGCCAACTACAGTGCGGCCAAGGCCGGCCTGATTGGCTTTACCAAGTCGCTGGCCAAAGAGGTCGGCTCCCGCAACATCACGGTGAATGCGGTCGCCCCCGGGTTCATCGAGACCGACCTGACCCGCGACCTCCCGGCGGAGTTGCTGGACCGCGCCCGCGCGGCGGCGGCCATCCCCCGCCTGGGGACACCAGATGAGGTCGCTGCCGCGGTGGTCTTCCTGGCGTCCCCGGCGGCGGCCTACGTCACCGGGCAGGTGCTGGGCGTGGACGGGGGGCTACCAATCTAAGCCCGAATCCACCGAATCGAACTCGCATTGTGGGCGCGGAGCGGCCGATCCGGGCGTTGGCTCCTGCGCGGTCGGTCACGCATCGACGGATGCGCTCCCTCCCGTCCCCGTCGCCGCCTTCGGCTCGGCACGCCCCGCATCCCAATCGGCGTCGTTCGACCGATAGATCCAGGCTTGGCCCTAGCCGCCACCGGGCTCGCCCATTACAATGTGGGCGCCACTCTTAAACTGGGAGTCGGGATGGACGCATACGAAAAGTTTCGCGGCATTATCGTGCAGCAGCTCGGGGTCGAGCCTGCAGAGGTGACTCCCGACGCATCGTTTGTGGACGACCTGAACGCTGACTCGCTCGACCTGGTCGAGCTGGTGATGGCGTTCGAGGAAGAATACGGAATGGAGATTTCTGACGAGGACGCAGAGAAGATTCAAACCGTCGGGCAAGCCTGGGACTACGTCCAGGAAAAGTCCGGCATCGCCAGCTAAGCCTGCTGCCGCCGAGGAGCCACTCCAGAAGCTCCAGCGTGCGTTGCGGATCCGGTTCCACGACCAGGCTCTGCTGCGCCAGTCCCTGACGCACCGGTCGTACAACAATGAGCATCCCGAAGCCGGGCTGCAGGACAATGAGCGGCTGGAGTACCTGGGCGACGCGGTGCTGGAGCTGATCGCCGCCGAGCATCTCTTCCACACGTACCAGACGTCTGACGAGGGGGAACTGACCCGGCTGCGGGCCTCGGTGGTGAACACCAAGAGCCTCGCCCGCCTGGCTTCCCGGTTCAGCCTGGGCGACTACCTGCTGCTGGGCAAGGGCGCCCACAAGACCGGGGCTCGATCGCTGCAGTCCATCCTGGCCAACACTTTCGAGGCCGTGATCGGGGCCATCTTCCTGGACCAGGGCTACCGCGCCGCCTACCGCCTCTTTAGCCGCAGCCTCATCGATGTCCAGGCCTGGCCGGACGACAACTATAAGGGCCGCCTCCAGGAGGTAACCCAGGAGCGTTTCCTGGCCACCCCCCAGTACGAAATCGTGGCCACGTCCGGGCCGGGCCACCGGCGCGACTATGTCTCGGAGGTCATCTTCAAGGGCCAGG
This sequence comes from Chloroflexota bacterium, assembly GCA_005880615.1. Classification (GTDB taxonomy): domain Bacteria; phylum Chloroflexota; class Dormibacteria; order CF-121; family CF-121; genus CF-121. The sequence continues at coordinate 27,168 of VBID01000114.1, forward strand.
TGCACGGCACGGGGCGGGGCAAGACCAAGCGGGCAGCAGAGCAGCTGGCGGCCCGCGAGGCGCTGGAATCCCTGGGCGAGTTGCAGCAGCCGGCCCGCACCGCCGACGACCAGGTGCTGGAGGCCGTCGCCGCCCGCGAACGCGGGTAGGTAAATCCCTACATCCGGCCTGCTGGTTCCGAATGCGCCGCGCCGGTATCATCAGGCGCCACATGCGGTCGCCCTTAGCCTGGCTTATTGCCGGGCTGATCCTGACCGGCTGTCAGTCGGCTTCGCCGCCTGCGGTACCGGCCACCCCCGCGCCGGTCGCGGAGGTGGTGGCGCCAACCGTCCTGCCGTCGCCCGCGCCGGCAGTCCACGTCGACGCGGTGGCGACCTTCGCCGCCCACCTGGTGGCCCTCGAGTCCAGGCTGCGCTCACCGCGGACGCCGTTTGTGCAGTTCGGCGCACTGGGGCAGAACCAGCAGGATGCGTACTACCAGCTGATGGCGCATCCGGACTGGCTGTCGCGCGTCCTGCAAGCCGCCCCGCCCGATTTGCGCCCGGTCATCCAGGCCAATGTCAACGCGGAGCTGGAGCTGCGCGAGCTCAATGGGACGGCCTCGACCCTGCCCCACTGGCGCATCGACAAGCCCGAGTCGCCGCCCGACCTGCTGGCCCATTACCGGGAGGCCGAGCGCGCCTACGGGATTCCGTGGTCGTACTTCGCCGCCATCAACTTCGTGGAGAGCCGGATGGGTCGCATTCACGGGCTCAGTTCCGCCGGCGCCGTTGGACCCATGCAGTTCTTGCCCAGCACCTGGGCGTACTACGGGCAGGGCGATATCTACAACCCGCGCGACGCGATCCTGGCGGCAGGCCGCTACCTGCGGGCCCATGGGGCGCCCGGCGACATGGGCCGGGCCCTCTATGCCTACAATCCCAGCGACCGGTATGTCCGGATCATCTCCATCTACGCCAACCTGATGCAGGCCGACGACCGCGTGTTTCTCGGCTACTATGCCTGGCAGGTCTACGTCTACACGCCCAAGGGCGACGTCTTGCTGCCGGAAGGCACGACGACATAACGTACCCCGCTCGCTGGAACGGCCGGCTATGGAATAATGCAGCCGTGACCCGCGCCGCGGTCCACACCTACGTCACAGTTGGCGCGAAGGTCCAGCTATTGCTGGGCATTCCATGTACCTGAAGTCCCTTCGCATCCAGGGTTTCAAGACATTCGCCAAGCTGACGAACCTGCCATTCAGTCACGGCATCACCGGGATCGTGGGGCCCAATGGGAGCGGCAAGTCCAACCTGGTGGACGCCGTCCGCTGGGCGCTGGGGGAGCGCAACGCGCGCGAGATTCGCGGCCAGCGCATGGAGGACCTTATCTACTCCGGTGGCCCTGGCAAAGCCCAGGTCGGGATGGCCGAGGTGACCCTCGTGATCGACAACGCGGAAGGCCGGCTGCCGGTGGAGTTTGGCGAGATCGAAGTCACGCGGCGGCTCTATCGCTCCGGCGAAAGCCATTACTACATCAACGGCACCGCGGCCCGGCTGAAGGACATCGATGCGCTGCTGGCCAGCACTGGCTTGCGCCAGGACGGCTACGCGGTGGTGGCCCAGAACGACATCGACTTCGTCATCCAGGCCGTCCCCGCCACCCGCCGGGCGCTGATCGAAGAGGCTGCTGGGGTGCGCCGCCTGCGCGACCAGCGGGAGGAGGCCAGCCGCCGCCTGGAGGAGGCCCGGCGCGACATGCAGCGCGCCCGGGACCTGCTGGCCGAGCTCCAGCCCCGGGTCGAGGAGCTGCGTGCCCAGGCGCAGGCCGCCGAAGAGTACCGAGGACTGGAATCCCAGCTCCGAACCCTGCAGGGGAGCCTGGCGCGCGACGCCTGGCGCAAGGCCAAGGTCCAGTTGCGGAAGGCCGAGGCTCGCCTGGCCGGCGCCCGGACCAAGCGCGAGGCGGCCGCCGCCGCCCTGGCCGACTTCGAACCCGTCTACGCCGCCGACCGGGCGGCCGTGGCTGCCGCCCGCGATGCCCGGTTCACCCATCAGCAGCGGGTCACCGAGCTCAAGCTGAGCCTGGCCGACAGCCAGCACCAGGAGCGCATCGCCGTGGAACGCTCAGAGGCGGCGGCGCGGGCACTGGCCGGCGGTCGAGCGGAGCTGCAGCGGCTGACCGCCTCGACCAGGGCCGGGACCCAGGTGGTCGAGGAGCTCGATCGGGCCATCGCCATGGCCGCCGGCGATGCCGCGGCCGCCACGGCGGCGATGGACGCGGCCCTTCACCGCCAGGAAGAGGCGGGCCGTGCCCGAGTCGGCCTCGATGCGGAGCGGGTCGCCCTGCTGCAGCGGCGCCAGGAGTCGCAGCGCGATCGCCTCCGAGCCGACTTCGAGCTGCGCCAGCTCGACGGCCGCATCCAGTTCCTGGGGGAGCAGCGAGAGCAGGCGGTCACCGAACGGGGCAGCTGGCTGGCTCAGCAATCCATGGTGACCACGCTGGCCGAGCGGGAAGCGGCCGGCCTGGCCGCGCTCACCCGCGACCTCGATGCCCGGGTCGCGCGGGTCGATGAACTGGATCGCCTGGTATCGGAGGCGGCCGCCGCGGTGGCCGTGGCCGAGAGGTCGGTCTCCGTGGTCACCCGGGAGATCGCCGGGCTGGAGGCCGAGATCACCGCCCTCCGCCTGCTTCGCGACCGCGCCCAGGACGCCGGCCCACTGAGTAACGGCAGCCTCCGCCTGCAGCGGTTGCTGGAGGTGATCGAGGTCGACGAACCATACCGTCGGGCGGTGGAGGCCGTGCTCGAAGGATGCCTGTACGGATGGGTGGCGGGCACGGCAGACGTGGCCGAACGTGCCATCGCGCTGGTCACGGGGTCAGCCTCCGGCCGCGAGACTATCCTCGTCAGCTCCGGGACGGCGCCGGTGGAGACCATCCCCAGCGATTTGACGAGCGCCCGCAGCCTCATTCGCGGCCCGGCTGCCCTGCAGCCGCTGCTCGGTTCGCTGCTCCACAATGTCGCCCTGGTCAAAGACCTCCAGGAGGCGCGTCGGGTGCAGGGGCGCAACCCCGACCTGCACCTGGTGACGATGACTGGCGAGCTGCTTACGTCCTTCTCGTACCGCGGTGGAGTCGAGGCCCACGCTCCGCTCGACGTCCAGGCCCGGTTGGCCACCGCCGAGCGAAACCTGGCATCCGCCACGGCCCGGCTGGCCGCGGCCCGCCTTGTCCTGGATGGCCGGCGGGACACCGAGTCCGCGCTCACGACTGAGCAGGCCGCCACCACCGTCGACCGCGACGCGGCGCGGGCCACCCACGCGCAGCTCAAGGCCACCGCTTCGGCCGCCGTCGCCGATGCCGAGCGCCATGCCCAGCGCGGCGTCCACCTGGAGCAGCAGGTGCAGCGCTACGACCGGTTGCTGGCGGAGGCCCAGGCGCAGCAGGGGGCCGCCCGTTCGGCGCTGACGCAGGCCCAACACGCGGAAGGGCAAGGGGACGAGGCCCTGCCCCAGTTTGAGGCGCGGCTCCAGTCGCAGGCCGAGGCGCTTTCGGCGGTGGTGCGCGAGCGCCAGGAGGCCGAGGTGCGGGTCGCACTGGCCGGGCAGCGCCACGATGACCTGCAGCGCCAGCACGCCGCTGCCGAGGCGGCCCGTCGCGCCCAGGGCGACGAGCTCGCTCAGCGGGAGGCGGCCATTCGCGAGCAAGAAGCCCAGCCGGTCGTGCTGCTGGAGGAAGCCGCCCGCCGGCGGACCGCGGCCACCGAGATCCAGGCCGCGCTGTCGGCGTTGGAGCAGGAGCCGGTGCCCGACGCGGCGGCGCTGGGTGCGCTGGAGACCCAGGTGCGCGGCGACGAACAGCGCAACGTGGCGTTACAGGTGGAGGCCGCCCACGCGGACGATGCCGAAGCGGCGGCCCGCGTCGAGGTGGAAACCAGCCAGGCGGAGGTCGATCGTTGCGCCGCGGCGCTGCGCGACGAGCCGGACAGCCTCGACGAGAGCGAACCGCTGACCGAGGTGGACTGGCAGAAGACCGAGCGGGAGGTCAGCCGGCTGCAGCGGCGGCTGGATGCCATCGGCGCGGTCAACCTGCTGGCCCCGGATGAGTTCACCCAATCACGCGGCCGGTGCGAAAGCCTCACCAGTCAGCTGCAGGATCTCGAGGCCGCCGCGGCACAGCTGGTTCAGTTGCGGCAGCACCTGGAGAAGGACATCGACAGCCGCTTTCGGACGGTCTTCCAGGCGGTGGCCGCCAACTTCCAGGAGTTCTTCCAGGAACTCTTCGAGGGCGGGCGCGCCACCCTTCGCCTGGAGATGCCGGAGGAGGCGACCAGCCCGCTGGACGAGGGGGTGGAGATCCTGGCCCAGACGCCGGGAAAGCGGCTGCAGACCCTCACCCTGCTCTCGGGTGGGGAGCGGGCGCTGACCGCCCTGGCGTTCCTCTTTGCCCTGCAAGCCGTCAATCCCAGCCCCTTCCACGTCCTCGATGAGGTGGATGCCGCCCTCGACGACGCCAATGTGGTCCGATTCAATCGGGTGCTGACCCGCCTGGCGCGGGGCCAGCAATTCCTGATCGTGACCCATAACCACTCCACCATGGCGAAGGCGGAGGTCCTGTACGGCGTCACCCTGGGCGACCACGGCATCTCCCGCATCGTCTCGGTGCGGTTGGAGAGCGACCGCGGCGTCCCGGCACTGCGTGAGCGATCCGCCTAAGCGGGCTGAGGAAGCTTCCTCCGGCGGCTGGTGGCGGCGGTTTGCCGACCGGCTGGCGACCGGCCGAAAGGCGTACGTCGCCGACTTGCAGGAACTCCTCGGTCGGCCCGCGCTGGACGAGCAATTCTTTGAAGACCTGGAGGGCACGCTGCTGTCGGCCGACGTCGGCGCGGCGACCACCGAGCGCACCCTGCGCCGGCTGCGGGCGGAGGCGGCGTCGGCCCACCTCCGCAGTCCCACCGATGCCCTCCACTACCTGAAGCAAGCTTTCCTGCAGGAGATGCAGCGGATGGACCGCAGCCTGCGGCTCGATGGACAGCCGGCGGTGGTACTGGTGGTCGGCGTCAACGGGTCGGGCAAGACCACGACCGTAGCTAAGCTGGCCCACCTGCTGGGGCAGTCCGGTCGCCGGCCCTTGATCGCCGCGGCGGACACCTACCGGGCGGCGGCCATCGACCAGCTCAAGCTCTGGGGGGAGCGCGCCGAGACGCCGGTGATTGCCCACCAGCCGGGCTCGGATCCGGGTGCGGTGGCCTACGACGCCATCCAGGCGGCGCGGGCCCGCGGCAGCGACGTGGTGCTGGTCGACACGGCCGGCCGCCTGCACACCCGAGTCGACCTGATGGACGAACTCCGGAAAATCCAGCGGGTGATTCAGCGGCACGACCCGGCCGCGCCGCAAGAGGTGCTCGCGGTGCTGGACGCGCATATCGGGCAGAACTCCGCGCAGCAGGTCAAGCACTTCGGCGACGCGGTCCGGCTCACCGGGCTAGTGGTGACCAAGATGGATGGCAGCGCCCGGGCCGGTGTGGTGCTGAGTATCGAGGAGGACCTGCAGGTACCCACCAAACTGGTCGGCATCGGCGAGAGTCTGGACGATCTAAACTTCTTCGATCCGGCGAGGTACCTCGATGCACTGCTGGGCCTGTGACGCGGAGGTGAGACGGCCATGACCACCAAGGGCACGGAGGCGGCGTTCGTCAAGCTCGTGACGGCCAACGGGCTGGTAGAGGCCGACACCTGGAAGGCTGTGCTCGAGGCCAATGGGATCCCCGTTTTTCTGCGCCACGAGTCGATCGCCCAGCTGGAGCCGACCAGCGTGGCCTACGGTCTGGTCGACCTCTGGGTCCCGCGGGAGGAGGCGGCCCGCGCCCTCGAGGTGCTGCAGGATGAGCGCACGCAGCCGGAGTTCGAGGAGGAACCGTGACCGGGATCGCCTATCTGCTCCTGGGGGCGGGAGCCCTGATCGTGCTGCTGGTGGGGGTGGCCGCCTGCCTGTGGCTGGTGCAGGTGGTCCTTAACGCGCACGAGGCCGGGCAGAAAGGTTCGTAGCGGCTTAATCCGGGCTTACCGGCACTCCCACTGATCGGTCCAGCCACGCTGGTAAAAGACGAGGGCGGCCTGGGCCTGGCTCACTGGATCCCAGATGTTCCATCCCGCAAAATAACCGTTCCAGGTGGACGGCATGAACTGGAAGAGTCCGGTGGCGCCGCTCGCCTGGTTGACTGCGCCAGGGTCGTAGTGGCTCTCGCAGTGGGCAACCCGGAGCGCCCAGGTCAGCCCGTCACTCTGTCCGAACACACGAAAGATGGCAGCCACGCCCGGCCCGGTTGAGCCGTCGGGGGCGACCCAGGCCAGGGTCCGATCGGTTGCCCCCGGGTGCGGTGGCACCGGATCGTCGCGCCCGGCCGGGACGTCGGCGGCGGCAGAGTCGCCCGCCGGATCAGAGGTAGTGACGGCTGGTTCGGCCGCCTGGCGAAGTGGTGCGACGGTACCGATCACGGGTGTCGCCGCCAGCGTCGGCGAGTCGATGGTGGAGAGGGAAGCGGTTCCGGCGCCCAGCAGCAGGAGGCCACCGAGCAGCACCAGGAAACGGGGCGCATGGTGCACGGAGCGTGAGACGATCCGCAGTCCCTCCTTCTTTCAGGCACTGTTGGCGGCCCGGGAGGGACTTACGGCAAGCGAAAACTGGGCCACCGGACACCCTACAGGCAGCCAAGCGGGCGTTCAACCGGGTGGGCTGTCACCTTGCGTACAGACCGACTGACAGAGAACCACCACCAGTGGCCGTGTCTGCCTAAACAGCCTTCTGGATAATTCGTGGCGGCACGCGCCGCGGGGTCTTCCAGGGGGGCGAGGGAGACGCGGCGCGTAACGTTCCAAGTTGCGCACCTGGCTCGAGCTTGGATACGGGCGTCTGACTACGCCCGTATACTGTCAAGGCTAAATGCTTGACAGAACCCGCGCCCGGGAGCACAACCTCCGCCTGCTTGACCTCTACGGACCGTTGCTGACGGCGCACCAGCGGCGCATCTTGCACCTGGCCTGGGAGGAAGACTGGTCCTACAGCGAAGTGGCGGAGCGGGAGGGCGTCAGCCGGACCGCCGTCTACGATCTGGTGCGCCGTGCGCGCACGGCGCTGCAAGGCTATGAGGTCAAGCTGGGGCTGGATCGCGAACGCCGGAACCGGGCCCGCCTGGCGGAGGCGATGCGCGTGCGCCTGAGCTCGCTGGAACGGGAAGTCTCGAGCCTGTCGCGTCGGCTGGAACATGTTTGAGACCCTGACCGAGCGCCTCGATGCGGCGCTCAAGAAGCTCACCGGCCGGGGCAAGCTCTCGGAAGCCGATGTGGATGCCGGGCTGCGCGAGGTGCGGCTCGCCTTGCTAGAGGCCGACGTCAACTACAAGGTGGCGCGCGACTTCGTGGCCCGCATCCGGCAGCGGGCCGTGGGCGCCGAGGTGTTGGACAGCCTCACCCCGGGACAGCAGCTGATCAAGGTGGTGCGGGACGAACTGGTCGAGCTGCTCGGGCGCGAGCGGGCACCGTTCACCTACGCGCCGTCCCCCCCGACCGTGATCATCCTGGCGGGTTTGCAGGGTTCGGGCAAGACGACCACCGCGGGCAAGCTGGCGCTCTACGTCCGCCGCGAAGGCCACCGGCCCCTGCTGGTCTCCACCGACGTGCGCCGACCGGCCGCCATGGAACAGCTCGAGGTCCTGGCCGGGAGCCTGTCGCTGCCAGCCTTCGCCCCCCGCGGGCAGGAGCCGGTCGCGATTGCGCGCCAGGCGCTGGACGAAGCGCGGCGCGTGAATGCCGACCTGATCCTGCTGGATACCGCCGGTCGGCTGCAGATGGACCCGGAGCTGCTGGCGGAGCTGGCGGCGATGGTGGCGGCTGTGCCGGCACAGCACCGGTTGCTGGTCCTGGACGCCATGACCGGCCAGGAGGCAGTGAACGTGACCACCAGCTTCCAGCAGGCTGTCTCCCTCACCGGCGTGATCCTGACCAAGCTCGATGGTGACGCCCGGGGAGGAGCCGCGCTCTCCCTGCGCGCGGTCACCCACTGTCCGATCCAGTTCGTGGGGGTAGGGGAGAAGCTGACCGATTTCGAGCCGTTTCATCCCGCCCGGATGGCATCCCGGATCCTAGGCATGGGTGACGTGCTGACGCTGATCGAGAAGGCGCAAGAACAGGTGGACGTGGGCGCCGCCGAGAAGGTGGAAAAGCGGCTTCGCGAGGGCCAGTTCACTCTCACCGACTTTATGGAACAGCTGAAGCAGGTCAAGAAGATGGGACCGTTGGAGGGCATCATCGGCATGCTGCCCGGAGGCGGCCGATTGAAGGAACTGGGCGGCGCCCTGCCCAGCGATGGGCAACTGCGCCAGATGGAGGCCATCATCCTCTCGATGACCCCGCCCGAGCGGGAGCGGCCGGACATCATCGACGGCAGCCGCCGTCGACGGATCGCCCGCGGCAGCGGGACCGATGTGAGCCAGGTCAACCGCCTCTTGAAAGGGTTCGCGCAGATGCAGCAACTGGTGAAGCAGATGGGCAAGGGGAGGGGCAACCTCGGCGGCCTGCCCATTGATCCCAGACAACTGATCGGCTAAGAAGAAGGAGAAAGAAATTGTCAGTAAAGATTCGGTTGCGACGCATGGGGGCCCGCAAACGGCCCTTCTACCGACTGGTGGTGACGGACAGCCGGTCTCCTCGGGATGGCAAGTTCCTGGAGATTCTGGGGACGTTTGACCCGCTGACCGAGCCGGTCACCCTCCGGCTCGACACCGAGAAGACCAAATCCTGGCTGCAGAAGGGCGCGCGGCCATCGGACACCGCGCGCAAGTTCCTGATCGATAACGGCCTGCTGCCCAAGGAGTCGGCGCGCAAGCGCCCCAGCAAGCCGCCCAAGTCCGCCGCTCCGGCCGCTCCCGCCGCGCCGACGGCGCCGGCCGCGCCAGCAGCGCCGGTGGTGGAGGAGGCAAAGGCCTGACATGGAAGACTACACCGGGCTCGTGACCTACATCGTGAAAGCGATCGTCTCCAAACCCGAGGCGGTGAAGGTAGCCATGGTGGAGGGCGAGCGCACCCACCGTGTGGAGCTGACCCTCGCCCCGGAAGATGTGGGCAAGGTGATTGGGCGCGGCGGTCGCAACATCGACGCCATTCGCTCTGTGGTTCGTGCGGCCGCGCTGAAGAATCACGAGCGGGTGATGGTCGAGATCGTGTGATGGGCCGCGGCGCCGAGCCCGCGCCCCGCCTGCGCGTGGGGCGGGTTCTTCGAGCCCTGGGGTTGGATGGCTCGGTCCGGGTGGAGTCGCTGAGCGACTTCCCAGACCGGTTCCGCAGCGGCGTGTCGTTGCGAATCGGCGACCGGGAGCTGACCGTGGAGGCCGTGCGCCGGCAGGGGGAGGAGCTCGTCATCCGCTTTGCCGGCATTACCGACCGACCCGGTGCGGAACGGCTGGAGGGCGAGTACCTGACGGTTCCGCTCAACGAAGCCCGGGCGCTGCCGGCCGACCACTTCTACCACTTCCAGCTAGTGGGCTTGACCGTGATCGATGCCCGGACCGGCCAGGCGATCGGCGTGGTGGCCGAGGTCCTGCCCAACCCAGCGAATGACATCCTGCGGGTGGTCAACGGCGCGGTGGAAGTGCTGGTGCCGCTGGTGCGGGCCGTGGTCAAGGCCGTCAACCCGGGCGAGCGGACGATGGTGGTCGACCTGCCCCCCGCCGAAGAGGGCTAGTGCGCTTCGAGGTGCTGACCATCTTCCCGGACATGTTTCCGGGGCCGCTGGCGCATGGGGTCACCGGCCGGGCGCTCCAAAACGGCCGGATCACGGTGATGGTTCACGACCTGCGGACCTACACCCACGACCGGCATCGGCAGGTCGACGATGTGCCCTATGGCGGCGGGGCGGGCATGGTGCTGAAGCCCGAGCCCATCTTCGAGGCCGTCCATGGCCGGCACGGGACAGGACCCGTGATCCTGCTCAGCCCGCAGGGCGAGGTCTTCACCCAGGTGGTCGCCCACGACCTGGCGGCCCACGACGACCTGTACCTGATCTGCGGGCGCTACGAGGGGGTCGACGAGCGGGTGGCCGAGTTCCTGGTCGACCGCGAACTGTCGATCGGCGACTTCATCCTGACGGGCGGCGAGCTGGCGGCCATGGTGGTCATCGACGCCGTCAGCCGGCTGCGGACCGGCGTGCTCGGCGCCGAGGCGTCGCCCGTCGACGAGTCCTTTGTCGACGGCCTGCTGGAGTACCCGCACTACACGCGACCGCCGGTCTTCGAGGGCCACGCCGTTCCGGAAATCCTCCTCTCCGGCCATCACGCGGAAATTGAAAAGTGGCGCAGGGCCCAGGCGAAGGCGCGGACCCAACAGCGGCGTCCAGACCTGTCAAGAGACCAGTGAAGATGCGGCGTATGCTCCGGCCCGCCGGCTGGCTGGTCGCTGGCGCCGTGATGGCCTTCTTATCAGTTCGCGTTGGCTGGCCAGGATTGGTGGCTGTTGTTGCGACGTTTGCCCTGGTTATCATCGAGGCGCGCGGTCCAGAACGTCCCGGCGCCTATCTGCTTGACTCGGGCTGAGCGGCCTCCTCGCACTCCTCCCGTCCTTTACGGGCACGGGGCCCTGCCGACCGATGCCGTTTCGGTGGGGCATCCTTTCGCTGCCGTGCTATTCGGCGCTGCTCCCGGTCGTCGCGACCGGCTTTGGCGTTGCCCTCGGAGCCACTGCTGGTGGCTATCCCGATTCTCCGGCGTGCCCAACGGTGAGCCATTTGACACGGCGTAGCGGGCCCTACGTTCCGATGCGGTAAACTGGTTCGCCGTGCCGAACGTGATCGACCTGATCGAAGCCGAGACCAAGCGCAAGAAAGTCCCCGAGCTACGCCCCGGGGACACCGTGCGTGTGCATGCCAAGGTCGTGGAGGGAACTCGGGAACGGGTCCAGATGTTCGAGGGCATCGTCATCGGCATCCACGGGTCGGGTGTCAAGGAAGTCTTCACCGTCCGCCGGATCGCCCATGGTGTGGGCGTCGAACGGTCCTTCCTGGTGCATTCGCCGCGGATCGATAAGATCGACGTGCTCCGCCACGGTGATGTGCGCCGGGCCAAGCTCTATTACCTCAGGGGGAAGATCGGCAAAGGTGCCCGCATCCGGGAAAAGCGTGAAGCCATCGTCGCCGCTGACGGAGCAGTCGTCGAGCCCGAGCTCGAGCGGGAGCCCGAGCCCGAGCCCGAAGCGGCAACCGAAACCGCCAAAAGCTGACCGCGACCTCTGGGTCTTCGAGCGGCAGGCGTTCGGTCTGGGCTATGCGACGGTGGCCGGCGTCGATGAGGCCGGCATGGGTCCCTGGGCGGGGCCGGTGGTGGCGGCCGCCGTCGTCCTGCGGCCCTTCTTCGAGAGCGATGGCATCAACGACTCCAAGCTGCTGACGGCTGAGCAGCGGGAGGCCTACTACCCGCAGATCCTGCAGCACGCGGAGTCGTGGGGGGTGGGCCTGATTGAGGTGGATGAGATCGACCGGGTGGGCGTGCGGCGCGCCGGCCGGATGGCGATGGCGCTGGCCCTGCAGCGACTGGGGCGGCGGCTGGACTACCTGCTGGTCGACGGATTTCGGCTGCCCGAAGCGCTGCTGCCGCAGCTGCCCATCATCAAGGGCGATCGCCGCTCCATTTCCATCATGTCCGCCGGGATCATTGCCAAGGTGACCCGCGACCGCCGCATGGTCGCGGAGGGCGAGCGGTTTCCGGCTTATGGCTTCCAGGCGCACAAAGGCTATCCCACCCCCGAGCACCTGGCGGCGCTCGATCGCCACGGCCTCTGTCCGCTGCACCGCCGCTCGTTCATCACCATCCGCACCCGTGCCGAGCTGGAGGCCCAGGCGCTTGCCAACGCCACTCGGGACTAGCGGCGAGGAGCTGGCCGAGGATCATCTCCGTGGCCTGGGCTACGGCATCCGCGGCCGGGACGTGCGGACGCCGATCGGACAGCTCGACCTGGTGGCCACGGATGGGCCCACGCTCGTCTTCGTCGAGGTCAAGACGCGAGCCGGCGTTGGGTTCGGGTTGCCGGAGGAGGCCATCGCCGGACACAAGTCGCGCAAGCTGCGCCAGCTGGCCCAGTACTACCTCAAGCGCCATCCGCATGCCGGACCGGTGCGCTTCGACGTGGTCGGCATCATCGTGGAAGACGGCCGGGTGTCCCGGCTCACCCACATCAAGAACGCGCTGGATTAGTTAGGTAGTCTCGCTTCGGCCATCCAACCGTGAGCCAGACGGCTGCGCGATCCGGTCGAGGACGCTGAGCACGCGGTCTAGGAGCAGGGCGGCGGCCTTCTGGTCATAATCGGGCAGGCTGTTGTCGGCGAACAGGTGTCGATTGCCGGGATACAGGAACAGCTCCGCGCTGGCGACCGTCTCGCTGAGCTGGCGGGCAGCGTCGAGGTCCTGGTTCGGTGGCAAGACCCACTCGTCGGCGTCCATCATGTGGATCTGGACCGGGACGCCCATCGGCCACGGCCGGCCGAACTCTGAGGTCGGAACGCAGCCGTGAAACAGCAGGGCTCCCTTCGCGCCGGGCCTTGTCTGGGTCAGCATCTGCGCGGGCAGGACCCCGAGCGAGAACCCGGCGTAGACCATGCGGTCGGGCAGGCCATTCGCAGCCAGGCGGCAGCGCTCGATAATCGTGTCGAAGCCAACTTCCTCGGCGTAGCGAACACCCTCGGTGAGGTCGGTGAAGATCTTGCCGTCGTAGAGATCCGGCGTGTGCACGACGTGTCCGGCGGCGCGCAGTCGCTCGGCGAAGGCGAGGCACCCCCGGGTCAGGCCGTGCGCGTGATGAAAGAGCAAAATCTCAGCCACGTACAGCACTCTAACAACTCGGCTCCGTGGTGAATCGGCCGACTTCGAGACCGCCAAGCGGGCTTAGAGGGCTTGCCAGATCTCCAGGAACTGGTCGAGGATGCGCCCGGTGGCGCCCCAGATGATGTCGTCGTCGATGGTGAAGTAGTGCACGGTGAAGTGCAGGCCGTCGGCGACCCGGTCCTCGGTTCGGTGAACGGCCGGGTCCAGTAAGCGGCGCAGCGGGACCACCAGCAGGTTCTTGACCTCCAGTGGCGCCGGCGTCAGGGTAGCGGGGTCGATCCCCAGCGTCCCCACGATGGGGGTGATGACGAAGCCGCTGACCACGGTGGGGACATCGTCAAGCTGGCCAAGGACATCGACCGCGGCCGGGTCCAGGCCGATCTCCTCGTAACTCTCGCGCAGGGCCGCCGCCACCGGCGAGCCGTCGCCCGGCTCCTGGGCGCCCCCAGGAAACGAGATCTGCCCCTTGTGGGTCAGAACCGTGTCGGTCCGCCGGGTGAAGAGCACCTCGACTCCACCGGGACGGGTGAGCAGGGGCACCAGCACCCCGGCCGCAGTCCAACGGCCGGTCTCGAGCGCGATCCGGTCGCGTTTGCCCAGCCGCTGTCGCAAGCGCTCGATCCGCTCGCGCTCGGCGACCGCGGCTACGTCCAGGCCTCGTGGGAGATGGGAATGGTGTGGCCGCACTCCTTACAGACCCATCCTTGGCCGCGCCGGAGTACGGTCCGGCCGCCCGAGAGCCGGACCGTCTGATCGGGACCGTTCAGGCGCTCCCAGACCGGGATCCGCTTGCACTGCTCGCAGACGCGAGGTGGGGGATTCACACGCATCATTCGATTATGCCCCGGGCTTGGCCATCCAGGGCCCGTACGACACGGGCCGGGTTGCCGGCGACGATCACGTCGGGCGGGACATGGTCAAAGACGACGGCGTGGATGCCCACCACGGAGTTTCGGCCAATGCGCACACCCGGCATGATTCCAACCTGGCCGCCGACCCAAACGTTGTCCTCCAGCACGATCGGGTCGGCCGACCCGTCGGGCCGGCCGGGGGCGGGGTCGTGGTCGCGCAGGAAGCAGGAGCCCAGCACGCAGTCGGCGCCCACCTCGATGGCGGCGGCCGCCACCAGGGTGCAGCCGTTGAGGCGCGCGTGGCGGCCGATGCGGATCCGCGCCTTCGGCGTAGTGGTGATCAGCCGGTTGACTTCCGCGTGCGACCAGGCGTTGACGCCGGCTTCCAGGACGACCGTGCCCGGCCCGCGGATCTGTAGGCGGCCATTCCCGAGCAGGCCCGGCGCGATCTGTACCCGGCCGCCGGGCCGGCGGTAGGGGAGGGTGGTCAGCCAGCCCAGGCAGCGCGCGGCTGCGCCTTTCCAGTCCACGTGGCCAGTCTAGTAGTGGTCCGCGAACATACACAAAATAGTGGTAGCATGGGCGGCACGGTGCTGGCTCGGGCGCTCTGCGGGACCCTATTCGGCCTGGACGGCGTGCGCATCGACGTCGAAGCTGATATCGGGCCCGGCCTGCCGGCCTTCCATATCGTGGGGTTGGCCGATCGAGCCCTGCAGGAGGCCCGGGAACGGGTGAAGATCGCGATCAACAACAGCGGGGTCGACTTCCCGGGCCAGAAGGTCACCGTCAACCTGGCTCCCGCCCAGCTTCCCAAAGAAGGATGCGGCTTCGACCTGGCCATCGCGGTCGCCATTCTAAGCGCGTCCGGGAAGGGCCACCTGCCGGACGGGGCGGCCTGGTTGGGGGAGCTCGGCCTGGATGGCTCCGTCCGGCGTGTTCGGGGCGTGCTGCCCATCGCGGCCCATCTGACCCGCAGCGGGGCGACCCAGTTCTACGTCCCGCGCGACAACATGGCCGAGGCTCGGCTGGGCACGCCCCACCCCGTCCACGGCGTGCGCGACCTTCAGGAGCTGGTGGCCCACTGGGAGTCGGGGAACAGCCTGGCCGCCGACGCCCCGGCCCCGGGCGGATCAGTCGCCCCGCCCGAGCCGGCCTACGACCTGGCGGACGTGCGCGGCCAGGCCACCGCCCGGCGCGCCCTGGAAATTGCGGCGGCCGGCGCCCACCACATCCTATTAATAGGTCCGCCGGGGGCGGGCAAGACCCTGCTGGCCCGTGCCCTGCCCAGCATCCTGCCGCCGCTGCCGCCGGCCGAGTCGCTGGAGGTGACGGCCATCGCCTCCTGCGTGGGCCTGCTCCCGCCGGGGAGCGGGCTGCTGGTGGAGCCACCCTTCCGGGCGCCCCACCACAACATCTCGGCGGCCGGCCTGATCGGCGGGGGCGGGGCGGTCCCGCGGGCCGGCGAAATCACGAGAGCCCACCGGGGCGTCCTGTTCCTGGACGAGGTTACCGAGTTCCGACGGGATGCGCTCGAGGCCTTGCGCCAACCGCTGGAAGACGGCCGGGTGGCCGTGGCCAGGGTTGGCGGCCACGCCGTGTTTCCGGGCCGGTTCATCCTGGTGGCCGCCGCCAATCCGTGTGCCTGCGGTTTCGCAGGCGAGTCCGGGCGATGCCGTTGCACGCCCCTCGATCGGCAGCGGTACCAGGCCCGGCTCTCCGGGCCCATCCGGGATCGCATCGACCTGCAGGTCCTCGTTCCCCGGTTGCCGGCGGCCGAGCTGCTGGGAGCGTCCGCCGCGGCCGAGTCGAGTGCGGTGGTCCGCAGCCGGGTTCTTGCGGCCCGGGGGCGGCAGGAGGCCAGGCGACCGATCGGGCCCCTCAACGGCGCGCTCACCGGGGCGCAGCTGCGCCGGGATGCTCGGCTGGACGACCCCGGACACGCGTTGCTCGAGGCCGCCGCCGACCGACTGCACCTGACCGGGCGCGCCATCCATCGCGTGCTGCGGGTGGCCCGCACCATCGCCGACCTGGAGGGGGTGGAGAACGTGGACTCGACCCACCTGGCGGAAGCCCTCCAGTACCGCGATCCCGCATGACGACGCTGCAGGTCGGGGATGAAGGCTATCCCGCCTGCCTGCGCCAGATCCACGACCCGCCCGCCCGGCTGTTTGTCCAGGGACGGTTGCCGGCCGAGGAGATGATTGCCATCGTCGGGTCGCGGCGGGCCACGCCCTACGGGTTGCGGGTCGCCTATCGGCTGGCGGCCGACCTGAGCCAGTGCGGGGTGGTGGTGGTCAGCGGCCTGGCCCGCGGCGTCGACGCCGCCGCCCATCGCGGGGCGCTATCCGGTCCCACCCCTACCGTGGCGGTGATGGCCACTGGCCTGGACCGCATCTATCCACCCGAGCACGCGGACCTGGCCGCCCAGATTGCGCGCACCGGCGCGCTGGTGACGGAGGCGCCGGACGGGACGCCGCCCCTGCCCTCCCGCTTTCCGGTGCGCAATCGGATCATCTGCGGTCTGAGCAAAGGGGTAGTGGTGGTCGAGGCGGCGGCGCGCAGTGGCGCGCTGATCACGGCCAACATGGCGGGCCGGGAAGGCCGCGAGGTGTTCGCGGTGCCGGGCAGCATCGAGAATCCACTGACCGAGGGGACGCACGCGCTGATAGACGATGGCGCCAAGCTGGTGCGCGATGTCGACGACATCCTCGAAGAATTTCCAACCCTCGCGCGCGTACACGCGCGCGCGCGTACGTACGCGTCTGCGCGCGCAGACAGATACGCGCATGCGCGCGCGGATTCAGGACCACAGGAGACGGCGCTTCGCGATGTTTGGGAATTGCTTGATCTGGATATTCCACGGCATCATGATGAGGTGGCCACCCAACTCGGGATCACGGCGGCGGAACTTAACCGTCGGATCACCGTGCTGGAAATGGGCAACTATATAATCGGCGACGCTGGCGGCCTGCGCCGTCGCGGCCCCGCATCCTGAATCACACCATGGCAACGCCCCTGATCATCGTTGAGTCGCCGGCAAAAGCGAAAACGCTCAGCCGGTTCTTAAACGGCCAGTACGACGTACGGGCCTCGATGGGGCACGTGCGTGACCTGCCCAAGAGCCAGCTCGGGATCGACGTCGAGCACGGCTTCACCCTGGACTATGTCGTCATTCCGGGCAAGGAGTCCATCATCAAGGAACTGACGGCGGCCGCTAAGAAGGCCTCCCAGGTCCTGCTAGCATCCGATCCGGATCGCGAGGGTGAGGCCATCGCCTGGCATCTGGCGGCGGCGCTGCATCTCCGGGAGCCCCAGCGGATCGAGCTGCACGAGATCACCCCGACGGCGGTGCAGCACGCGCTGGAGACCCCGCGGCCCATGAACCAGGACCTGATCGATGCGCAGCAAGCCCGCCGGGTGATCGACCGGCTGGTGGGCTACAAGCTCAGTCCGCTGTTGTGGAAGAAGATCCGGCGCGGGCTCAGCGCCGGCCGGGTGCAATCGGTCGCCGTGCGGCTGGTGTGTGAGCGCGAAGCCGAGATCGAGCAGTTTGTCCCGGTCGAATCCTGGACGCTGGACGCCATGCTGGCGAAACTCGATCGTCCCGAGCGTTCCTTCTCCGCCAGGTTCGTCCGCAAGCAGGGGGACGAGAAAGACCTCGCGCTCTCGAAAGAGGCCGACGTGTCCGCCATCGTGGCGGCGCTCGAGGGGGCGACCTACAAGGTCGTTGGGATCGAGACCAAGGACACCACCCGATCGTCGCGTCCGCCCTACATCACCAGCACCCTGCAACAGGATGCGTCCTCCCGGCTCAAGTTCGCCCCCAAGCGGACCATGCGGATTGCGCAGGGCCTGTATGAAGGCGTGGAGCTCGGCCCGCAGGGACCGGTCGGGCTGATTACCTACATGCGCACCGACTCGTTTCGCCTGTCGGACGAGGCCGTGACCGCGGCCCGCGCGTACGTCGGGCGCACCTACGGCCCCAGTTACGTGCGGACCGACCGGCCACAGTGGAAGGCCAAAGGCCCGGTGCAGGATGCCCATGAAGCGATCCGCCCCACGGACGTCACCAGGACGCCGGAATCGACCGCGAGGTTCCTGTCTCCCGAGCAGCTGAAGATCTACCGGCTGATCTGGCAGCGCTTTGTGGCCAGCCAGATGGCGCCGGCGCGCTTCGCCCAGACCGAGGCGATGGTGGGTGCCGGCGGGTATCTGTTCAAGGCCACCGGCTCGGTGCTGATATTTGAGGGCTTCTACAAGGTGTGGCCCAGGGACAGCGAGAACGATGAGGAGCGCGAGCTGCCGCCGCTTCACGTGGACGAATTGCTGCAACTCCTTGAGCTCAAGCCGGAGCAGCATTTCACCGAGCCACCGCCACGGTATACAGAAGCCTCGCTGATCAAGGAACTGGAGAAGCGCGGCATCGGCCGGCCCAGCACCTATGCGCCGACCATTGACGTCATCCAGACCCGGCGGTACGTCCAGCAAACCGAGCGGCGGCTGAATCCGACCGAGCTGGGCAAGACCGTCAATACCTGGCTGATCGAACACTTCCCGGACATCGTGGACGTGGGCTTCACGGCGGAGATGGAGGAAGAGCTGGACGAGATCGAAGAGGGCCAGCGGAAATGGGTGCCCGTGGTGCGCGAGTTCTATCGCCCGTTTGCCGGCACCCTCACCCGGGCCGAGGATACCGCTCGGGTCAAGGTCCCCCTTAAGGAGACAGGCGAGGACTGTCCGAAGTGCGTCAAGGAAGGCCGTCATGGCCGCCTCGTGTACCGCTTCAGCAAGCTCGGAGAGTTCGTCGGCTGCTCGCTCTACCCCGAATGCGACTACATTCAGGGCCGCTCCGACCAGCCCAAGGTGGCGCCGGTCGAAACCGGTGAGGCCTGCCCCCGCTGCGGGAAGCCGCTGGTGAATCGCACCGGGAAGCGCGGGGACTTCGTGGCCTGCTCCGGCTATCCCAAGTGCCACTACGTCAAGCGCGAGTTCCAGCCGGCGGAGGTGGTCGAAGGCCGCGTTTGCCCGCGGTGCGGCAAGCCGCTCTTGAATCGCAAGGGCCGCTTCGGGCAGTTCGTCGGGTGCTCCAGCTATCCGGACTGCCGCTACGTGGAGGCCGGCGCGCGCACCCCGGCGGTCATCGATCCTAGCCAGTTCCTCCCCAACGATCCCTGTCCGCGCTGCGGCAAGCCCCAGCTGATGCGGCAGGGCCGCTACGGCGAGTTCAAGACCTGCTCGGACTATCCCGCCTGTAAGCCGGAGCGGAAAGCCCGGACCAAGGCGGCGCACACGATCCGAGTCAAGACCCCGAAGCCAGCGGCCTAAGCCTCATCGGGCCGGTCGCCCATGAGTTTGAGTTCGCCGGAATTGGGCTATACTTCGCCGGAAATACTGCACGCCTTCCGACGGTAGGCCGAGGTGCCCGGGATACTGGGTTCGGCCGCCGGATGACGAGGGCGGAGGCGCAAACAAGGAGGTCGTCCCCGATGGCTCTCGTCACGCTCAAACAACTGCTCGAGGCTGGCGTCCACTTCGGCCATCAGACCAGCCGCTGGAATCCCAAGATGAAGCGCTACATCTTCACCGCGCGCAACGGGATCCACATCATCGATCTCCAGCAGACGGTCAAGCTGCTGGACGAAGCCTGCAACTGGGTGAAGGATGTCGTCGGCGGCGGTCGGGTGGTGCTTTTCGTCGGGACCAAGAAGCAAGCCCAGGAATCGATCGAGCTGGAGGCCCGCCGCAGCGGCATGCCCTACGTCAACCACCGGTGGATGGGCGGCATGCTGACCAACTTCACCGTCATCCGCAAGCAGATCGACCGGCTGAACGCGCTGCGGGCGATCCGCAACAACGGCGGCTTCACCGGGAGCAAGAAGCAGGTGACCAAGCTGGAGGACGAGCTCACCCGGCTGGAACGGTTCTTCGGGGGAATGGCCGACATGAAGAAGCTGCCCGGGGCCGTTTACGTCGTCGACCCGCGCAAGGAGCACATCGCGGTCACGGAGGCCCGCAAGCTGGGCATCCCCATCGTCGCCATCGTGGACTCCAACTGTGACCCGGATGAGATCGACAAGGTCATCCCCGGGAACGATGATGCCATCCGCGCCGTCAAGCTGATCACGAACAAAGTGGCGGACGCCTGCCTCGAAGCCCGCCAGCTAATTAGCCCCGAGGAACTAGTGGCTGTCCCTGAGGTGGAGGCGCCGGCGGCGATCTACCAGGCCGGCGAGGAAGAAGAGGAAGAAGAGGAGAAGGCCTTCGCCGGAATGCCCACGATCGACGAGGCGGAGTTCTACGAGGACGAATCCCTGGACGATGAGAAATGAGCAAGGAGATCCCCGTGGCTGACATCAGCGCCGACAAGGTGAAGCAGCTCCGCGAAGCTACCGGCGCTGGCATGATGGACTGCAAGCGCGCCTTGGAGGCAACCAACGGCGACCTGGAGAAAGCCAAGGATTGGCTGCGGCAGAAGGGGATGGCCAAGGCGGCCAGCAAGGCCGGCCGCACCGCCAGCCAGGGGCTGGTGCACGCCTACATCCATCACAATGGCCAGCTGGGCGTGCTCGTGGAGCTGAACAGCGAGTCCGACTTCGTGGCCCGCAACGAGGAATTCCGCCACCTGGCCCACGAACTGGCGGTCCACATCGCCGCCGCCAACCCGCGCTGGCTGCGCCGCGAGGATGTTCCCGCGGAGATCCTCAGCCGGGAGAAGACCATCTATGAGGCCCAGGCGCGCGAGCTGAAGCGGCCCGAGAACGTCCTCCCCAAGATCGTGGAGGGCAAGCTCAAAGACTTCTACAAGCAGGACGTGCTGCTGGATCAGCCGTTTGCGAAGGACGACGCCAGGACGGTCGCCGAGGTGATCAAGGAAGCGATCGCGAAGCTAGGTGAGAACATAACCATCTCGCGCTTCGCCCGTTTCAAGGTGGGCGAGAGCCTCCCAGAGGAAGCATCGTAGAGAAAACGGCACCCGTGACCACCGCCAAGCCAGCGTCGGCCGTCCCGCGCTACAAGCGGGTCCTGCTCAAGCTGAGCGGGGAGGCGCTGACATCCCCCGGTGGATTCGGCATCGACCCGGACATCGTGCACCGGATCGCTAAGGAAGTGGTTGGGGTCATGCAAACGTACGCTACCCAGGTGGCGATCGTGATGGGTGGCGGCAACATCATCCGCGGCGAGACGGCCAGCGCCAAGGGGATGAACCGGGTCACGGCGGATTACATGGGCATGCTGGCCACGGCCATCAACGGCCTGGCGCTGCTTGACGCGCTGGAACGCATCGGGCAACCCACGCGGGTGCAGTCGGCGATCCGGATGGACCAGGTGGCCGAGCCCTACATCTGGCGCCGGGCGGTGCGCCACCTGGAGAAAGGCCGAGTCGTCATCCTGGCCGGCGGCACGGGCAATCCCTACTTTTCGACCGATACGACGGCGGCCCTGCGGGCGGTGGAGATCGGCGCCCAGGTGGTCCTGAAGGCGACCATGGTGGACGGCATCTACAGCGCGGATCCGCTGAAGGACCCTACGGCCAAACGCTTTTCCCACCTGGAATATCTCGACGTGATCAACAAGGAGCTGCGGGTGATGGACCACACGGCCATCACGCTTTGCAAAGAGAACAACCTCCCCATCGTGGTCTTCAATCTGCTTGAGCCGGGAAACATCGAACGGGTGATCCAGGGCGACCAGAAGATCGGCACCTGGGTCGGGCCTTTGCGATGATCGAAGACAACCTGCGCGAGGCGGAGACCAAGATGCAGAAGAGTCTCGAGGCGCTGGGCAAGGAGATCCTGACCATCCGCACCGGCCGGGCCAGTCCGGGGCTGATCGACCGCATCCCGGTCGACTACTACGGGAACCCCACTCCCCTCAACCAGCTGGCCAGCATTACCGCCCCCGAGCCGCGCCTGATCGTGATCCAGCCGTGGGACCGCACTGTCATCACGGCGGTGGAGAAGGCGTTGCAGAAATCGGAGCTCGGCCTCAACCCGGCGAATGACGGCCAGGTGATCAGGGTGCCGATTCCGCCGCTCAACGAGGAGCGGCGCCGGGAGTACGTGCGCCTGGTCAAGCGCTATGCCGAGAATGCCCACGTGGCGGTCCGCAACATCCGCCGCGACCAGATGGAGAAGATCAAGGCCGCCGAGAAAGCCAGGCAGGTGTCGGCCGACGACGCCAAGCGCGCCAGCGAACGGCTGCAGAAGGTGGCCGATCGGTACATTGCGAAGGTCGATGAAGCGGCGGCCCGCAAAGAAGCCGAAATCATGGAGGTCTGAGCTGCACCAGTATCCATGACTCCCCCGGTTCACATCGGCATCATCATGGACGGCAACAATCGCTGGGCTCGCCAGCGGCTGTTGCCCCGAGAGGCGGGGCACCGGGCGGGCGTGGAATCGATCCGGCGGGTGGCCGAGGCCTGCGAGACGGCCGGGGTGCGTGTGCTCACCGTGTACGGCTTCTCCACCGAGAACTGGGCCCGGCCGTCAGACGAAGTGGCGTTCCTGATGCAGCTCTTCGAGGAGACGATCCCCAGGGAGGTGCCCGAGCTGGCCGAGCGCGGCATCGAACTCCGCTTCTCGGGCAGGATTGAGGAGCTCTCGCCGTCGCTCCAGCAGCTGATGCGCGATGCCAACCTCAAGACCCGGGACAACGCGCACGCGGTGCTCAACATCGCGGTCAACTACGGTGGCCGGTCGGAGATAGTGGACGCCATCCGGGCGATGGCCCGCGCCGGCGCCGACCTGCGCACCCTGGATGAAGCCGCGGTGTCGGACTTCCTGTACACGCAGGGTCTCCCCGATCCCGACCTGATCATCCGAACCGCGGGCGAGATGCGGCTGAGCAATTTCCTGCTCTGGCAGAGTGCCTACGCGGAGTTCTACAGCACGCCCACCCTCTGGCCGGACTTCGGCGAGGCCGACCTGGAACAGGCGCTGGTGGCGTACCAGAGCCGGGTACGCCGATTTGGCGCTCGCCCGGAGGAGGAGGTGTCCCATCGAGCCCGCCAGGTCAACGGCTGAGGCGCCGTCGCCGGCCGGCCGGGCCAGCCTGCTCCCCCGGATCGGCAGCGCCGCCCTGCTGCTGGCCGCGGTCCTGGCCGCCCTGATTGCCGGGTCGGTCTGGGCCTACGCGGCGACCGCGGTGCTCCTGGGCGCGGCCCTCTTCGAGTATCGGCAGCTGACCCGGGCCCTCCAGGCGCCGGCGCCCTGGTGGCTGCTGTTCCCGCTCAGTTACGCGCTCTTGTTGCGCGACCGCTGGCCGGCGCCGGTGGACCTGGCGCTGTTGCTGGCCGCCGCCACGGTCATGGGACTGGGAGCCATGGTCTTCCTGCGCGACTGGAGCCAGAGCTTTTTCCGCTGGGCCCTGGCGATCGGAGGCAGCCTCTACCTGGGATTCCTCCTGAGCTACTACCTGGCGCTCTACTTCCTCCACCAGCCCGATCCGAACCACCTGGGCTTCGGCACCGTGATCTTCACCCTGGGGGCGGTCTTCGTGGGCGACACGGCCGCCCTGCTGGCCGGGAGCCGGTTTGGCCGGCACCCATTCTTCCCCCGGATCAGCCCCAAGAAGACTGTGGAGGGCGCGGTCGCCGAGGTGATCGCCAGCATGCTCCTCTTCGGGCTGTTCTCACCGCTGGTCAATATCTGGTTCCCACACAACCTGATCCTGGGGCTGCTGATTGGGATCGTGGCCCAGGTCGGGGACCTGGTCGAATCGCAGCTCAAGCGCGCGGCCGGAGTGAAGGACGCCAGCCACTTGATCCCGGGCCACGGTGGCATCCTGGACCGGATCGATTCGGTGCTGCTGGTTGGCGTGGTGGTCTACTACTATCTGCGCGCCTTCCACCTGGGATGACGCGCCCCAAGCGCCTGGCGCTGCTGGGAGCCACCGGCTCCATCGGCCGGCAGGTTTGCGAGATCGTCCAGCGCTACCCGGAGCGGTTCGCCCTGCATGCCATGGTGGCCGGACGAGACCGGGCGGCCCTACGCGACCTGGCGGCGGCGCATCCCAGCGCGCACACCCGGCTGGCGACGCCCGGCGACGGTGACCCAGAGGCGGCCGCGGCGGCCATCGATGAGCTCGTCCGGGACCCCGAGGTGGATCTGGTGGTGGTGGCCATCGCCGGCAGCGCCGCCCTGCGGCCGACCCTGGCCGCCCTGGAGGCGGGCAAGGACGTCGCCCTGGCGACCAAGGAAGTGCTGGTCATGGCCGGGGACCTGGTCCGCCAGCGTATGCAGCGGCACCACTCCCGGCTGCTGCCCATCGACAGCGAGCACTCCGCCATCTGGCAGTGCCTGTGGGGCGAGCAGCGGGCGTCCGTACGCCGGCTGATCCTGACCGGGTCCGGCGGCCCCTTCTTGCGTCGCCCCCTGGAGACCCTGTCGGCGGCGACCGTCGACGAGGCGTTGCAGCACCCGCGCTGGAAGATGGGCCCCAAGATCACCGTCGACAGCGCGACCATGATGAACAAGGGGCTGGAGATGATCGAGGCGCACTACCTCTTCGATGTCGGGTACCCGGACATCGAGGTGGTCATCCACCCCGAGGCGGTGGTGCACTCCATGGTGGAGTTCGTGGACGGGAGCGTGAAGGCCCAGCTCGGGGTGCCCGATATGCGTCTGCCCATCGCCGTGGCCCTGGCCTATCCCGATCGGATCCCCGACATCGTCCCCCCGCCCGATCTGACGGCGATCAAGGCGCTCACCTTTGAGCCCGTTGATCCGCAGCGATTTCCGGCGCTGGCCCTGGCCCGTACGGCTGCCCAGCATGGGAGCGTGGCCACCGCGGTCCTCAATGCCGCCAACGAAGAGGCGGTGGCGGCCTTCCTCCGGGGGCGCTTGGGGTTCACCCGGATCGTCGCCACCGTCCAGGAGGCGGTGGCCCGGGAGCCTCGGTCGGTGGCCGAGGACCTGGAGGCGATCCTGGGGGCGGACCGGCGCGCCCGGCAGTTCGTTCGAAAGGTCAGCGGGGCCGATTCCGACATACTGGAACGGAGGCTCCCGGCATGAACCCAGTCCTGCTCGTCGTGGTCGTCGGCCTCGTATTCAGCTTGATCGTGGTGGTGCACGAGGCTGGCCACTTCCTGACGGCCAAGGCGGTGGGCATCAAGGTCGACCAGTTCAGCGTCGGCTTCGGCCCCCGGCTCTTTGGGGTCACCCGCGGCGAGACGACTTATGCCGTCCGCGCCCTGCCCCTGGGCGGGTTCGTGAAGCTGGCCGGCATGGATCCCTCAGAGCAGGCCGGGCCCCGCGGGTTCAACGCCCACCCACTCTGGCAGCGGCTGCTGGTCATCGTGGCCGGGCCGGTCCTGAATCTGGTGCTGCCGGTGGTCCTGTTCGCGGCCGTCTACGCCGTCGGATCGCCGGTCCAGGTGGTGAGCGTCGACAGCGGCACGCCCGCCCAGGCGGCCGGCGTCCAGGCGGGCGATGTCATCGTGGCCGTCAATGGCCACCGGGTGCAGCAGCAAAGCGACCTGCGCGCCGTGGTCACCGCCGCCGGCCAGGCCGGCGAGCCGGTGCAGTTGCAGGTGAGCCGGCACGGGCAGCTGCTGGCCTTCACCATAACGCCGATGAAGCGGGACCCGGGATACATCCTGGGCGTGCGGACCAGCCCCGGCGTCAAACAACTGTCGCCGCCCTACGCGGTCTCCCAATCGGTCACGGATACCGCCGGCCTAGTGGTCGGCACCTTCCAGGGCTTCTACCGGCTGGCGACGGATAAGTCGCTGGGTGGCTTCTTCGGCCAGAATGGCATCCGCGGTCCGGTCGGCATCATGAAAACCACCGCCGATGAGGCTCGCGGCGGGCCGGTGCCCCTTACATTCTGGATTGGGTTCCTGAGCCTGAGCCTGGGGCTGATCAACATCCTGCCCTTCCCGGCGCTGGATGGCGGGCGGCTGGTGTTCCTGTTCTTGGAGGGCATCCGGGGCCGGCCGGTCGATCCGATGCGCGAACAGATGGTGCATTATGTCGGGCTGGCCATCCTGTTCGGGTTCATCGCGCTGGTAACCTTCAACGACGTGTTCAGGTGATGACATGAGACCCCGACGGAAGTGTCAGCCGGTGCGGGTCGGTGACGTCATCGTGGGGGGCGCCGCGCCCATCGTGGTGCAGTCCATGACCAAGGCGGACACCCGCGACGCCGCTGCCACCCTGGAGGAGATCGCCCGGCTGAAGGACGTCGATTGCCGGATCGTGCGGGTGGCGGTGCCCACCCGGGAAGCGGCCGAGGCCATGATCGAGATCAAGCGCAAGTCGCCGCTGCCCATCATCGCCGACATTCACTACGACTACCCGCTGGCTCTGCTGGCCATGAAAGCCGGCGTGGACGGCCTGCGCCTGAACCCCGGGAATATCCGCGATCCCGACAAGGTCAAGGAGATCACGGCCATGGCCAAGGAGCGGGACATCCCCATTCGGATCGGCGTCAACTCCGGCTCCCTGCCCGGCCGGCCGAAAGAGGGGGAGGGGAGGCGCCCGCCCCTAGATCAGGTGGTGGAAGCCATGGTCAGCGCGGCCCTCGGCCACATCCGCATCCTGGAGTCGCTCGACTTCAACCAGATCAAGGTCTCCATGAAGGCGTCCGACCCGCCCACCATGATCGCGGCCAACCGGGCCATCGCCGGTAAGATCTACTACCCGCTGCACCTGGGCGTGACCGAGGCCGGCCCGCCCGGAACGGGCTCGGTGAAGAGTGCGGTCGGCATCGGCGTCCTGCTGGAGGAAGGGATCGGTGACACCATCCGGGTGTCGCTGGCCGGCGATTCCGTGCAAGAAGTCGAGGTCGGCTACGGCATCGTGAATGCCCTCTCCGAGAAACCGACCGGCCCGAACCTGATCGCCTGTCCCATGTGCGGCCGCCTGGAGATTGACATGCTGCCCATGGTGGCCGAGGTAGAGAAGGCGCTGAAGAAGATCAAGCGGCCGATCAACGTCTCGGTGATGGGCTGCGTGGTCAACGGCCCTGGTGAAGGCCAGCACGCGGACATCGGCATCGCCGGGGGGAAGGGCAAAGGCATCCTGTTCAAGCACGGGAAGATCGTGGGCACCTTCCCGGAAAAGGAACTGGTGCCAGCCTTGCTGCGCGAGCTGGATGCCATCGCCCGCGAAGACGAGCAAAAGCTGGCGTCCTAGCCCCCTTCGGGTGGTCGCCCGAAATGCCAGCTACAGCTGTGGTGTCGGTGGCAGGGATACGGTCGGGGTGGGCAGCGGGAGTGGAGTCGGGGTGGGCAGCGGGAGTGGGGTCGGCGTGGGTAGGGGTAGCGGGGTCGGCGGGGGGGGCACTGATATGCCTGTCGGCGTCGGGAGCGGGTTAGCCGTCGGGGACGGTCCCGGGACGCTGGGGTTGTTCGGGCTCGCCGACGCAGTAGGCGTCGGGACGACCGGGGTGCCGCTCGTCGCGCTGGGCCCCGGGCTGGCCGTCGCCGGAGCGGCGTCGTGCCGGGCATCGGCGATGACCCGCGCCGACAGCGGCGCCAGCTGGCCGCTGCCGTGGCCGCTGTAGCCGGGCGCGGTCAGCACGTGGACGTTGACTGGCAGCGCCAGGGTCGTCGGAGCGGCCGATCCGCGCAGAGCCGCCAGCCAGAATGCCGGGCCCAGGCACAGGGCGGCAGCCAGCGGAACGGCCCAGTGGGTGGCCCGCCTCATGATGCCTTGATCTCCTCGACGATGGCGGCGATCGCCTGGCGACGGGCCGCGAATGCGGTCACGACGTCGGGGTCATAGCGCACCCCGGACTCGACGATGATCGCCCGGGTGGCGGCTTCCGGGCTCAGCGCCCGCCGGTACGGTCGCTCCGACGTCAGGGCATCAAAGACGTCGGCCACGGTCAGGATGCGGACCAGCAGCGGGATGCCCGAGCCGGCGATGCCGTCCGGATAGCCCGCGCCATCCCAGCGCTCGTGATGATGCAGCACACCGGGCAGGCTGGGCTGGAGGAAGCGCAGGCCTTTCAGCATCTCGTACCCGATGCGGGGGTGCTCCTGCATGGTGCCCGCCTCTTCGTCATTGAGCTGGGTCGGCTTGTGCAGCACGCGGTCGGCAATGCCGATCTTGCCGATGTCGTGCAGCAGGGCCGACCGCCGCAGCGCCAGGCGTGCCCCGGGATCCAGTCCCAGGGCCGCCGCGATCTCCGCGCTGATAGCAGCCACGCGTTCGGAATGGCCGAAGGTATACGGATCCCGCGCGTCGATGGCCCGGGCCAGGGCTTCCATGCTGCTGAAGTAGATC
Source organism: Chloroflexota bacterium (assembly GCA_005880615.1). Taxonomy (GTDB): domain Bacteria; phylum Chloroflexota; class Dormibacteria; order CF-121; family CF-121; genus CF-121. The sequence continues at coordinate 55,097 of VBID01000114.1, forward strand.
TCCTCCAGCTGTCCCGTCTTGTCGGCCAGGCTGGCGGCCATATGGTTGAACGACTGGGCCAGCGAGCCGATCTCGTCCCGGGAGCGCACCCGGGCTCGGTAGGCGAGGTCCCCGGCGGCAATCACTCGGGTGGCCGTGGCCAGCTCCTCCACCGGCCTGGTGATCCACCAGGCCACCAGCGCGCCCGCCAGCAGCGTGAGCAGCCCAGCCGCGGCGAAGATGGCCGTCAGCAGCACGCGCAGCTGCGCCAGCAGGGCGGTCAGGCCGTCGGCATTCAGGGACGTTCCCAGATAGCCCAGCTGGTGCCCGCGCAGCGTCCAGTCACTGAAGAGGGTGCCGACCTGGTGACCCTCACGGACCTCCATGACCCGGATCGCCTGGCCGGCGGTGACCTGCTGGCGGACGGCTTGATTGAGGGAGCGGGCGGCCGGCAGGGTTGAGCTCAAGAGGCTGCCGTGGCCGTCGTAGAACGAAGACCCGGGGATGCTATGGGCGACGTCAGCCACGGACTCCCCGATTAGGATGGCGCCCACCACCTGGACCCGGCTGTTCCAGACCGGTCCGATCCAGTAGAGCTCGGGCTGGGGCAGCCCGGCGTCCAGAAAGACGTTGCGCTCGCCCATCCCATCGGTTCGTCCCGCCAGTGCATCCTGGACGGGGGGAAGCGGAGACAGCTGGGAGTCGATGTTTGGCAGGGTGACGGGCCCCCCGGGGCTGCCCAGGACCCCGAGCAGCTGGTGTCCGCCCCGGTCCAGGACGCGAAGCTCAAGATTGGCCGGTGTCGTGTTGCCGGCCAGCGGCGTGAGCAGCCGGGCCAGGGTCCTGCCATCGCCGCCGGCCACCGCTTCCGGAACGCCCAGGGTGTCGGTGGCCGCCCGCAGCTGGGCCAGCCGGTCGGTTTCGAGGACCTCCAGCCGATCGTTGGCCAGCAGGCTGGCGCGCAGCAGGCCGGCATCGAACTCGGCGGCGGCGGCGAGCGACAGCCGGGCCGTCGCTAGCCAAGTTCCCAGGACGCCCACCAGTAGCAGGACCACGAAGAAGGGGAGGATGATCTTGGCGCGGATCGGTAGGTACACGGGGTCCGACACGATCATCTCGATGACGGGTTGCGCCGCGAGTTTCGTCCTGCCCAAATCGGCCGGCTGAATGGCGCAGCCAGGCCGGCCGAATGGCCTACTGCCCGTATAATCGTCAGCCACATGCCGGCCGGCAGTGACGACGGGTTCGTCAAGGACATCCGCAAACAGTCTCAGGACTTCCCGGGCTGGTACAACGACGTGGTCCGCAAGGCCGAGCTGGCGGACAACTCACCCGTCGCCGGGTCCATGGTCATCCGCCCGTATGGGTATTCGCTCTGGGAAAACATCCGTGACCCGCTGGACGCGCTGATCAAGCAAACCGGCCACGAGAACTGGTACTTTCCCGCCCTGATCCCGCTGAGCTTCCTGCAGAAAGAGAAGGAGCATGTGGCGGGCTTTGCGCCCGAGTTTCAGCTGGTGACCCATGGCGGTGGCAAGGAACTCGAGGAACCGCTCGTCCTGCGGCCGACCTCCGAGACCATGATCGCCAGCGTCCTGCGAAATTACATCCAGTCGTACCGCGACCTGCCAGTGCTCACCAACCAGTGGAACAACGTCTTCCGCTGGGAGTTGCGCACCCGGTTCTTCCTGCGCACTCGCGAGTTTCTATGGCAGGAGGGGCATACCTTCCACGAGACGGCCGCGGAGGCCGAGGAAGAGGTTGACCGGATGCTGGAGTGCTACCGCCAGATCTGTGAGGACTGGTGCGCCATGCCGGTCTTCCTGGGCCGGAAGTCCGAAACCGAAAAGTTCGCCGGGGCCCAGTACTCCACCGCGGTGGAGGCCATGATGAAGGATGGCAAGGCGCTCCAGGCCGGCACCTCGCACTACTTCGGGCAGAATTTCACGCGGGCGTACGACCTGACCTTCACTGACCGGTCCAACCAGCGGGAGCATCCCCACTCCACCAGCTGGGGCATGTCCACCCGGATGGTGGGGGCCGTGGTGATGGCCCATGGCGACGATTTCGGGCTGCAGCTCCCGCCGCGCATCGCGCCGATCCAGGTGGTGGTCGTCCCGATTTTTCGGACTGAGGACGAAAAGTCTCAGATCCAGGAAGCACTGGGTCCGGCGCTGCATCCCGCCGCCGGCGTCCGCGTCAAGGTCGACTGGCGGGATGAGCGGCCCGGCTTCAAGTTCAACGAATGGGAGCTCAAGGGCGTCCCCCTGCGCATCGAGGTGGGGCCTCGCGACCTGGCCAAGGGGGAGGTCCTCCTGGTCCGCCGCCTCGACCGGAGCAAGAAGGAGTCCGTGCCGCTGCTCATGCTAAAGAGCCGGCTGCCGGAGGCGCTGAGCGAGATCCAGCAAGCCATGTATGCGCGAGCGCTGCAGTTCCGGACCGAGCACACCGTGCGCCTCGACTCGCTGGCCGCCATGGTCGATTTCTTCGAGCATCGGATCGGGTTCGTGATCACGCCCTGGTGCGGCCGCGCCGAGGACGAGAAGCTGGTGCAGGAACGGACCGGCGGCGCCACCACGCGCGTCATCCCCAAGAACGCGGCCAAGCCGGCCGGAGCCTGCGCCGTCTGTGGCACGCCCGCCGTCAGCGACGTCATCTGGGCGAAGGCCTATTAGCCGGCGTCGGCCTAGCGCGTGCGGCAGCCGGCCCGGCGCGTCTCCATAATTTGGGTACAAACACTCAAGAGGACCGATACCCATGCAATTCGCCGATCTGGTTGCCAAGGTGGGATACCTGCCGCCGCAGGATCTGGAGGTCCTCTCGCGTGCCTATGAGACGGCCGCCAGCGCCCACCACGACCAGAACCGGCTCTCGGGCGAAAAGTTCATCGAACACCCCCTAGCGGTGGCCGCCATCCTGGCCGATCTGCAGATGGACCGCGACACGCTGGCCGCGGCCATCCTGCACGACACCGTGGAGGACACCCACTTGACGGTGCAGGACCTGGAGCAGAGCTTCGGCCCCACCGTGGGCAAGCTGGTGGCGGGCGTCACCAAGCTGGAGCGGATCTCGTTCCACAGCCAGGAGCAAGCGCAGGCCGAGAACGTCCGCAAGATGCTGGTGGCCATGGCCGAAGACATCCGGGTGGTGCTGACCAAGCTGGCCGACCGGCTTCACAACATGCGCACCGTGAACTTCCTGCCCCAGGAGCGCCGCAAGGCCATGGCGCAGGAGACGCTCGACATCTACGCCCCGCTGGCCCACCGGCTGGGCATGTGGGGCATCAAGTGGGAGCTGGAAGACCTCTCCTTCGCCGAGCTCCACCCCGACAACTACCAGGACATCGTCAAGAAGATCGCGCGCAAGCGAAAGGAACGCGAGGCCTACGTCAACGACGTCACCGAGATCCTGCAGCGCGAGCTGACCGCGGTCGGGATCAAGGCCGAGACCACCGGCCGGCCGAAGCACGTCTACAGCATCGCCAACAAGCTGGCCCTGGGCAAAGACTTCGACGAGATCTACGACCTCTCCGCCATCCGGGTGCTAACAGATTCGATCAAAGATTGCTACGGCGCCCTGGGGGTCATCCACTCGCTCTGGAAGCCGATCCCCGGTCGGTTCAAGGACTACATCGCCATGCCCAAGTCCAACGGGTACCAGTCACTGCACACGACCGTGGTCAGCCACACCGGAGAGCCGATGGAGATCCAGATCCGGACCCAGGAGATGCACCGGACCGCCGAGTGGGGCGTGGCTGCCCACTGGACATACAAGGAAGGGGCCGGGAAGGACGAGCGCAAGCTGGACCAGCGGTTCGCCTGGCTGCGCCAGCTGATGGACTGGCAGAAGGAGGTCCTGGACGCCGAGAAGTTCGTGGACGCGGTCAAGGTCGATGTCTTCCAGGACGAAGTGTTCGTCTTTACGCCGAAGGGCGACGTCCTGGCCCTGCCATCGGGCGCCACCACCGTCGATTTTGCCTACCGCATTCACACCGAGGTGGGCCACCACTGCATCGGCGCCAAGGTCAACAACCGCATGGTTCCGCTGGACCACGCCCTGGAAAACGGCGACATCGTGGAGATCGTCACCTCACGCGGCCCCCACGGCCCGAGCCGCGATTGGCTGAGCTTTGTCAAGACCGCCGGCGCGGCGCAAAAAATCCGGGCGTGGTTCAAGAAGGAGCGGCGCGAAGAGAACATCACCAAAGGCAAGGAGTTGCTGGACAAGGAGTTCCGCCGGATGCAGCAGCGACCGATTGCCTCCTTGAGCGAAGCGCAACTGCTAGAGCTGGCGAAGGAATTCCGATTCAACGACCTGACCGACTTCTACGCGGCCATCGGCTACGGTGACGTCAGCCCATACGCCGTGCTGGTGAAGGCGGCCGCCGGCGACCAGCCGGACAGCAGCGGGGAGTTCCCGCTCATCCCCTTCGTCCCCCAGTTCAAGCCGACCGGGGAGGTGCGGGTCAAGGGCGAGAGCGGTGTCCTCTCCCAGATCGCACGCTGCTGCAAGCCGGTTCCCGGGGACGCCATCGCCGGCTACATCACCCGCGGCAAGGGCATCAGTGTGCACCGGGCATCCTGTCCGAACATTGTCAATGCCCAAAGCCGGGAACGGCTGGTGGACGTGGAGTGGGATACCGGAGGCCGGCAGCTCTACCAGGTTGGCATCAAGATCGAGGCCTGGGACCGCACCGGCTTGCTACGCGACATCGCCACGGTCATCGCCGAAAACAAGATCAACCTCACCGGAGCCGAGGTCCAGGTCTACGACGATAAGACGGCGGTGATCTCGACCACCGTGGAGATCAATAGCCTCACGCAACTGAGCCGGCTGATGGAGCGGCTGGAGACGGTCAAGGACGTGCACACCGTTGCCCGGGAAGGAAACCTGGCTGCCAGTTAGCCGGTGAAGACTGGCATGGACGTGGTGACTTTAGGCATTCCGTAACGGCGTGCGCCTAGCATCGGCGTGGCCAAAGGGGCCGACCCATGGGTGCCACCTCCAATCCTCGCCGCGCGCTGGCCGGATACCTGACGGTAGCGGCCGGCATCGCCCTGCTGTTCGGGGTGGTGGCGCTGGCCGCTCTCCGTCCCGCGGACGGGCTGGCCTGGGTCCGGCTGCCCCAGCTGGGCGCCGACTTCGGACTCGATCCCGGCCTGAAGACTCGACCGCTGCGCTCGACCATCGTTGCCGAGGCGTTACAGGATCGCCTCGACAGCTCAACAGGCCCCGAGGCGAGTCTCGTTATTCCTCCGATCCTGGCCATGACCCCGCCCAACGCCGTCCCCAGCGCGGCTGGTCCGGGAAGACCGGTGGCTGTCGTGAAGCCAGTACCCAACCCGAGCGCCGCGCCGAGCCCCACGCCAATCCCCACGGCCAGCCCCACGCCAATCCCCACGGCCAGCCCCACGCCAATCCCCACGGCCAGCCCCACGGCCAGCCCCACGGCCAGCCCCACGGCCAGCCCCACGGCCAGCCCCACGCCTGCCCCAACGCCGGCTCCAACTCCCTCGCCGACTCCATGCAACCGGGGTGGCGGCGCCGGCGCCGGCACTGGAAACTGCAAACGGTGAGGGCGGTGAGGCTGACCCAGCTGATCAGCCGGCTGCCCGGCTTGCCCTCCCTTCGTATCCGGACCCAGATCATTGCCCCCTTCCTACTATTGATGGTGATCCTGGGAATCGTGGGGACCTATCTCACCACCAGCCTGGTGGCCAGTTCGCTGGAGCAACGGATCGCCGGCCAGCTGGTCCAAGCGCAGGACGCGGCCTTGGATGGCGCGGCCAACCTTCAGGCCCGCCAGGTGGCCGCTATCCGGCTGGTCGCCAACACGGAGGGGGTCGACGCGGCGATCCTCCGGGCTGATCAACCCGCCCTGAAACAGCTGGTCGTGCCAATCGAGGTCAACAACCGGTTGGGAAGCGTGAAGATCTTCGATGTCCAGGGCCGCACGCTGCTCGAGATCGAGCAACCGAACCCGGCCAACCCGGGTGGCCTCACCTTCCAGAGCGGCACCGACCTGTCCGCAGAGCCGCTGATCGCCCAGGTGCTGCATGGGAACTACGACGCCCTGGGCGACAAGTGGGTGGGGTACGCGGGCAGCCCGCCCTCGACCCTGGCGGCCGCCGGACCGGTCCTCAGCCACGACCAGGTGGTGGGTGGCATCTTGCTGGAGACCCCCCTGTCCTGGGCGCTGGCCGAGATGCGGAGCAAAGCCATGGCCGACGTGGTGCTGCTCGATCAAAACGGGCAGCTGCTCGGGTCCACCCTCCCCGGCGTGGGCAAAGACGTGCTGGACGAGCGCACCCGCTCCTACCTGGGCCTGGCGTCGCCCGGCCGGGCCGCTCGCCGCACCCTCGATGTGGGCCAGCACCCCTATGAGTTCCAGTTTTCGTTGTTCTACCTGCGGCAGCGCCCGGTGGGCTTCCTGGCTGTCGCCCTCTCACGCCAGACCGTGGTGGACGCGGGCGTCCGCTCAGCCCTGCAGATGACCATCCTCTTCACCGCCGTGGTGCTGCTCCTGCTCATCATCGGGTACATCCTGGCACTTCGGATCACGCGCCCCATCGACGACCTGGTGGCCGGCACCGCGGCCGTGGCCCGCGGCGAGCTCGGCCGCCGTCTGCAGGTCCGACGGCGGGATGAACTGGGACATCTGGCCGACTCCTTCAATGCCATGACCGAGGACCTGCAGGAGCGGACACGCGACCTGCACGAGCAGATGGGCCGCCTGGCTGCCCTACATCAGACCCGCGTGGGATTGGGACGCCGGGGGGAACCCGCGGAGATGGCCGAGGCCATTCTGGGGGTTAGCCTCAAGGCCCTGGGGATCGAAACCGCACTCCTCCTGTCCCGCAACCGGGAGACTCAGCGGGTTGAGCCCCGTGCGTTGGTGGGTTTTGGGGCAGACTCGGCCGACCTGCTGCACCGCTTCGAGCAGGTCGACCTGGCGGAAGGGTTCGATCTGGAACGTGAGACCGACATCGAGACCGTCGAGGACCCCTCACTGGACGGCCGACCCGCCCTGCGGCTCTTCGGTCAGGCGGCCGGAGTCGACCGCGCCCTGGTGGTGCCCCTCTCCGGCGGCGCCGAGACGGCCGGCTACCTGCTGCTGGGGGCGCCGGCCGGGTACGTGCCGACCCAGCAGGACGTTGAGGTGCTGCAAACCATCGCCACCGAGGTGGCCCTCATGGTCGAGAACATCGACCTGCAGCACAAGACCGAGGTGCAGGCCCGCCGGCTCGACCAGGCGATCATCGCCCTGGAGAAGATCTCCCAGGCGCTCACCACGGTGACGGTTGGCGCGGACAACCTGCTGCGGGCCGTGGCCCGGGCCACCATGGAGATCCTCGAGGTGCCCTACGCCTCCATCCACCTGACCAAACCCGAGTGGCGCGACCGGTTCGCCGACGTGGCCGTCGGGCCGGTCTCGCGCAGCGAAATGCATGCGGTGCGGGTCAGCGCGGGCGCCCTGTCGCGCCGGATGGCCGGTTCGGACTCGCTGGTCGAGCTCGACCTGGCTAGTGAGCCTCGTCTGCCGCAGCGTCTGCTGGAAAAGGTGGGACTGCGGCGGGGGGTGGGGGTCTCGATGACTCTGGGCGGGGCGGTCGTCGGGACGCTGGCCATTCATATGCGGGAGCCGCGTACCCTGGAGCAGAGCGAGCTGCGGGTGCTCCAGACTCTCGCCAACCAGGCGGTCATTGCCATCGAGAACGCCTTCTTGTTCGAAGAGACCCGTCACCTGGCCATGACGGACGGGCTGACCGGGGTGGCCAACCATCGTGGCTTTGAGGCCCGGCTGGAGCGCGAGCTGCAGCGGGCTCGCCGGTCGCGCGAACGGCTGGCCCTGGTGCTCTGCGACCTCGACCATTTCAAGGACATCAACGACACCATCGGTCACCTGGCGGGCGACGCGGTACTACGCTACCTCGCCGAACAGGTCCTCACTCCCGAGGTCCGGCCCAAGGACCTGGTCGCCCGCTATGGGGGGGATGAGTTCGTGCTGGTTCTCCCAGGGGCAGACGCCCGGGTCGCGGCCGGCGTCGCCGAGCGAATCCGGCAGGCGGCTATGCGGCCGCTGGTCTTCGAGGGCCGGGTCATCTCGAACCTCTCCATGAGCCTCGGGATCGCCAGCTTTCCGAAAGACGGCGACACGCGCGAAGCCTTGGTGCAGGCGGCCGACCGGGCGCTGTACCTGGCCAAGCGCGAGGGGCGCAACCGCATTGCCCGTGCCGATGAGCCCGCCTCGCACGAACGCGCGAGCTAAACCCCGAATCTACGGGGCTAAACCCCCTTGCTAAGCTTTGGCGAATCATGGCGCCAGTTGCGCAGCGTCCGCGCGGAACGCAGGACATCCTACCGGCGGAGCAACTGTACTGGCAGGAGATGACCGGCGCCGGCGACGCCATCGCCACCGCCCGCGGATATCAACGTATCGATACGCCGATTTTCGAAGCCACCGCGCTCTTTGTCCGAAGTGCCGGCGAGACGTCCGACGTGGTGACCAAGGAGATGTACACGTTTCCCGATCGCGGTGGGCGATCGATGACCCTTCGGCCCGAGGGGACCGCTCCCGTGGTCCGCGCCTACTTTGATGCCGGTCTCGACCGGGAACGCCAGCCGGTGCGCCTCTACTACATCGGGCCGTTCTTCCGGTACGACCGGCCACAAGCCGGCCGTCACCGACAGTTCCATCAATTCGGGGTGGAGGTCATTGGGGACGCCGCCCCCAGCCTCGATGTCGAGGTCATCGCCCTCGGCTGGCGCTGGTTCGCGTCGTTGAAGCTCTCGGGCGTCAGTCTGCAGGTGAACAGCATCGGGGACGGCGCCTGTCGCCCCCGGTATCGCGACGCGCTCCGCGACTATTACCGCCCCTACCTGGATGCCCTGTCGGAGCAGGATCGAAGCCGCTTCGAGCGAAACCCGCTCCGCCTGCTCGATTCCAAGGATCCCGACGCCGTGGCGCTCCAGGCCAGCGCCCCCAGGACTCTCGACTTCCTGTGCGACGCCTGCCGCCAGGCGTTTGAGCAGGTGGAACGCGGCCTCCAGCAAGGTGGTATTCCCTACGTCGTGAATCCACGGTTGGTTCGGGGGCTCGATTACTACACCAGGACGGCCTTCGAGTTCTGGCACGAAAGCCTTCTTGGCGCGCAAAACTCGTTGGGTGGCGGTGGTCGCTACGACGGTCTGGCGGCCGACCTCGGCTACCGGGATACCCCTGGGGTTGGCTTTGCCCTGGGCCTAGACCGCACGGCGACGATCCTGAAGGCTGCGGACATCGGTCCTGCCATTTACGCGGTTGCGGTTGACGAGTCCGCGTCGCGGCTCATGCAGGAACTCGCGGAAGAATTGCGCCGGCGGGGCCTGGCCGTGATTGTCGATGTCTCGTCGGGCCGGCTGGATGCGAAACTGGGGCGGGCCTCGAAGATGCACGCGCGGCTGGCCTTGCTCGTCGGTCTGCAAGAAGATGCGAGGGATCACGTGACTCTGCGAGACCTGCGTCTCAAAAAACAGGAGTCGATCCCCCGCGACCGGTTGCTCTCCCGCGTGCTTGAAATGCTGGCCGCCGCGCCGGCGGTGTCGGCATGAGCCTGACGCCGCGGGTCCGCGCCGGGACCTTGCGAGCCACCGATGCCGGGCGTGCGGTGGACCTGTTCGGCTGGGTGCACCGGCGGCGAGACCACGGCGGCCTGATCTTCATCGACCTCCGCGACCGATCGGGCCTGGTGCAGGTGCAGTTCCACCCCGACCGGGCCGAGGCCTTCACCCAGGCCGGCGACCTGCGGCTGGAATTCGTGGCCCACGTCCGCGGCACCGTTCGTCGCCGCCCGCCCGGAGCCGAGAATCCCACGCTCCCCACGGGAGAGATCGAGGTGGAGGCCGAAGCGCTGGAGATCCTGAACAGGTCCAGGACGCCCCCCTTCCCGGTGAACGAACGAACCGAGGTGGATGAGTCCCTGCGGCTGCGCTATCGCTACCTGGATCTCCGCCGCATGGAGATGACGCGCAACCTGGAGCTGCGCCACCGCATGGTCAAGGCTATCCGGGACTTTCTCGATCGGGAAGGCTTCCTGGAGATCGAGACCCCGGTGCTGATCCGGAGCACGCCGGAAGGCGCGCGCGATTACCTGGTGCCCAGCCGGGTCAACCTCGGCCGCTTCTACGCGCTGCCCCAATCGCCGCAGCTCTACAAACAGATCCTGATGGTGGCCGGCTATGACCGGTACTTCCAGATCGCGCGCTGCTATCGCGATGAGGACTTACGCGCCGACCGGCAGAACGAATTTACCCAGCTCGACCTGGAGATGTCCTTCGTCACCGAAGACGACGTGCTGGACGTCACCGAGCGCTGCTTCGCCCATGTCTGGCAGACGGTCCTGGGTCGCCCGGTGGCGGTCCCGTTCCGCCGCGTCACGCACGCCGACGCCCTGCTCCGGTATGGCGTGGACAAGCCAGACCTGCGCTATGGCCTGGAGCTGGTCGACCTGACACCCCACCTTCAGAGCACGGGATTCCAGGTGTTCCGCCAGGCGCTGGCTCAAGGCGGTGCCATTCGGGGGCTGCGGGTGCCCGCCGGGTCAGCGCTGGGTCGCAAAGAGATCGATGGCTTGACCGAGGTGGCGAAGACGGCGAAAGCGAAAGGGCTAGCCTTCTGGTACCGGGAGGCTCTGGAATGGCGGTCGCCGATCACCAAGTTCTTCACCGCCGAGGAGCTGAGCGGGCTGGAAGGGGCGACCGGGGCCCGGCCGGGCGATCTGGTGCTGGCGGTGGCGGCGGAGCCCCGAGTGGCGGCCGGGGCGATGGGGGCCATTCGCAAGGCAGTGGCGGAGCGGCAGGGCCTGATCCCTCCCAATGCCTTCGAATTCGCCTGGATTACCGAGTTCCCGATGTATGCCCGCAACGAGGAAACCGGCCAGATCGAGCCCGAGCACCATCCCTTTACGGCGCCGCACCCGGCTGACCTCGACCTGATCGAGACTGACCCGCTCCGGGTCCGGGCGCGCAGTTACGACCTGGTGCTCAACGGAATCGAGCTGGCCTCGGGCAGCATCCGAATCCATGACCCGGGGCTGCAGCAGCGGATCTTCGCCCAGCTCGGCTGGACCAAAGAAGAGGCCGCTCGCCGGTTCGGATTCCTGCTGGAGGCGTTCGAATACGGCGCCCCCCCGCACGGCGGCATCGCCCCCGGGATCGACCGAGCGGTGATGCTGGCCGCCGGTGAGGAGACCATCCGGGACGTGATCGCCTTCCCCAAGAACCAGCAGGCGCAGGAGCCGATGACCGGAGCCCCGGCCACGGTCGACGCGGCCCAGCTGCGAGAGCTGGGACTGGAGCTGCGGCCGCGGCCGGAACGTGGCGCGTAACAAAGCAGCGAACCCGTAACCGGAGTCTTGCTGTCCCGTGGTGGGAGGCCCCGATGCCTCTATCCGAGCCGCAAGGTCGCGCCCATAAAGTGGGCCCCAGTGAACTTCCTGGCCGTGCGTTGGGTTGTCGGAACGTGTGCCGGACTGGCCCTGGGTATGGCGTCAATCGCCCCGGCCGCCGCGCAAACCGTGCAGCCGGCCCCGGCACCCACCACGGGCTTCACGACCATTTCGCTGAGCGCGGTCGCCAGCCGGCCGCTGTCAGACCTGTACATTGCGCCCCCGACCGGGACGCAGATGCTGGGGGGCACGCCTTTTGACACTGGCTCGTTTGCCCTCCTCTCTCCCGGCCAGACCGCCTCGGTCACTACGACAATCCCGGGGGTCGTGAGCCTCCACCTCCTGTTGAACTCGTACGGCACCATGTGGTATTACGCGGGCCAGACCCTGGGCACGGTGCGGTTGACCTTCAGCGACGGCAGCGTGCAGGACACGACCCTGGTCGTCGGCAACAACATCCGCGAGTGGCGGGTGGGTGCCGGCTCCTGGGTTGTCGGGACCGTGACCAGCCCGAAGAGCATCCGGGTGTGGGACGGAGTGGCGCACCTGGATGGCGGCGAGGCGGTCATTGACATGCTGACCATCCCGGTCCAGCCGACGCACGGTTACCTGACTGGGGTGGCGGTGACCACCACCGCGTCGGGCACCCTGATGCGGACCGTCTTCTCCGGCCTGACCCTTGAGCACTTGCTACGTCCCGGTGAGTCGGGCAACACGCCCGCCGCGTGGCACAGCGAGGCGCCCGAGCACGCCAACTCGCAGAAGTTCACCGGTGTCAATCCTTCCGAGGGCAAGGGCGACCACGACCGCCGGGGCCATCGCCGGTAGAAGCGGACTCGGTACCGATGGGGCTGCCGGCGCCTTAGCCGAGCCGCGGCAAAGTGTGACCCGGGCGTCAGTCCGCTGTTACGGGTGTCATCTGGGCCGTGTTAGCCACGTAAGGTACGCAGATTACCGTAGGGGCTATGAACCCCCGGCCCTTTACGAAGCTCACCAAGAGCCTCGTCGTGGCGACAGGCCTGAGCCTGGCGACCGCCGCGGTCGTCTCCGCGTACGCGGCCGCTCCGGCCGACAAGAGGGCGACGGCCTTTACGACTATTCCGCTGAGCACGGTCGCCAGCCGGCCGTTGTCAGACCTGTACATTGCGCCCCCGACCGGGACGCAGATGCTGGGGGGCACGCCTTTTGACACTGGCTCGTTTGCCCTCCTCTCTCCCGGCCAGACCGCCTCGGTCACTACGACAATCCCGGGGGCCGTGAGCCTCCACCTCCTGTTGAACTCCTACGGCACCATGTGGTACTACGCCGGGCAGACCCTGGGTACGGTGCGGTTGACCTTCAGCAACGGCAGCGTGCAGGACACGACCCTGGTCGTTGGCAACAACATCCGCGAGTGGCGGGTGGGTGCCGGCTCCTGGGTTGTCGGGACCGTGACCAGCCCGAAGAACATCCGGGTGTGGGACGGATTGGCGCACCTGGACGGCGGCGAGGCGGTCATTGATATGCTGACCATCCCGGTCCAGCCGACCCACGGTTCCCTGACTGGGGTGGCGGTGACGACCACCGCGTCGGGCACCCTGATGCGGACCGTCTTCTCCGGCCTGACCGTTGAGCACCTGCTGCGTCCCGGTGAATCAGACGAAACGCCGGCGGCCGTGCACAGCCAGGCGCCCGAGCACTCCAACTCGCAGAACTTCACCGGCGTGTCGCCGGCCAAGGGCGAGGGCGATCACGACTAGCAACCGGCTACAGTAGCGAGGTTGCATCTCGCCTTTCCGCCCGTGTTTATCCTGGCGCTGTTGGTGGCGCTGATTGGCACCCAGGCGGCGTACCTGGGTACCCCGGGCTGGCCCAACTACCTGGCTCGGCTCGGGCTGTCGGTGGCCGCGGTGGGGGTTGGGGAAGCACTGGCTGTCGCGGGCGTGGGGGCCCGGCTGGCGGTGGGGGATCTGCACCTGGTTAACGACCTGGTCCTGCTCGCGCTCGCCCAGTGGGGAGCCACGCGCTGGGCGCGCCGGCAAACTGGCGTCTAACCCGACTCCTGGTTTAGGTCCCCTTCGGCGGAGGTAAGAGAAAGGCGAGTGTATAATCCGCTCACTCGAGGCGACCGACGGGAGGCGTGGGGTGCAAAACCTCTGGGAATGGGCTGTGCTGCTGGCTGCCATCGGGTTCTTCGTGGTCAGCGTCATCCTGTCGTACGTCCTGATTCGGGTCTCCCGCAGCCTGTGGAAGGTGGACGCGACCCTGGGCGTGGTACTCGAGGAGACGCGGCGGGCGCTGCCCGAAGTACGGCACACCGTGGAGCAGATCGATGACATGGTCAGCGAGGTCAACGACAAATTCATGGCCGCGGACCGGGCGATGACGGCGACGGCCGAGACGGTGGCGAGCCTGGGAACGCGGATTCGAGAGCGCCTCAACGGCTTTGCCTCCCGAGTGCGCCGGCCGGCGAAAGGAGCAAGACCCGGATGAGGGACACGGCACACCAGATCACGGAGCTGAAGCTGCCCGCTAGAGAGGAGTACATCGTGGTGGCCAAACGGGCGGCCGGGGCCCTGGGCGCGGTCGTCGGGTTCTCGCTGGCGGAGATTGACGACCTGAACATCGCCATCACCCAGGCGTGTGAAAATGCGGTGGCCGCCGCCACCGACCAGTGGGGGAAGGGGAACGGCCAGCTCAAGCTAACGTTCAAAGGCCAGCGAGGCAAGCTCGAAGTCAACATCACCAGTACACCTCCGCGTGCGGTCGAGCTCCAGCAGACGCCCGCCCCGGCCGTCCGGCCGGTTCGGCGGCTGCCCCGAGAGGAGTCACTCGACTATGAAGGCATCGGCCTCAACATGATCCGCCTGTTCGTGGATGAGCTGCGCTACCAGGTGGACGACCAGGGCTGTATGCGCATGCGGATGGTGAAATACCTGATCGACTGACGCGCACTCCCAAAGTGACCGCGTCTACCGCACGCCCGAGCCGCCAAGAGGTCCGCCGCCTCTTCGAGCAGTACCAGCAGACCAGGGACCCGGCCGTCCGCCAGCGGCTGGTCGATCTGTTCAATAACCTGGTGCTCTTTTTGGCGCGAAAGTTCCAGAACCGCGGAGAGCCACTGGAGGACATCGTGCAGGTGGGCTACATCGGGCTGCTGCAGGCCATCGAGCGCTTCGATCCGGGCCGTGACCTGGAGTTCTCCACGTTTGCCACCCCCACCATCGTGGGCGAAATCAAACGCTATTTCCGAGACAAGAGCTGGGCGGTCAAAGTGCCCCGCCGGCTGCAGGAGACGATGCAGCGGGCCGGCCAGGCCCAGGAGCGGCTGCAGGGCCGGCTGGGCCGGACGCCCTCGGTGAACGAGGTGGCCGCGGAACTGGGGGTACCGCCGGAAGAAGTCCTGGAGGCGATGGAGGCAAGTCCCGCCCAGCGCACCATCTCGTTCGAATCCACCGGTCGCGGGGCGGAGGATGAAGGGCTGGAGCTGAACGAACGCCTGGGTGAGACGGACGAGAACCTGGAGCGGGTCGAACTGCAGAACCTGCTGCAGAAGGCGATGAGCCACCTCACTCCGCGCGAGCGGCGGATCATGTACCTGCGCTTTGTCGACGAGCTGCCCCAGGCCGAGGTGGCCAAGCGCCTCGGCATCTCGCAGATGCACGTGTCCCGGTTGCAGCGGGCGGCGGTCGAGCACCTGAAGCGCGAGCTGCCAGCCGCCTCGGTCTAAGCCCGGATCCACCGAAACGAACTCGCATCTTGGGCGCGGGGCGGCCGATCCGGGCGTTGGCTCCTGCGCGCCCTCACTTACAGATCGACAGATATGCTCGTTCGCGTGCTCGTCGCCGCCTTCGGCTCGGCGCGCCCCGCATCCCAATCTGCTTCGTCCGATCGGTGGATCCGGGCTAGCCCGAATCGGGTTGGGTCAAAGGCTCCACTAGAATTCACCTAGGCTGCGCCTGATCGCGCGCCTGACACCATGACAAGCGCCGAGGTCCGCCAGCGTTTCCTCAACTTCTTCGCGGAGCGGGATCACAAGGTGCTGCCAAGCTCCTCTCTGGTTCCGTTCGGCGATCCCACGTTGCTGTTCACCAGCGCCGGGATGGTGCAGTTCAAGCCCTACTTCCTGGGTCAGAGCCGGCCTCCCCACCCGCGCGCAACGACGTGTCAGAAGGTCTTTCGGGCGGTCGACATCGACCTCGTCGGGCATGACGGCCATCACCTGACGTCCTTCGAGATGCTCGGAAACTTCTCGTTCGGCGACTACTTCAAGGAAAAGGCGATCCCGTACGCCTACGAGTTCCTGACGAAGGACCTTCGGCTCGAGGAGGGTCGCCTGTGGGCCGGCATCCACAATGATGACGACGAGAGCTTCGAGATCTGGACCAAGAAGACCGGGATTCCGGCGGAGCGCGTGCGGCGGTTCGGCGACGAGTACAACTTCTGGGCGGCCGGGCCGACCGGTCCGTGCGGGCCGGATTCGGAGATCCACTACGACTGGGGCGAGGAGTACAGCTGCGGCCGGCCAGACTGCGGGCCAAACTGCGAGCACTGCGATCGGTTCCTCGAAATCTGGAACCTCGTCTTCATGCAATGGAACCGGGACCAGGCCGGCAACCGGACGCCGCTGCAACGAAAAGGCATCGACACCGGGATGGGCCTCGAGCGCATCACGGCCGTCGTCAACCGGTACCGCCCGGGCGTTTTCGAAACGGACCTTTTCCAGCCGCTCATCCAGCATTGGTCGCAGGAGACGGGTCACCCGTATGGCAGCCACCCAGAGACTGACACGTCGCTGCGTGTCCTCGCCGATCACGCCCGCGGCAGCACCATGCTGCTGGCGGATGGGGTGATGCCCGCCAATGATGGACGCGGCTACGTCCTGCGGCGGTTGATCCGCCGAGCGATGGTACATGGTCGCCGGCTGGGCCCAGCGGCCCGCCTCTCCTCCGGCGTTCCGATCGTGGCCAAGCTCCTGGGCAAGGTGTACCCGGAGGTCCGCAGCAAGGCGGCAGAGATTCAGGACGTCGTGCGGGCGGAGGAAGAGCGGTTCGCGCTGGCGCTGCGCCAGGGAACCGAACGCCTCCAGGGGATGTTGGACCGGGGAACCCTCAGTGCCGACGAGGTGTTCTACCTGCATGACACGCTGGGCTTCCCGGTGGAGCTGACGGCGGAGCTCGCCCAGGAGCAGGGGGTGCGGGTCGACATGGCTGCGGTGGACGCCTTGATGCAGGGCCAGCGCGATCGGAGCCGGCTTGTGCCCAGCGGATTCACCGCGCCGATCGCTGGCCGGGCAACTCGGTTTGTCGGCTACGACCACCTGGAAGGCGACAGCACCATCACGAACGTCTATCCGGTGAGCGGCGAGCCAGACCAGGCGGACGTCTTTCTGGAGGAGACACCGTTCTACGCCGAGCGCGGCGGCCAGACCGCCGATACCGGCTGGTTGAGCTGGGATGGGAAGAAGGCGAGCGTCATCGACGTCCAGCCGCAGGGCGATGCCACCCGGCATCGGGTGGCGACGCGTCCCGCCCAGCTCAAGGTGGGCGATCGGGTGCACGCCGCGGTTGATGCCACCCGGCGCCAGGCGGTGGCGCGGCATCACTCGGCCACGCATTTGCTGCATCGCGCCCTTCGTGACGTGCTGGGCGACCAGGCCAGCCAGGCCGGGTCATCCGTGCAGCCGGACCACGCCACGTTCGACTTCCGGTTCCCGCGGGCACTGACCCGCGACGAGCTCGGGCGGGTGACGGGCCTGCTCAACGAGAAGATCCGCGCGGACCTGGTCCGCCGCGTCGAAGTGTTGCCCCTGGAGCAGGCGATCGCGACCGGCGCCGTCGCCCTCTTCGATGAGAAGTACGGGGATACGGTCCGCGTCGTCTCCTTCGGTGATTGGGCGCGGGAGCTCTGCGGGGGCACCCATGTCGAGCGCTCGGGCGAGATCGGGATGGCGCTGCTCTCCGGTGACCGCAGCATCGGCGCCGGTGTCCGCCGGATTGAGATGCGGGCCGGTCGAGCCGCCGAGGACCAGGTGCGGATGTATGAGGATGTTTTGGCGAAGATTGGTGACCGGCTGAAGGGGACGCCAGCCGAATTGCCCATCAAGCTGGAGGCGTTGCAGGCCGAGCTCAGGCGGCTGGAGAAGGAGGCCGATCAGCTGAGGTCGAGGCTGGCCGCGGGTGGGACCGCCCAGATCGAGAAGGCCAGGGTCGACGGGGTTACCCTCTTCCTCCAACAGGTTGACCCTGGCGAGAAGGACCTCCTACTGTTCGCGGACCACGCGCTGGGACAGGCGAACGGCCAGGCCCTGGCCGTTGTCGTGGCCGGCCGAACCTTTGCCGTGAAGGTCGGGCCGACCATCGCCGATCGATTCCCGGCCAGCGAGGTCGTGAAGGCGTTCGTCAAAGCGGCCGGGGGCAAGGGCGGAGGCCGAGGCCCCGTGGGCCAGGGCGGCGGCATCGATCCCACCCGCGTCGCGGACGGATTTCGGGGCGTGCAGGAGTACGTGCGCGCCCGGGTCGGAGCGGGCTGATGCCCCTGGGTCTGGGCACCCGGCTGAAGCGGATCCGGCGGGGGGCCGAGTATGCCAACCTCTACACGGCACTCGACATCGGCACCGAGTACATCAAGGCGCTGGTGGTCCGCCGCGATGGGAAGAACGGCATCGTCCTGGGCGCCTCCCGCGAGCGCCAGGTCTTCACCGACATGCAGGCCGGCGTGCCGTCGGACATCCAGAGCATCATCGAGAGCTGCGAGAAAGCGATCTCCCGGGCAGAGGACATGTGCGACACCATCCCGGGCCAGGGCGTGATCGGGATCGCCGGCGAGCAGGTCAAGGGCTTCAGCACCTCGGTGACCGTGCCGCGCGCCGATCCCACGATGAAGATCAACGAGGCCGAGCTCCAACAAACCCTCCAGGTCGTGCAGAGACGGGCGCTGCGCGAGGCAGGCCACCTGATGAGCCAAGAGCTGGGCGTGCCTGATGTCAACGTCAAGCTGATCAACTCCGCCATCACCGGCGTGCGGGTCGACGGGTTCCCGGTGACCAACCCACTGGACTTCCAGGGCCGCCAAATGGTGGTCACCGTGTTCAACACGTTCGCCCCGCTGACCCATCTGGGTGCGCTGCAAACCATCGCGGCCGAACTCGACCTGGAGCTGGTGGCCACCGTCGCCGAGCCGTATGCGATGGCGCGCTGCGTCGCCAGCGATGAGATCTACGAGTCCGGCGGCATCTTCGTCGACATCGGGGGCGGCACCACGGACGTGGCCCTCATCCGGAATGGTGGGATCGAGGCCACCCGGATGTTTCCCATTGGCGGTCGGGTGTTTACCAAGAAGCTGGCCGGCAAGCTCGGCATCTCGTTCGTCGATGCGGAGGCCGTCAAGCTGCGCCACTCCCGTGGCGAGCTACCCGATGGGCAGGCCACCCAGGTGCACCGCATCCTTGCCCAGGACGCCGAGGTCCTGACCGAAGGCGTGGCCATCACCCTGCAGGAGATGGCCAAAGGGGACCGGCTGCCAGCCGCCATCTACCTGGCGGGCGGGGGCAGTGCCTTGCCGGAGGTGCAGGAGGCTCTAACCGGCTTCGGCTGGGTGGGAGAGCTCCCGTTCACCCGCCCGCCGGCTATTTCCGTCCTGCGCCCGGCGGACGTCCAGGGGGTCTACGACTCCACCGGGCTGCTCCTCGACCAGCAGGACATCACCCCCATGGGCCTGGCCCACCACGCCATCCGCCAGGGCAGCGGAGAAGAAGGGGCCATGTACGGGGTCATGCGCCGGGTGCTGAAGGCGATGAAGGTGTAACTCGGCGTCGCCAAATGCCACTGGGCGCGGCAAATCAAGTGTGATACCGTAACTGGTCGACGGCACTGGCCGTTGTGCGGTATTGGTTCTCAACAAATATGAAGACCCTCGCCAAACTTGTCTACGTTGAGCCCGACGAGGAGGTCACCGATGTCGTCGACCGCCTCCGCGAGCTGCAGGGGGAGCAGGCGGTCACTCTGGTCCTTCCCGACGGCGCCCGGGCGCTCCACAGCCCGATGAGCTTCCGGCTGCTGAAGAAGTACGCCCAGGCCTACCGCCTGCAGGTGAGCGTGGTCAGCAGCGAGACCCGCCTCCAGGCGCTGTCCCTGGAATCGGGCTTTCCCACATACGCCAGCGTCCAGGCCGTCGACCGGGGGCTAGAAATGCTCCAGCCGGGCGCGGTGGTGGCCATTGAACAGGCAGCGCCAGAGGAGCTCGAACCCGTCTCCTCCGTCCCAGAGTTCGAGGCGGTGAGCTCGCGCCCGGTTCTGTCCGCGCCGCCCCGGAGGATGCCGTTCAGCGGGGTGCCACTGCTACGGATGCCGCGCCTTCGAGAGCGCCTGCAGCAACATCGACGTCCGATCTACGTGGCCGCGGCAGTGCTGGCCACGGTCGCCTTCCTGGCCGGGATCCTGTACCTGCCGGCCGCCACCGTGACCATTGCCGTCCAGGGGACCAAGCTGGACGCCGACGTCCAACTGGCGGGCGCCCCCGGTACTCAGGCAGCCAGCGCCAACCAGTTCACGACCCAGGCATTTACGGTGACCGAGTCCCAGCAGGCCCAGGGCACCGCGACCGGCCAGAAGGCGATTCCGGCCGTCCCGGCCACCGGATCGGTGACGTTCACCTACAACTGCTTCGTCTTCTGCTCCCCCTACGTCGACATCCCCAAAGGAGTTGTGGTCCGGACCAGCGATGGCTCAAAGAGCTACACCACCGACAAAGACCTGCACGTTCCCCTCAAAGGCTCCGCCTCCGTGGGCGTCACGGCCGCCCAGCCTGGCCAGGGTGGCAACGCGGACGCCCATACCGTGAAGCAGATCGACACGAAGCCGCCGGACCTGACCGTCGACAACCCCGGCCCCATCGGCGGAGGCGCGGACGCCCGAACCGCGACGGTGATCTCCGACACCGATAGCGCGACCGCCAGCCAGGCGCTGCTCGACATCCTGAACCCGAAGGTCCAGTCGGAGCTGAACCAGAAGACGGGCAGCCTACACCTAGTCCAGGAATCGCTCGCCATCGACCACACGGCGACCATGGATCACCATGTCGGCGATGAGCTGCCGGCTGCGGCGCCCACCTTCAACATCACCATGACGGTGACCGGGAAGACCACCGCCTTCAACGACGCGGCCGTCCGGCAGCTGATTCAGCACGCCCTGCAGGCGAAGGTCCCGGTGGATCAGCAGCTCAGCGAACAACCCGTCAACACGAGCTACGAGGTGGTGTCCGCCAGCGCCGACGGAAAAGTGACCCTGACCGGACACGCCCGCGGCTTTGTGCGGCCGGTCTTCTCGCTGGCCGACATCCGGGCCCGCTTGACAGGCCGGAGCCCGAACAGCGCCCGCCCGCTGCTGTCCGGGTTGCCCAGTGTGGTGGACGTGAACGTCCGTCAGGACCTGCCGTTGCCCTGGCTGCCGTTCTTCGCGTCCCGCATCGTGGTCAGGGTCCAGGAGGCGACCGGCGGCTTCGCTTCGTGACCTGCGTGAATCGTCCGGCCCGTCCACCTACCCCCTGATGACGGGTCGAGTGCTCGGCATCGACCCGGGAACGGTCCGAATCGGCCTGGCCCTCAGCGACCCCTCGGGCGTGATCGCCTCGCCGCTCAGCGTCCTGACCCGTCGATCGGCGGCGGAGGATATGGCAGCCCTACGGACCCTGGTCGCGGAGCATGAGGTGGAGCGAGTCGTGATCGGGTTGCCCCGGCTGATGGATGGTAGGCTGGACGCGGCTGCCGCCGCCGCCCAGGAGTTTGGCACCCAGCTGGCGCGCGCAATCGGGCGGCCCGTGGAATACTGGGACGAACGCCTGACCACGGTGGCTGCGGAGCGATACCTGGTCGCCCAGGGAAAGCGCCGCCGGCAACGGCGGGCGGATGTCGACCGGATGGCGGCGGCCCTGCTGTTGCAGAGTTATCTCGACTACCGGGGAAGTCGGGGGTCAGGAGGCTGACATGATCGAGGAGCCCGAGGCCGACGGCGAGCTGGAGACCATCGAGCTGGTCAACGAAATCACGGGCGAAGAGGAAACCTACCTGGTCCACGATGTGGCCGAGATCGAGGGGCAGACGTATTACGTGCTCCAGGCAGAAGCCGATGCCGACCGCGTACTGGTCCTCCGCCGGGAAGGGGAGTCCCTGGTCACGCTCGACGAGGACGAGCACGAGCGAGTGATCTCGCAGCTCGAAGAGTACGAAGAAGCAGATGATGACGAAGACGGGGATGGCGCTCATCACAACTAAGCCCGGATCCACCGATGGGACGACGCAGATCGGGATGCGCGGCGAGATGCGCGGTAGGAGGCGACGAGCACGCGAAGGCGCGCACCCGTCGGTGCGTAACTGAGCGCGCGCAGGAGACGACGCCCCGCTCGCTCGCTGCGCGCCCAAGATGCAAGTTCGATTCGGTGGATTCGGGCTAGCGAGGGTCGCGCCTGAGGCAGCCGCCATCCGGTCGGCGGAAGCGGCGCGGCTGCCGGTCCTGTCTCGGTGCCGGCCTTTTCCTGATCGTCCTGATCCCCTTCGCCCTGGTGCTCCCGGCGGCGGCGGCGTATGCGTACGTCGATCACCAGATTCACACCCCGGCCAAGCCTGGGACCGGCAAGGTCCGGGTGGTCGTTCCGCTGGGGGCCACCTTTCACCAGACGGCGACTATCCTGCACCAGGCCGGCCTGGTCGACAGTGAGCTGGTGTTCGACTGGTATGCCCGCTACCGCCACCTGGATCGCAGCGTCGAGGCGGGCGCCTACCAGATGGATCGCAACTGGAACATGGAGCAACTCCTGCTGGCCATGCAGACGGCCGTGCCCGATGAGATCTGGGTCACCATCCCAGAGGGGTACACCATCCAGAAGACTGCCAAGCGGCTGGATACGGGCGCAGTCATCAAGGGATCCGAATACATCGCCCTCGCCAGCGGCAGCACCTTCGACGACAAATTCCCGTTCTTGCAGGGCCGGCCGGCGGGGGCCAGCCTGGAAGGCTTCCTGTTTCCCGACACCTACTTGGTCCCCAAGGACGCAACCGCCAAAGACCTGATCACCCTCCAGCTCACCCAGTTCGGGAAGGTCTGGACCGATACCCGCCAGGCCCAGGCGGTCCAACGAAAGCTCAGCACCCTCCAGATCGTTACCATGGCATCGCTGATCGAGCGCGAGGCGCGGTTCGACGACGACCGGGGAAAGGTGGCCAGCGTCATCTACAACCGGCTGGCCCAGGGGATGTTGCTGCAGATCGACGCCACCGTGCTGTACGCCAAGGGTGCTTGGCAATCGACGGTCACGGTGAGCGACCGGAAGATCGACTCGCCCTACAACACCTATCTGCATCTCGGCCTGCCACCCGGACCGATCGCCAACCCGGGGACCAAGGCCCTTGACGCCGCCCTCACCCCCACCCAGACGGACTACCTCTATTATCTTTCCGATCCGCAGGGCCACAACCATTACGCCCGCACCCTCGAGGAGTTCGGCCGGCTCCTCAAGCAGTACGGCCTCTCCTGACCAGGCTCGGGCAGGCAGCCGCGTGCTGCTGCTCGGCGATCCAGTCGGCCACTCCCTATCGGCGGCCTTTCAGAATGCCGGCTTCGAGGCGGCTGGGATCGCCGCCGTCTACCAGCCGCGCCAGGTGTCGGCGGCGGACCTGCCCCAGGTGCTGGATGAGATCCGCCGCGATCCGGACGTGCTGGGCGCCAACATCACCATCCCGCACAAGATCACGGTGGCTAGCCTGCTCGACGGCCTGGGGCCGGACGCCCAGCAGCTGGGCGCGGTGAACACGCTCAGCCACCGCGGGCAGGTGCTGGTGGGGTGGAACACGGACCGGACCGGTTTTGCCCAAGCGCTGGAGGACGCCGGATACGACCCGCGCCGCCGGGCGGCGTTGGTGCTGGGGGCCGGCGGGGCGGCCCGCGCCGTCGTGGATGTGCTGCGGTCCACGGCCTCGCGGGTATGGGTGGCCGCCCGCAACCTGGAGCAGGCCCGGCGTCTCTGCCGGGACCTGAACGTGGAGGCCGGCGGGCCGACGCCGTTTGGCTCGCTCAAACTGGTGGTCGGCCGCGTGGATCTGATCGTGAACGCCACCCCGGTTGGCCTGGACGGGCACAGCCTGGTCTTCCCGGCTGACTGGCTGAACGCGGATCACTTCGTCTTCGATCTGCTTTACAATCCACCCCTGACTCCTCTGGTCCGAGCGGCCCGCGACCACGGCGCTCGTGCCGTCAACGGGCTGGCCATGCTCCTCTACCAGGGGCTTGCCTCTTTCGAAATCTGGACCGGCCGACCGGCTCCCGAAGCCGCCATGCGGGCGGCCCTCGAGCGGGCCGTCCTGGGGAGTGCCGCGCCGTGACAGCGGTGATCGCCGTCGCCTGGGGCCTGCTGGGCGTGGCGGCTGGCCTGGGGGTCAACCGGTTCTCGCGCTGGCTGGCCGGCATCGAATCTCGAGGGCTCAGCCGGGAGGAGCGGATCGTCTACCAGCCCACTGGCTGGCAGCAATGGCTCGAGTCCGCGCTGGCCGGGATTTTCTTCTTCCTCTTCGCCTGGCGGCTGGGTTTCGGCCTGCTCCTGCTGATCGACTCGGTGTACGTGCTCATCCTGGTCCAGGTGTTCGCCTTTGACCTCAACAGCCGCCTGATCCTGGACCTGGTCATCCTCCCCGGCTGCGCCGTGGCGCTGATCCTGTCGTTTATCACCCCCTGGACTCCGGCCCTCAGCTGGCCCGCCCCCGACTGGCGCACCGCTGCGGTGGCCGGAGTCGCCACCGCGGCCGTCTTCGCGCTGCTGGTGCTGGTGGCCACCCTGATCTACGGCCCGGAGGGGATGGGCATCGGCGACATCAAGCTGGCGCTCTTCATCGGGCTGGCCACCGGACTCACGGACTTCCGGGTGGTGCGCGCCATCTTGCTGGGGGTGTTCCTGGGTGGATTCGTCGCCATCCTGCTGGTGGTCACCCGGATCCGGAAGATGCGGCAGGCAATCCCGTACGGACCCTTCCTGGTGTTGGGCACGCTCATTACGCTCCTGTTGCAGCGGCCATGAGGACCGAAGACCTGCTTCCCGGGGAGCACCTGGTGTTGGTCGCCCGCCAGCACTGGGTGGTCGTGTTCCGGCCCTTCCTGCTGACAATCCTGGGGGCTGTCATTCTGATGACCGTGGCCCTGCTGGTGCCGTCCACGGCCGAGGTGCGGCTCTTCGTGCTGCTCGGTCTGGTGATCCTGG
The DNA here is from genome assembly GCA_005880615.1 of Chloroflexota bacterium. Taxonomy (GTDB): domain Bacteria; phylum Chloroflexota; class Dormibacteria; order CF-121; family CF-121; genus CF-121. Next base: position 79,723 of record VBID01000114.1, read on the forward strand.
CCGTCGTGGTCCTCAACCTCTATTACTGGCGCTGGCGCGCCCACGAGTACGTGCTGACGGACCAGCGGGTCATCCTGAATGAGGGCATCGTGGGCCGCATCTCGCGCTCTATCGCCGTCGACCGGATCCAGGACCTGACCACCCGTCAGGGATTGTGGGGTCGCACCTGGGGATTCGGCGACATCGAGCTCGAGTCCGCCGGGCGCGACAGCGGCGAGGTCCTGCAGAAAATCCCCCACCCCCAGCAGTTCCGGAATGCGATTTTCGCCCAGATCGAGGCGCGCCGGCGGCCGGCGGGCCCATAGCCCGAGTCCGGGGTTACGCGCCTGAGCGCCTCGCGCGACTATCTGAGCCCGAATCTCGGTCGCAGTTCAGTAATGTTATGGCCCACGCATGCTCCGGTTTCTAACGGCTGGTGAGTCTCACGGCGAGCGGCTAACGGTCATCGTCGACGGCGTGCCGGCCGGGCTGCCGCTGACGGCCGCCGATCTGGCGCCCGACCTGGCCCGCCGGCAGGGGGGCCACGGCCGAGGGGGCCGGATGAAGATCGAGAAGGACGCTGCCCGGATCGTGTCCGGCGTGCGCGGCGGGAAGACCCTCGGCTCTCCGATCACGCTGGACATCCAGAACCAGGATTGGGACAACTGGAAGGCTGTCATGAGCGTGGAGGCCGATGGCCTGAAGCGCAAGCCCATCACCCGGGTGCGGCCAGGACACGCCGATCTGGCCGGCATGCTCAAGTACGGCGCTGACGACGCCCGGGACGTGCTGGAGCGTGCCAGCGCGCGGGAAACGGCGGCGCGCGTGGCCGCCGGCGCCGTCGCCAAACAGCTGCTCGGTAACTTCGGCATCGCGGTCCACAGTTACACACGGTCGATCGGCGCCATCGAGGCCGTGCTCCCCGGGCGTGTCAACTGGAAGGCCGTCGAGGCTTCGCCGGTCCGCAGTCCGGACCCGAAGGCCGGGGCCGCCATGGTGGCGGCCATCGATGGCGCGCGGGCGGCGGGGGACACCCTGGGCGGCATGTTTACTGTGGTGGCGGAGGGTGTCCTCCCCGGGCTGGGCAGCTACCGGCAGTGGGATACCCGGCTGGATGGGCTGCTGGCGCAGGCGGTGATGAGCATCCCGGCCTGCAAGGGCGTCGCCCTGGGTGCCGGCTTTGAAGCCCCCTACCTTCCCGGCTCCCGGGTCCACGACGTGCCGGTCCATGTGGCCGGCCGTGGCTTCGGGCACCAGACCAATCGAGCCGGCGGCCTGGAAGGGGGCATCAGCAACGGCGAGCCCATCGTGGTGCATGGCCTCATGAAGCCGATCTCCACGTTGCTCAAGCCGATGCCCTCGGTCGACGTCAAGTCCAAGCAGCCGGTCAAGGCCCACTACGAGCGCAGCGACATCTGCGTCGTGCCAGCCGCCGGGGTGGTGGGGGAGGCCATGGTGGCGCTGGTGCTGGCCAATGTCCTGCTGGAGAAATTCGGCGGTGACTCGCTGCCCGAGCTAACGCGCAACGTAAAGGGATACGAGCGCCAGCTCGCCCGGCGATGAACAACGTCGTCCTCATCGGCTTCATGGGGACGGGCAAGACGACGGTCGGACGGATCCTGGCGGAGAAACTGGGGCGCCCCTTCGTCGATCTGGACGAGGTCATCGTGCGGCAAGCGGGTCGATCGGTCCCCGAGATCTTCGCGGCCGACGGGGAGCGCGGGTTTCGGGCGCGAGAGCGCGACGCGCTGAAACGGGCGCTGGCCGCAGACGGACAGGTGCTGGCGGTGGGAGGCGGGGCGCCGATGGCCGCCGACAACTGGCGGCTGCTGCGGGATCGAAACAGCGTCGTGGCGCTGGTGGCCAGTCCCGGCACGCTCCGCCAGCGGCTGCGGGACGGCGCCGGCCGCCCGATGCTGGAGGACGGGGTCGAGGCGGCGCTGGCGACCCTGCTCCCGCTACGGATGGTGCGCTACGAGCAGGCCGACCTGGTGGTCCCCATCGACGCGATGGCTCCGGCGTCCGTGGCGATGCGGATCAAGGACGCGGCGCCGGATGACGGTCCGCACCGTATCTCTATCGCGATCCCCAACGCCGAGCACGAGATCACCCTGGGATACCGGCTGGCGCACTACGTGGCGCCATCCCTCCGGCGGGCGGGCGTCCGCGGGGCGGTGGTGGTGGTGACGGACGAAGGGGCGGGGTTGAATCACGCGCCAGTCCTGGAGGCAGCGCTGGTCCAGGCCGGATTCAAACCCAGACGCTATGTGCTGCCCCGCGGGGAGCAGGCCAAGTCAGTCGAACCGCTGACCCGGCTGTATGAGTTCCTGGCGGCCGAGGGCGTCGACCGCCAGGGCGCACTGGTCGCCCTGGGAGGGGGCGCCGTGGGGGACGTGGCCGGATTCGCCGCGGCTACCTGGCTGCGGGGCGTTCCGTATGTCCAGGTGCCGACCACCCTGCTGGCCATGGTCGACAGCAGCATCGGCGGGAAGACAGCCATTAATGTGGCCGCCGGCAAGAACCTGGTCGGTGCCGTCCACCAGCCGGCCGCCGTAATCACCGACCTGACCTACCTCGAAACCCTGCCGGCCGGCGAGTTTCGGTCGGGGTGGGCCGAGATCATCAAAACTGCTATCGTCGGCGACGCTCCGCTGTTCGATCTGCTGCGAGCGGAGCGCGCTGCCCTGATGGCCCGAGATGCCCAGCTCTTCCCTGATGTGGTGGCGCGCACCTGCGCCTTCAAAGCGCAGGTGGTGGCGCAGGACCCGCGTGAAGCCGGCCGGCGCGCCATCCTGAACTACGGCCACACCGCCGGGCACGCCCTGGAGGCGGCCGCCGGCTACGGCAGGATCATGCATGGGGATGCCGTTGCCTGGGGGATGACCGTGGCGGCGAGGCTCAGCCTCCGCCTTGGACTCACCAACGCTCGGACCGTGGCGGCCCAGGATCAACTGCTGGCTGACTACGGCCTGTTGGGCTCGGCGCCCGAGGTCTCCCGGGCGCGCCTGCTGGCGGCCCTTCGGCACGACAAGAAGGCGAAGGCCGGCGAACCCCGCTGGGTGCTGCTCCGAGAGCTGGGGCGGGTAGAGTACGGGTGCCAGGTGCCGGCGGCCGACGTCGACGCAGTCCTGGATGAGGTGCTACCGGGATGAAAGTACTGGTCTTGAACGGGCCCAACCTGGCCAGCCTCGGCCGGCGGGAGCCCATGATTTACGGCAAGGGGACGCTGGCCGAGCTCAGCGACGCAGTCTCGGATCGGGCGAAGGCGCTCGGGTGCGACGTGATCTTCTTCCAATCGAACCACGAGGGGGCCCTGATCGACGAGATCGAGAAGGAGCGCGACGCCGACGCGGTCATCGTCAACCCCGGGGCGCTGGGGCACACCAGCTACGCGCTCTACGACGCGCTGCGGGGGTTTGCCAAGCCGGTAATCGAGGTCCATATCTCCCAGGTCTTCGCCCGGGAGGAGTTCCGGCATCGCTCGGTGACCGCCGCGGCCGCCCATGCCGTCATCAGCGGGCTGGGCTTCTCCGGCTACCTGCTGGCGCTGGACTATCTGGCTAAGATGCTCAAGAAGTAGAGATGGTCCACTCGAGTCATGCCGTGGAGATGCGATGGTAAGCCCGAACGAATTTCGCAACGGCATGACAATCGAAGGGGGTCGGCGGGCAGGCGCTGCAATCCACGCAGTGCCGGTGCGGTGTCGTCAAGAGGAAGAGCCGTGGCGGCTCTTTACGACCCGCAGCATCCGCCGGCAGGGGGCGGATGCCCCCTGGATGGTCCACTCGAGTCATGCCGGGGAGATGCGATGGTAAGCCCGAACGAATTTCGCAACGGCATGACAATCGAGTGGGAAGGAGAGCCCTACATTGTGCTCGGCTTCCAGCAGACGCAGCTCGGCCGGGGCGACACGTTTTTCCGCACCAAGCTGAAGCATATGCGTAGCGGGGCGATCATCGAGCAGAAGTTCCGGGACAAGGATCGCTTCCCGCGGGTGCGGATCGAAAAGGTCGCGATGCAGTATCTGTATAGTGACGGCGACCGGCACTTTTTCATGGATACACAGAGCTACGATCAAATGCCCCTCAACGATGACCAGCTGGGGGACTCGCTCAAGTACCTGAAGGAGAACACTCCGCTGTCGGTGCTCATGTACGACGGCAGCGCCATCGGAGTGGAACTGCCCACCACGGTGGACCTCAAAGTCACCAGCACGCCGCCCAGCTTTCGGGGCGACACCGCCTCCGGCGGCGGCAAGCCGGCCACGGTCGAGACCGGGCTCACCCTCAACGTGCCGTTCTTTGTCAACGAGGGGGACATCATCCGCGTCGACACCCGCACCGGCGAATACGTGGAGCGGGTCTGATGCCCGAAACCGGGATGGGGTCCGTCAAGGTCGCCAACGAGGTGATCGCCCACATCGCCTCCCTGACGGCGGTCCAGGTGCAGGGGGTGGCCGGCATGTATCCGGCGCGCTCTCGGGACAGCAGCCGACTCCTCAACAGCGGGGCGGCGCATCGGGGGGTGCGAGTCGACATGAGCAACGAGACCCTCACCCTCGATCTGTTCCTGGTGATGGATAGCTCGGCTCACGTGCCGTCGGTGGCGGCCGAGGTCCAGCGCCAGGTGGTGGACGCGATCGACAAAATGCTGGGGCTGGAAGTCCGCCAGGTCAACATCTTCGTGGGGGACGTCCGGTTCCCGGAGGACGGAGCCCGCGGGTAGACGACATCTGGCGCGCGAGCTGGCGCTCAAAGTCCTGTTCGAGCTGGAGGGCGACTCGAAGGACCCGCAGCGCGCGCTTGACTACCAGGTGGCGGAGGCGCATGCCGACGCGGAGGTGGCCAGCTTCGCCCGCACCCTGGTGACGGGCGTACTCGAGCACCGGGGCGAGATCGACCGGGAGCTAGCGGACGCGTCCAGCAACTGGACGCCGGCCCAGATGGCCAAGGTGGAGCGGACCCTGCTCCGGATCGCCATCTACGAGATGCTCTTCCTGCCTGGGGTTCCGCTGAAAGCCGCCATCAACGAGTCGATCGAGCTGGCCAAGACGTTCGGGGGGCCAGACTCGGGCAAGTTCGTCAACGGCATCCTGGGCAAGATCGCGACCAGGGCGGAGTCGAGATGAACCGATGAACGAGGACGTCGCCCACATGGATTACGAGACGGCGGTCGCGGCTCTACAACGGACGGTCGAGCAGCTCGGGCATGGGCAGGAAGATCTGGCCGAGTCGGTGCGGGCCTATGAGCGAGGCCTACTGCTGGCCCGGCACTGCTCGCAGCTCCTGCGCGATGCCGAGCGCCGCCTCGACCTGGAACGTTCTCCCGCCCCGTGAGCCTCCTCCGCAACCCGTACTTCGTCGTCCCCGCCATCGCCTGGGGAATCGCCCAGGTTAGCAAGGTGATCACCGACTCGGTCCTGACCCGGCGGCTCAACGTGCGCCGGCTGGCGACGGCCGGTGGCATGCCCAGCTCGCACACCGCCCTGGTGATGGCACTCACCACCGTTATCGGTCGGCTCCAGGGGTTGCAGGCGCCCCTCTTCGCCCTCTCGCTGCTCTTCTCCCTGGTCGTCATGTACGATGCCACCGGCGTGCGCCGGTCGGCCGGCCAGCAGGCTATGATTCTCAACCGCTTGCTGGACGACCTGTTCATCGCCCACCAGGGCATCCGTCAGGAACGGCTGCGCGAGCTGCTGGGCCATACTCCCATTGAGGTGTTTGCGGGTGGCGCCCTCGGGGTGATCGTGGGCCTGGCGTTTACGTGACCACCGCTCATGGTGACCCACGCGGCGCAACATCCTCCCCTACCCCTCCCTGGAGGGAGGGGAAAGTTGCCGTGCTAAAGAAGGTGATGCGCCTTGATCAGGCGCTGGTGGAGCGCGGGCTGGTCACCTCGCGCGAGCGGGGACAGGCTCTGATCCGGGCTGGCCTGGTGACCGTGTCCGGCGCCATCGTGGCGCGGCCCGACCAGCCGGTAACGTCCGATGCCGAGATCGCGCTCAAAGGCCAGACCCGATTCGTGAGTCGGGGGGGCGAGAAGCTGGACAGCGCTCTCGCAGAGTTCGGCGTCGACGTGCATGACTGCGTCTGCCTGGACGTGGGCGCCTCGACGGGCGGGTTCACAGACGTCCTGCTGCAGCGGGGCGCCCGGGCGGTGATCGCCGTCGATGTTGGCTACGGCCAGCTGGCCTGGTCGCTCCGCCAGGATCCGCGGGTTCACCTCCTAGAACGCACCAACATCCGCCAGCTCGAGCAGCTGCCGCAGCCCGCCACCCTGGCCACGGTCGACGTCTCCTTCATCTCCCTCCGCCAGGTGCTCCCCCATGTCAAACGGTTGCTGGATCCGCCGGGCGACGTCATCGCCCTGGTCAAGCCCCAGTTCGAGGTGGGCAAGGGTCGGGTGGGGAAGGGGGGTGTGGTCCGCGACCCGGCGCAGCACGAGGAGGTCCTCCGCACCCTGCGCCAGGCCACCGCAGACATGGGCTTCCAGTGGTTGGCCCAGGCCTCCTCGCCCATCGCCGGCGCCAAGGGCAACCGCGAGTTCTTCATCCAGCTGAGGCCGGCATGACCCAATCGGTCGGATTCGTCTACCATCCGCAGATTGACGCCGAGCTGCCGCCGATCCGGGCAGCCCGCGATCACCTGCACCGGCACGGATTCCGCGTTTGGGACCATCGCACCACCCGGAAGGACATGCCGGACTCGCTCGGCCGCAACCTGGACGGCACTGGCCTGCTGGTGAGCTTCGGTGGCGATGGCACGCTGCTGTGGACGGCCCGGCAGGCCGCCGCCGCCGGCATCCCGGTGCTGGGGGTGAACCTCGGCCGGCTCGGCTTCCTGGTGCAGGTCGAGGTGAAAGACCTGCAACCGGCCATCGACCGCTGGCGGACCGGTGACTTCCGGATCCAGCAGCGCGCCATCCTGCAGGCGCGCGTGAAGGGCCGGCCCGAGCTGCACACGGCATTCAATGACTTCGTGATCCATCGGGGCATCGAATTCAGCCTGATCCGGGTGGAGGTCGTGCTCGATGGCGGTGAGGCAGCCCGGTTCGACGCCGATGGGGCCATGGTGTCCACCGCCAGCGGCTCGACCGGCTATGCCCTCTCCCTGGGCGGGCCCATCCTGCACCCGGAAGTGCATGACCTCGTCTTCACGGCGCTCAACCCGCACAGTCTCTTCAATCGAGCGGTGGTGCTGCCCGAAACGGCCCGGATCACCATCCGACTGCCGTCGGCGGAGGGCGTGCTGACCGCCGATGGCCAGCTGGCGGCCAACCTCGAGGTGGGAGCTGAGGTCGAGGTCATGGTGGATCCCCACCGGGTCGACTTGGTCCGCTTTGAGCCCGCCCAGGGATTCTTCGAGCTGCTCCGGCAGAAGCTGCGCTGGGGCCTGCCCCTGATCGACGGCGAATGATCGTGGCAGCGGGCCGCCGGGTGGCCCAGTTCTGGCGCCACACCTCCGCCCGGGTGACGCCCGATGAACGGGCGCACGCCGAACAGATTCTCGGCCCCCGCCTCGCTCCCCTGTTCCTGGGGCTCCCGGTCAACGAGCAGCGCCACGCCCTGGACGTGCTGGCCACCCTGGAGGGGCTGGGCGACGAGGACCGCGTGCTCCAGCAGGCGGCGCTCCTGCACGATATGGGAAAGGCGACTGCCCATTTCTCGATCATCGAGCGCAGCCTGGCCGTCTTCCTGGAGGCGGTCTCACCCGCGGTCTTCACGCGACTGCTGGAGCGGCGCCCCGGCTTCCGGCACCGGTATGAGACCTATCGCCAGCACGCGGCCATCGGGGCCACCCGGCTGCAGGAGCTGGGTGCTTCCGAGGTGGCGGCCGTGATCGCCGAACACCATGCGCCGTCCCCGACCCTGGAGCGCACCCGGCGGCTGCGTCACGCGGACGGGCGGAATTGACGGCCGCCACGCCGGTCGGCACCGACCTGGATCGCGATCCGGTCTATCTCGTTCGAACCCAGGCCTTCGAGGGACCGATCGAGCTCCTGCTCGCGCTGGCCCAGCGGGCCGAGGTCGACCTGGCCACTATCCCGCTGGCCAGCCTGACGGACGACTACCTGCGGGCGCTCGACGAAACCCCACCGCCGCTCGACCAGATGGCGGCCTTCCTGGTGATCGGCGCCCGCCTGGTGCAGTTGAAGGCGGCGGCCCTCCTGCCGGCAGCCATGCCGGAGGCGGAGGAGGACCTCGAGGCCTGGGAGTCGGCGATTCGCGGCCGCCTGGAAGAGTACAAGCGCTTCAAGGAACTGGCCGAGTCGATCATGCAGCGGCACGCCAGCGGGCACTTCACCTTTGCCGGACTCTTCGAACCGGAGGTGATCCGCGAGCCGAAGGTGCAGATGACCCTCGACCTGCTGGCGGCGGCCTTCCAGCAGGTGATGGACCGGCTGCCACCTGTCGAGGCGCTCACCGTCGAGATGGAACACGTCTCGCTGGCGGACAAGCTGGAGCAACTGCGGGGGATGATGCGCGCGCACCCGGAGATGAATTTCTCGGCCGTGTTCGTCCGGGCGCGAACCCGCTTGGAAGCGGTGGTCATGTTCCTGGCTCTGCTGGAGCTGATTAGAATCGGGGAGATCAGCGTGGTCCAGCCAACCCCATTTGCCGAAATCCGGGTGAAGGCGAAAGTGTGATCGAGCCGGAGGCCGATCCGGCAGTCACCCTGGCGGCAGCTCTGGAGGCGATCCTCTTCACGCTCAACCGCCCCGTGAATTTCATTGAGCTCGGCCACATCCTGGGGGCCCCGCTGGATGCGGTCGAAGATGCGGCGGCGCGGCTGGATGCCCAGCTGGTCGGGCGCGGGCTGATGCTGCAACGCCACCAGGACCAGCTGCAGCTGGTCACGCATCCGGCCCAGGCGGGTGTGGTGCGCCGGGTACTGCGACCCGAATACCCGGCCCGGTTGACACCGGCAGCCTACGAGACCCTGGCCATCGTCGCTTACCGCCAGCCGCTGACCCGGGCCCGGATCGAGGAGATTCGGGGGGTCAACTGCGAGGCGGTGCTCGAGAACCTTGAGGAAAAGGGATTGATCGTAGAGGTCGGCCGACTGGAAACGCCCGGCACCCCGCGGCTCTTCGGAACGACCATGAAGTTCCTTCAGATTCTGGGGCTCGCCAGCCTGAAGGAGCTGCCGCCCCTGCAGCCATCAGGCTCAACCAGTTCCTAGCGCGTAGCGGGCTGGCGGCCCGCCGCAAGGCCGACCTGCTGATCGCGGCTGGTCGAGTGAGGGTCAACGGTGAGGTGGCAACGCCCGGCCGGCAGGTTGACCCGGATGGTGACCGCATCACGGTCGACGGCCAGCCGGCACGACTGCCGGCCCGCCGCACCTACCTGATAGTCAACAAGCCGGCCGGCGTGCTGACCGCGGCCAGCGATGCACGCGGCCGTCGCACCGTGGTCGATCTCCTGGCCCGCTCCCCTGGTTCGCCGCCGCCGCGGCTCTATCCGGTCGGCCGGCTCGACCTGGACAGCCGCGGCCTGGTGCTGCTGACCGATGACGGCGAGCTTGCGGTCCGGGTGATGCACCCGCGTTACCATGTGCAAAAGGAATACCGCGTACGGCTCCGCCGACGACCGAGCGCCCGGGCCCTGGCCCGCGTACGAGAGGGGATGACCGTGGGGGACGAACGCTTCCAGCCGGCCAGCGTCGCCGTTGATGGCGACGACGCCGATCAGGTCCGCCTCACCATGGTGCTGACCGAAGGCCGCAAACGCGAAGTCCGCCGGATCTGGCGGGCGCTCGGCCATCCGGTGCTCGATCTGGAGCGGGTGCGGATCGGCCCGCTGCGCCTCGGCCGGCTTCCACCGGGCGCCAGCCGGGAGTTGAGCGCGACCGAAGTGCGCGAGCTGCGTCGGGCAGTCGGGCTGGCATGATCATCGCCATCGACGGACCCGCCGGCTCGGGCAAGACCACCATCGGCCGAATGCTGGCGGCCCGGCTCCACTATGCCCTGGTCGACACCGGCCTCTTTTACCGCGCGGTGACGGTCGAAGCCCGCCGGCGCGGCATCGCCCCGGACGATGTCAGCCGGCTGGTGGACATGGTACGCCGCCTCCGTATCGATATCGACACGTCCCCGGAGTCCATGCGAGGCCCGCTGGTGGAGGTTGATGGGCGGGATGTGACCGGCGAGGCCTTCGATCCGTTGATCGCCAAAGACCTGGCCACCATCGCGCGGCAGGCTCCGGTCCGGGAACTGTTGGTGGAGCCCCAGCGGGCGGGTGCGAAGGGAGACGCCGTGGTGCTGGGGCGGGACATCGGGACCGTCATCTTTCCCGGCGCCGAGCACAAGTTCTTTCTCACGGCTTCGGTGGCGGAGCGATCCGCACGCCGGCGGCGCGACCTCGAGCGGCTTAGCCACGAGGCCCCGCCTGACGCGGTGCTGGATGCGGAAGTCGAGGGGCGGGATCGCGCCGATAGTGAGCGTGACGTCGCGCCATTGCGGCCGGCACCCGATGCTATAATCATCTCGACCGAGGGCAAGTCGGTGGCGCGGGTGCTCGAAGAAGTGGTGTCGCGGCTTCCCACCGGTCGGTAATTCGGGTTTGAGCTATTTCTTCCTCACGCGTCTTGCCAGGCTTCTGACCCTCATCATCCTCGGAGGCTCCAATTTCCATCTCCGCGGAGTGGAAAACGTTCCTCGACAAGGATCGCTGTTGATCGTCTCCAACCACGTGGGCGCTGTCGATCCGCCGCTGATCGGGGCCTGGACGCCGCGGCCGGTCTGGTTTATGGCCAAGGCCGAGCTGTTCCGCGGGCTCTTTCTGCGCTGGCTGGTGCGGAGCTACCATGCCTTCCCGGTGATCCGGCATTCACCGGACCGCAAGGCGCTCCGCCGAGCGTTCGACCTGCTGCGGCAGGGCGAGGCGGTCGTCCTGTTTCCAGAAGGGCACCGCTCGGAGGACGCCCGACTCCAGCGCGCCGAACCGGGCGCCGGCTTCGTGGCCCGCCGTTCGGGGGCTCCCATCCTGGCGCTTGGGATCTGGGGAACCGAGAAGGTGCTCGGCCGCCGGGGCCGGTTTCCCAGGCGGGCGCCCGTGTCGATGCAATTCGGCCGCCCGTTCCAGCTGCCCGAACGACAGCCCGACGGTAGTGCCATGGACCACCAGCAGAGCGCCGATTACCTGATGATGAAGATCGCAGAACTCTTACCGTTGGAATACCAGGGGGAGTACCCCGCGCCAATCCGAAGCTCGGAGGCCGTGTGAAGAAAATCTACGTCCTGGACACCAACGTCTTGCTCCACGATCCCAACGCCATCTTCTCGTTCCAGGACAACGATCTGGTCATCCCCTTCGTCGTGATCGAGGAAGTGGACGGCCAGAAGCGGCGCCAGGACGAGGTCGGCCGCCACGCCCGCCTGGTCGCCAACCAGTTGGACCGGCTCCGTGCCCTGGGCAAGCTTTCCGAGGGAGTCCCGCTGCGCGGCGGCGGATCGCTCCGGGTGCAGCTCAAGCATGAGAGCCCGCAGCATCTGCCGGAGGATCTGGACCCCCATAAGCCGGACAACCAGGTGATCGCGCTGACCTTGCAGCTCAAGGAGGAGCATCCCAGCACGCCCGTGATCCTGGTCAGCAAGGACATCAACGTGCGGGTCAAGGCGGACGCCCTGAACTTGGCCGCCCAGGATTATGAGACTGACAAAGTGGTCGTCAACGAAGACGACCTCTACAGCGGGATGACGACCCTGGAGGTGACTCCCGAAGAGATCGACGACTTCTACAAGAGCAGTGTCTTCGCGCCCAGCAACGGCCACCTCTTCTGCAACCAGTTCGTCCACTTCAAGTCCTTGAACGGGACCAACCAGACCGCCCTCGGGCGATTCGACGCCGAGAAGCAGCAGATCCTGGCCCTGACCCCGATCAAGAAAGAGATCTGGGGGATCCAGCCGAAGAACCTCGGCCAGCGCCTCGCCTTCGACATCCTGCTGGACGACCGGATCGCATTGGTGACCATGACCGGCCGGGCCGGGACCGGAAAGACACTGCTGGCCCTGGCCGCCGGGTTGCACAAAGTCCTCGACCAGCACCGCTTCCGCCGCCTGCTGGTCACCCGCCCGGTGATTCCGATGGGCAAGGATGTTGGTTTCCTGCCCGGCGACAAGGATGAAAAACTCCGCCCCTGGATGCAGCCGATCTACGACAACCTGGAGTACCTGATGAGCGGGATGTACAAGGAGCAGACCGCCGCCGACATGCTCCGCCACATCCAGGACAAAGGCATCTTCGAGGTCGAGGCCCTCACCTACATCCGCGGCCGCAGCATCCCGCAGCAATTCATCATCGTGGATGAAGCGCAGAATCTCACCCCGCACGAGGTGAAGACCATCGTGTCGCGGGCGGGGGAGGGGACCAAGATCGTGCTCACCGGCGACCCCAACCAGATCGACCATCCCTACCTCGACTTTCGGAGCAACGGCCTCTGCTACGCGGTCGAGAAGTTCAAGGGCAATCCGATCGCCGGCCATGTGACCCTCACCAAGGGCCAGCGGTCCGAACTGGCGGAGCTCGCGGCGCAACTATTATGACCAAAGACAGAAACTCTCGAGGGGATTCCTCCCCTGGGTGGTTGCTCCCGGCCGTCAAGAGACGCTGCCCTCCTTCTCTTGACTGCCGGGACCAGCGCCGTTTGATAGCAGCGCCTGCTCGCCCGCCGCTGGCCGGTTTCCTTCCTGTCTTCCGACGCGAGTTGCCTCGGCTTTAGATGGACCGCACGTATGTCGCCCTAGACCTGGAGACAACAGGTCTGAGCCCCCGACTGGACCGCATCATCGAGGTGGGCGCTGTCCGCTTCCGGGGAACCACGGTGATCGAGCGCTTTCAGTCGCTGGTCCGGCCCGAGGTGCCCATCCCGCTTTCGGTCCAGCGGCTGACCGGCATCGCCGATCAGGACGTGGCCGACGCCCCCCGACCGGAGGCGATCCTGGAACAGCTGGTCGACTTCGTGGGCGACTCGGCCGTGGTCGCTCACAGCGGGACCTTTGACCTGTCCTTCTTCGGGGGTCCCGACGGCCGCCACGGGTACGAGCTCTACGACACGCTGGACCTGTCGCGCATCCTGCTGCCCAGGGTCCCCAGCCACAGCCTGCCACATCTCTCGCGCCAGCTGGTGCTCAGCCATGCCCATCCGCACCGAGCCCTGTCCGACGCCGACGCGGCCCGCCAGCTGTTCGAGTACCTCTGGCGTCTAGCGCGTGGTCTGCCGGCTGAGCTCCTCGACCGGATGCTGGACGCCACCCGGGGCTGGGTCCATCCGATTCAAAGCTTTCTCGCGGACGCGCGGCGTACGGGTCCCGACGGGGTCAGCGGCCTGACCCTCCCGGTCGTTCCACCCCAGGCGGCGGCCAGGCGACGACCCGCCGGCCCCCGCGATCCGGTGGCCATCCGGGCGCTGCTCGACGCGGAGGGCCCGATGGCCGAGCGGCTGCCCGACTACGAGATGCGCGAGTCGCAACAGCAGATGACGCTGGCCGTCGCCCAGCTCTTTCAACGGGGAGGCCAGCTCATGGTCGAGGCCGGACCCGGGACCGGCAAATCGCTGGCCTACCTGTTGCCGGCTGTCCATCGAGCGGCGGCCCTCAAGGAGCGGGTGGTGGTGGCGACCAATACCATCACCTTGCAGGAGCAGCTCTTCCACAAAGACATCCCCTTCTTGCAGAGCTGGCTGCCCTTCGACTTCAACGCCGTTCTGCTCAAGGGCCGGGCAAACTACGTCAGCTTGCGGCGCTGGAATCGCTACCTGAACGCGCCCAGCCGCCGGCCCGATGGAAGCTGGTTTGCGGACGAGGTGAAGTTCAAATTGCGGATGCTGGTCTGGCTGGCGCAGACCCAGACGGGGGACCGATCCGAGATCCGCCTCGCCGGGCTGGACGAGCTGTTCTGGGCGCGGGCGGCGTCCACGGCCGAAGACTGCCTGGGTCCCCATTGCCTGAACTACCAGCAGCAGGCATGCTTCTACTGGAACAGCCGCCACGCGGCCCGGGCCGCCGACCTGGTGGTGACCAACCATGCCCTCCTGCTGGCCGACGCGCTGTCGGGGGGCACGGTCCTCCCGCCCTACCAGCACCTGATCGTGGACGAAGCCCATCAGCTGGAGGAGGCCGCCGTCGAGAATTTGACCGTGCGGCTGTCGGAGGCCGTCCTGCTCGAGAATCTGGAGCAAGCCCTGACCTGGCTGGCCGCCGTCATCCAGCTGCCTGACTCCACCCTGACCGCGGAGGCGGCCGCCGCCCGGGAAGGGGCGGCGCAGTTCTTCGCCGAATTGCAGAGCTTTGTGAAGCAGCCGCCGGTGGACCAGGACCCGCGCCTGTTTGGGGAAAACCGGGTCCTGCTCGACCCGGCCGGCCGCCAGCTGCCGGGATTTGCCAGCCTGGTGGCCGCCGGGCGGCGGCTGACCGACCGGCTGTCAGCGCTGTGCCGCGCGCTCGAGGCCGGCCTCGACCAGGCCGACCCCGACGGGCTCAACAGTCACGCCGTCCACGAGCTCGACCTGCGGGCCACCCAGCTCAGCACGCTAACGGACCTGCTGCACGAAGCCTTCGCCCAGGCGCGCCCAGACCGGATGTACTGGCTGGTCATCGAGCGCCGGTCTGGCCGGCCCCTGCTGCAGGTGGTTCCCACGGACGCCGGCCGCACCCTGGCCGAGCGGGTCATCCAGGACAAGGAGACCGTGGTCTTCACCTCCGCCAGCCTGGCGGTGGCCGACTCGTTTGACTATTTCCGGCGGGGGGTGGGCCTGCGCGAGGCAGAGGCGCACGAGCTGATCTTGGCGTCGCCATTCGACTATCTCGCCCAGGCGCTGCTCTGCCTGCCCACCGATCTGAAGGAGCTGGACGACCCCCAGTTCCTCGACCAGACTGCCGAGACCGTCGCCTCGATTGCGCGCCAGCTGGAAGGGCGGACCCTCGTCCTGTTCACGGCGCACCAGCAGCTGCGCGACGTGGCCGATCGGCTGCGGCCGCTGTCCGCCGGAGACGGGGTCCTGGTCATGGCCCAAAACGTGGATGGCACCAGGCGGCAATTGCTGGAGCAATTCCGTGAGCACCCGCGCACCATCCTGCTGGGGACGAGCAGCTTCTGGCAGGGGATCGACGTGCCCGGCGACGCGCTCTCCTGCGTGGTGATCGTGCGCCTGCCGTTTGGCGTCCCGACGGACCCGGCCCGGGTGGCCCGCAGCGCCGGACTCCGGGATCCATTCACCGAGTTGCTGCTGCCGGAGGCGGTGCTGCGCCTGAAGCAGGGGTTTGGCCGCCTCATCCGCAAGCGGACGGACCGGGGGGCGGTCGTGCTGCTCGACCACCGAGTCGCCCATCGGGCCTACGGCCAGGCCTTCCTGGACGCCCTGCCGCGGGCCGCGGTTCACCTGGGGTTGTCGGACGAGCTGGCGCCCACCATCGGCCGGTGGCTGGAGCGCACGGTGAGCCTGGGGTGAGCGACGACCATCGGCTCCGGGTCGCCCTGGCCCAGATGGCGCCCGCACTGGGCGACCGGCAGCGAAACCTGGAGGCGCACCGGGGATGGATCGGCAAGGCTAAGGCGACCGGCGCGCAGCTCCTGGTCTTCCCCGAACTGAGCCTCACCGGCTACTTCCTCAAGGACCTGGTCCCGGAGGTCGCGATCACCCGCGACGGGCCGGAGATGCAGGAGCTGGCCAGCCTGTCCGGGGACCTGGACCTGGTGGTGGGCGCCGTGCTGGAGGAACCCGACCACCGCTACTTCAACGCCTCGGTCTATCTCAGCCGCGGGGAGCTGCGGCACATCCACCGCAAGGTGTACCTGCCCACCTATGGCATGTTCGACGAGCAGCGGTACCTCGCGTCCGGGGACCGCTTCCGGAGCTTCCCCACCGGCTACGGGCGGGCCGGCATCCTGATCTGCGAGGACATCTGGCATCTGTCCACGGCGTACATCCTGAGCCTGCAGGGCGTGGATCTCATCATCTGCCCCTCGGCCAGCCCGGGTCGCGGGGTCAGCACCGACGAGCGATTGGGGACGGCCGAGTCGTATGCCCTGCTATGCCGGACCTACGCCCAGTTCTTCACCACATTCTTCCTCTACTGCAACCGGGTCGGCTACGAGGACGGGGCCAACTTCTGGGGCGGCTCGATGATCATCGGTCCCAATGGCGACCTCATCCAGCAGGAGGAGGACGCTGACGAGGCGCTGGTCACCGCTACCCTGAACCTGGGCGATGTGCGCCACGAACGGCTCTCCAACCCGTTACTCCGCGATGAGAAGCTGGAATTGACCATCAATGAGCTCCGCCGGGTCTGGCATGAGCGTACCCGCGAACCGTACTGAACGCGCGGAATTCCTGCCCCTCGCCATCAATCCCGCGTTGGTGGAGCGTATCCTCCTCGGCTTTATCCAGGACGAGGTACGCAAGGTCGGATTCCAGCGGGTGGTCATCGGGCTGAGTGGCGGGGTCGACTCCAGCCTGGCCGCCACGCTAGCGGCGCGAGCGCTTGGTCCGTCCAACGTGAAGGGACTGCTCATGCCCTATCGCTTGAGCGATCCCCGCAGCCAGAGTGACGCTGAGGCCGTCGTGCGCCAGCTGGGCATCGAGCACGAGCTGATCGACATCAGTCCCCAGATCGACGCCTACTTCGCCCGCTATCCCGACGCCGAACAGGCCCGCCGGGGGAACAAGATGGCCCGGGAGCGGATGACCATCCTGTACGACCACTCGTGGGGGTGGCAGGCGCTGGTGCTGGGCACTAGTAACAAGACGGAGCTGCTGCTTGGCTACGGCACCATCTACGGCGACATGGCCAGTGCCGTGAATCCGATCGGGGACCTGTACAAGACCCAGGTCTGGCAGCTCTCGGATGCCCTGGGCGTGCCCACGGCCATCGTGCAGAAGGCGCCGTCGGCCGACCTCTGGGCCGGGCAGACTGACGAGGTCGAGCTGGGCTTTCAGTATCGGGAGGTGGACCGACTGCTCTACTACCTGATCGAGCGCCGCTACTCGATCGCCGAACTCGAGCGAGAGGGATTCGCGCGCCCCTTCATCGACGTGGTCATGGGCAAGGTGCGGGACAGCCAGTACAAGCGGCGGCTGCCGGTGATCGCCAAGCTCTCCAGCCGCACCATCGACCGCGACTTCCGCTATCCGCGCGACTGGGGTCACTGATTCCGCTTTTGGCCACGGATCCGCTGATCGGCGGGCTCTTTTGGGCTGCCGTCGCCTTCTGGTTGGTGGCCGAGTGGGTGTTTGGCGTTCGCAGCCGGCCGCCGGCCGGCGCCGCCCTGAGGGACCGCGGTTCCCGGATCGTGGTGGTCGCCTCAGTGGGGATCGGGGTCGCCCTGGCGGCCAACCTGGCGTTCGCCGTGCCGGAGGCGGCCATCGCGCCCAGCCGCCTGGTGCCGCTGGCCGGCGTCGCTCTTATGGTGGCGGGTGAAGGCTTCCGGCTGTACGCCATCCGCAGCCTGGGCCGATATTTCACCTTCGTGGTGGCGCTCCACCCCGGTCAGCACCTGGTCGAGTCGGGTCCGTACCGGCTAATTCGGCACCCGTCGTATACCGGGTCGCTGGTGACGGTGCTCGGGATATGCCTGGCCATGGCCAACTGGCTCTCCCTGGTGGGCGTGATCCCGGCGGCGCTCGGGTACGGGTACCGGATCCGGGTCGAGGAGCGCGCGCTGGTGGAGGGGCTGGGCGAGGCGTACCGAGCCTACAGGCGCCGGACCAAGCGGATCATTCCTTACATTGTGTGAGCGTGGGCACGCTCTACCTCGTTTCAACCCCCATCGGCAACCTGGATGACATCACGCTGCGGGCCTTGCAGGTGCTGGAGGCGGCGCCGCTGGTGGCGGCCGAAGACACCCGCCACACGCTGAAGCTGCTCACCCACTTCGGCCTGCGCCGGCCACTGGTGAGCCTGCATGCCCACAACGAGGAGCGGCAACTGGAGAGCATCCTGGAGCGGTTGAAGCAGCACGATATTGCGCTGGTTTCGGACGCGGGCACCCCGGCGCTGTCGGACCCCGGCGTGCGGCTGGTGAGCGCGGCGGTGGCCCGCGGCTTCGCCGTGGTGCCCATCCCCGGGCCGTCCGCGCCGCTGGCGGCCCTGGTGGCGTCGGGGTTGCCCACCAACCAGTTCACGTTCCTGGGATTCTTGCCTCGCAAGCGCGGCGAGCTGGAGCGTGTGCTGGGCGACGCGGGGGAGGCCCGCCGGACCTTCGTGTTCTTTGAGTCACCGCATAGGCTGACGAAAACATTGGCTATAATGGCTGCCACCCTCGGCCCGCGCGCCATGGTGGTAGCCCGGGAGATCACCAAGACGCACGAAGAATTTGTTCGCGGAACCCCAGCTGCACTGCTGGCCCACTTTGAGCAGCGGCCGCCGCGTGGGGAGCTGACGGTGGTGGTGGCCGGGAGCGATTGGAAACCTGTGAACGGGGCCGGCAGCAATGGGTAAGTTCTACGTCACCACCGCCATCGTGTACGTCAACGACAAGCCTGCCCTGCATTACCTGTATGAGGTCGTGGCCGCCGACGTCCTGGCCCGCTATCACCGGATGATTGGCGACGACACGTTCTTCCTGACCGGAACTGATGAGCATTCCATCAACGTGGAGCGCGCCGCCAAGCGGGAGGGTCTTCCGGCGAAGGTGTACAGCGACCAGATGGCGCAGCTCTACCGCGACGTCGAGGCGCAATTCGGCATCTCCTACGACCGATTCATTCGGACCGAAGATCCGGACCACGTGGCCGGCGTTCAGAAATTCATTGGCCAGATGCAGGCGAAGGGGGATATCTACAAGGGCACCTACAGCGGCTGGTACTGCCCATCGTGTGAAGCCTTCTACCAGGCGGACGAGCTGAACGATGGGTACTGCCGGATTCACCCGTCGATCAAGGCCAGCTGGCTGCAGGAGGACAACTACTTTTTCGCACTGTCGAAATACCAGGGCCGGCTGCTGCAGCACATCGAGAAACATCCCGAGTTCATCCAGCCCGAGAGCCGGCGAAATGAGATTCTCGGCTGGTTGAGGGCGGGCCTTCGCGACTTCAGCATCTCGCGCTCCACAATCACGTGGGGCATCCCCTTTCCCGGCGATGAGCGGCACGTCGTGTATGTGTGGGGCGACGCGCTGGTCAACTACATCACCGGTGTCGGGTATGGCACCGATGAGGCGCTGTTCAAGCGCTGGTGGCCGGCCGACCTCCACATCATCGGCAAGGACATCACCCGCTTCCATACCCTCTACTGGCCCGCCATGCTGATGTCTGCCGGCGTCGCGTTGCCCAAGCGGATCTGGGGCCACGGCTTCATGCTGTATCGCGGACAGCGGACCAGCAAGACCGCCGGTACGGCCATCGACCCCATCGAGGTGGCGAGCATGTTTGGGGCCGACGCGGTGCGGTACCTGGTCCTCCGTGAGGTGCCATTCGACCGCGACGCGGATATCAGCGTGGAGGCCATGACCGATCGGTTCAACGCCGACCTGGCCAACGACCTGGGGAACTTCGTCTACCGCAGCCTCTCCATGCTCCAGCGCTACTTCGACGGAAAGGTCCCCGCTCCGGACGGCGATACGACCAAGTTGGACGCGGACCTGCGCAAGGCGTTTGAGAAAGCCGTCAAAGGCCAGGGGAAATGCCTCAAGGACCTCAACTACACCGGCGCCCTCGAGTTGATCTGGGCTGCCGTCAACCGCGGTAACAAGTACATCGAGGAGAGTGCGCCCTGGGTGCTCGCCAAGCAGTCCGACCAGCGCAAGCGGCTGCAGACCGTGATGTACAACCTGGCCGAGGCGATCCGGCTGACCAGCCTCCTGATCGCGCCCTTTATGCCGGACACCGCGCAGAAGATCGCGGCGCAGGTCAAGGCCGATTTCAAGATGCCCTGGGTCACCGCCCAGGAATGGGGCGGCACCGCAGTCCGGACGCAGACGACGCTGGGTGGCGTCCTGTTCCCCCGGATCGAGAAAGAGCTGGCAAGCTCATCGACCTCATCCAGCTGATCGACTCGCACGCGCACCTGCTGTCCCTTCGGGCGCCAGACACGCCGGACTCCGCGCTGCGGGAGGCCGCCGACGCCGGTGTCACCCGGGTGATCAACATCGGCGACGACCCGACCGATAACGAACCGGGCATCCAGCTGGCCGAGCGGATCCCGGCGCTGCGCACGACCGTCGGCTGGCATCCGCACTTTGCGGATCACCCCTTAGAGGCCAAGGAGCTGCGAGCGTTGCGAACCCTGGCGGCGCATCCGCGGGTGGTCGCCGTGGGCGAGATTGGCCTGGACTACGCCTTCACCGAGTACCACCGGGTGCCGGCCAAAGCGCAGGCCCGCGCGTTTCGACAGATGCTGGGCTTGAGCCAGGAGCTGGGCAAGCCGGTGGTGCTGCACACGCGCGACGCCTTTGCCGACCTGCTGGCCATCCTCGACGAATTTCCCGGGATCGGCGGCGTATTCCATTGTTTCAGCGGCAACGCGGCCATCGCCTCGGAGTGCCTGGCTCGCGGCTTTGCCATTTCATTCGCGGCCACCGTCACCTATCCGGGGGCCCATGACGTCAAAGGCGCGGCCGGCCTGGTGCCGTTGGACCGGATGCTGGTGGAGACCGACGCGCCGTTCCTTCCACCCCAGAGCCGCCGCGGCCAGCCCAACGCGCCGCGCTACCTGCCCGAGACCGTTCAGGGCATCGCCACCCTCCGCGGGGACAGCATCGAATCCGTAGCCGCCGCCACCCGGCGCAATGCCATCCAGCTGTTCGGACTCGATGGCTGATCCACCTGACCTCGCCAACCCGTCGACGATCCGCGCCGTGGCGCGCCGCTTTGGCGTGCAGTTCCAGCGCCGGTGGGGCCAGAACTTCCTGGCCGATCGGGGCCAGCTGGAGCGGCTGGTGGCCGCCCTGGCGGTTCGCCCAGCTGAGCACGTTGTGGAAGTGGGCCCGGGCCTCGGGGTGCTGACCCGGGAACTGGCCCAGCGCGCCGCGAGCGTCGTGGGGGTAGAGGTCGATTCGGCCTGCGTTCGGGCACTGGGGCTGACTCTGCGCGGGCTGGCCAACGTGACCATCGTGCTGGGAGACATCCTGGTCCAGCCGGTGGGTCGCCTGGGCCCGACCCCCTACCGGGTCGTCGGGAACATTCCGTACAACCTGACCGGCGCCCTGTTTGGGCATCTGCTGGAGCAACCCGATCCGCCACGGCAGATCGACCTGCTGGTGCAGAAGGAAGTCGCCCAGCGGATCGCGTCGCCGGGCGGCGATTGGAGCCTGGCCACCCTGAGCGTACGGGCGTTCGGTAGCGCCGAGCTGATCCTGGCTATTCCCAAGGAGGCCTTCTTCCCGGTGCCCAAGGTGGCGTCGGCTCTGCTGCGGATCGTTCCGGAGCCGATGCCCGTCATCCCGCGTGATGAGCTCCCCGAGTTTTTCAAGTTCGTCCGCCCGTTCTTTCAGGCCCGGCGAAAGCAACTGCCGTACGTCCTCACGAGGAGGTTGGGCCTGTCGAACGCGCAGGCGCGAGCTCACCTGAGCCAGCTGGGGATCGATCCAGCTCGCCGCCCGGAAACGCTTTCGCTGGAGGAGTGGCGGCGACTCTTCGCCCGGCGTATAGTTCCCGCCTAGAACACAGGAGGGACGGACGCACGATGGACGACGATATCCCGTTTTCGCGGCGGGTCTACTCGGGGCGGGGCGTCTTCCTAGACAACCTCCTGACTGAGGTGGCCGCCCGGCCCGAATTGCTTCGCCTGGTAAGACGGGCGAAAGAGATGAGCGACGATGAGCTGGCCACCCTGGTCGAGGTGATTGGGCGCTCCAGTGGTCGACCGGTCCGCCACCGGCGGTGGCATCTGCCCAGACCCACCCTGCCGGTGACCCTGCTGGCCGGTGCGGGCGCCCTGGTCGTGGTCCTCGGTGTCATCAGCGTGGTGCTCTTCGTGTTCGGCACGGCCCGCGCCGCAGGATAAGCCTCACGGCGAGGCTTATGATGCAGTGGCCTTGAGGGACCCCCGCGACATCATTGTGCCGCGCCCCGGTGGGTTCGGCGGTGTCCTCGGCAATCCGGACTTCCGGCTGATGTGGTCGGCGCAGATTGCCTCGCAACTGGCCGACAAGTTCCTGATGTTCTCGCTGCTGATCCTCAGCTACACCGTCAGCCGAACCAGCACCCAGGGGGCGACGCTGTTCCTGGCTTACACGCTGCCCTCGGTTTTCCTCAGCCCCTTCGCCGGTGTGTACGCGGACCGCCACAACAAGAAGCTGCTGATGTTCTGGACAAACGCCATCCGGGGCGGCCTCATCCTCCTGATCCCGCTGAGCCGGTACTCCCCCTATTTCCAGGGAGTCACCTGGCACCTGCTGGTTATCACCTTCCTGTTTGCCGCGGTAGGCCAGGTCTTCGCCCCGGCGGAGGCGGCGTCGATCCCGTTCATCGTCAATAGCGAAGGGCTGATGACGGCCACATCCGTGTTTACCAGCACGGTGATGCTCACGCTGCTGGTGGCGGTCCCGCTCTCGACGCTGGCCGTCCGATTCCTCGGCCAGGAGTCGCCCTATTGGGCAGCGGCGCTGCTCTTCTTTATAGCCGCGGGACTGATCCTGCTGATTCGAACGCCGCTGCGGCTGGTGACGCACGTCGCGCCCGAATCGCCGGATCTCCTCTATGAGCTCCGGGAAGGGGTGGCATATATTGCCTCCCGGCCGGAGGTCCGCACCGCGGTCCTGCAGCTCAGCCTGACCATCACCATCATCTTCTCCGTCTTCGTGGTGGCGCCCCAATACATGAGCACGGTGCTGCAGCTGCAGGCGCGCGACGTGTACCTGATCCTGGGGCCGGCCGTGCTCGGCATGCTGGCCATGGCCTTCTTTTTGGGCCAGTACGGTCGCCATTTCCGGCGAACCCGGCTCCTGATCGGCGGCCTGCTCTCAGCTGGCGTGACCCTGATGCTGGTGGCGGTCGTCCCCAGCCTGCTGCGCCAGTTCGCCCCCAACTTGTTGCTGAGCTTCCCGGCAATCTTCGGCCTGGTGGGGGGCCTGGAGTTCGGGGTGCTCTTCATCCCAGCCTTTACGGTCCTGCAGGAACACACCGAAGCAGAGCTTCGGGGTCGCATCTTCGGGGCGGTGTTCACCGTGGTCAACGCCGCGGTGGCCGTGCCCATCCTGCTGGCCGGCGGGCTCGCGGACCTGTTCGGCGTGTCGCGGGTGATCTTCGGGATGGGGGTGCTGCTGGTGCTGGCCGGCCTCACGTCCGCGCTTCCCAGTCGCCGCAGCCCGTTGATTCCGCCGAAGGAAATGAAGGAGAACCGCTAGCCCGCCGATATAATCGGTGGGTCCAGGGCGCATAGCTCAGTTGGTACGAGCGCTTCCATGACAAGGAAGAGGTCACAGGTTCGACTCCTGTTGCGCCCACCAAAGTTCCCTTCCCGATGAAGGTGCCAGCGGCACCTTGGAACTGAGCCCCTTTCTACGACGGATGGAGCCGGTCGAATGAGTGCCTGGTCGAGACCATCGGCGCCCTCTCCCTCGAGCAACTCGCGCTGAGGCCGGCACCCGACCTCTGACCCTCTGGGCCACCACCGCCCATCTCGCTGGGGCCCGGGTGTACTGGTTGTGCGCGATCCTCCAGGAGCCCGGTGCCGGGGCGCGCTCTATTCCGATGCCACCGGAGCCGGTTGGGAGGACGACCTGGCGCACCCGCGTGAGCCCAGAGAACTCATCTTCGCCTTGGAATCCTCCTCGACCATCGTTCAGGCATGCCTTGAGCGCTGGACGCCGGCGATGCTACAAGACGAATTCCGTCGAGAGATCGCCGGCAAGCTCCAGCTCCAGCCCCGCCAGGCTGTGCTCCTGCGGCTGCTCACGCACGACGGCTACCACGGTGGCGAGATCTCGCAGACACTCGGAATGCACGCACTCAAGGAGGTTCACCTCTGGACCGGCCGCCATCGGCCCCTTGCAACCTGAGAGAGGCAGCTCGAGGACGGCTACGTGCTCCGCAGCGTGGCGGTCGACCTGCCCATCAGCGAGGTGGTAGACGCGCCGAAGTGGATTGTCTCTGCCTTGTTGCCGCTCGACCGTTTCACCGGGGGAGAGGAGTAGACGAGGCCTGGGCTGGCCTCGTCCACGTTCTCAGCTGACCGGCGCTCCCTGAGTCGCCAGGGCCGGCGCTTCGCCGAACACCAGTCGTGCCTCCTGGAGGCTCTGCGGGCGGTTGCTCCGAAGGTAGAACAGGACGGCGACGCCGATCACCACCCAGGCGATGGCGATCGGAGCGGCAAAACTGGCCGGCGCAGTCAGCGAGGGAAAGGGCGGCAGGCCGATGGCAGCCACCAGCGGGGGCACGAAGACGAGTGAGCCGGCCACTGGGATCACCCCGTGAAGCCAGATGTTCCACTCCTCCGGGTGCTCACGGCGATAGAGCCGCAGACACGAGATGTTCCCGGCGATGTAGATCAGGATGGTGATGAAGGTGGCGACCGTGCCGAGCAGCGCGAAAGCGTTCAGGGGTCCGCCGGTGACGAATCCCAGCACCACCGCCACCGCCACCCCATAGACGAACTGGGCGAGGACGGCGACGGAGGGCGTCCGGTACCGCGGGTGGACCCGGGCGAACGCGCGCGGGATGGCGCCCACCCGCCCCATGGCGTAGAGCACCCGAGTGGCCGCGTTGGCGCCGGCATTGCTGTTGGCGATGGCGCTGTTGGCCACCGCCAGGAAGACGAGCACCCAGAGGGGGCCCCACGCTTGCACCGCCAGTTGGTGCCACGGGTCGCCGTTTCCGGCGTTCGGGAAGTTGGCCATCTTATCTGGGCCGAACGCCACGGTGCCCGCATAGGTGGTGAAGACGTAGAAGAGGCCGATCCCGAGGCAGGAGAGCAAGACCGCGCGTCCGATCGTTCGGCGGGGATCTTTCGTTTCCTCCGCCAGGGGGATGCTGGCCTCAAAACCGATGAAGGCGAGGATGCCGAAGATCATTCCCTGGGCGATCCCCGACAGCCCACCGAGGCGAGTATCGGCCGCCAGGCTCGGGGTGAACACCTGGAGGGTGTTCTTGCTTCCGGCCTGCACAATCAATGTGATCGCCAGGGCCAGGAAGACCACGATCTCGAACGCGCCCAGGACGGCGCCAGTCTCGGTCGACAGCTGGACGCCGAAGTAGGTCAGCCCGAGCACGATGACGGCCGCCACGATGGACCAGATCCACCAGGTCCCCAGCGGGGTGCCGAGCGTGCTGTGCAGGGTCGTGTCCAGCAGGTTGCCAAAGATCAAGAACAGGAGCGGTGCCACGATGGGCTCCGACAGGAGAAAGCCCCAGCCGACCAGGAAGCCGGCGCTGGGATTGAGGCTGCGGCTGGCGTACGTATAAAATCCACCGGCTGACGGCAGGTGCCGGGCCAGCTGGCCGATGCAGCTGGCGACCAGCAGGCAGGCGACCAGGGCCAGGGCCACCGCCAGGGCGGTTGAGCCGCCTGCATAGGGAGTCGCGAAGATGATGGAGAACGCCACCGCCGCCGCCGGAGCCATGTGCGTGATCGACTGGAACAGGACCGGTACCAATCCGACCGCATTGGGCTTGAGCTGCGGGGTCGAGCCGACAGCAGTTGCCATGCCATTCCCTCCCTCGGCGCCCGAAGGCGCGAAAATTCTACAGGAAACGTACTCCGGGCGATAGCGGCGGGTCAAGGTCCGGCCGGCCGGCCCGTTATACCGGGTGATGCTGCCCCTGCGCACCAGGATCCGCCTGTGGCTCGCCCGGCTGCTGGACCAGTTGCTGCTCCGAGGGTTCTGGAACTAAAAAGCCGCGAGTACGTCTCGCGGCTTGAGCGATCGCGACGTCCGAATCGGGCTAAAGTCTTGTAACGCGCGAGCCCGGCCGGGCTTACGCCGGTCCCATGCCATAATGCGGTCGACCATGGCCGAGGCCCCATCGCCCGACGGGGAAACCCAGGACCGGGTGCTGATTTTCCAGCCCGAGACGCGCCAGGCCCGCGCCTACCGGGAACTCTTTGAACACAACGGCTACCAGGCACGGACCGCGCTGCCGGCCGACGATGTGCAGCGGATCTGCGAGGAGGTCCAGCCGGCGCTGGTGATCTTCGACATGGGATTCTGGGAAGCGGACAGCGCGCTTGTCTTTGGCATCCTCAACAACGCGTTGGGCTTCCAAAGACCGGTCATCATCGGCCTGAGCACCCTCGACGTCCACACCCGGCGGGCCAGGCGTTTCGGCGCCGATGCGGTCTGGATCCGGGGCGTTGACGACGCGGTCGGGCTGCCCCGGCTCGCCGGCCAGCTGCTCGCCGCGCGCCGAGCGGGCACGCTCAAGGTGCCGCAGCCGAAGACCCCGCTCTAGGCACACCCCGTTAGGCAATTCCCGAGCCCGAATCCACAGTTGAGGCCTCAACCGCTTTTCCCCACTCGCTGCGAGAAGCAATAAATATGTGGAAAAGAATTGCCTTGACATTTCGTCGCACGTCGGTCGTATCATAGACAGGCGTTTCGCGCCTACGGTCTCGGCAGGACCATAGCTCTCGAGGAAAGAGGAGGTCGCTCCGGTTGAAAGCCGCTCCACCCATCAAGACCTGCACGCGCGCCGGTTGCACCAACCTGGTGAAGAAATCGACGGCCCGCTACTGCAGCATTGGGTGCTGTGCGCAGGATCCGGTTCGGAAGGAGCGGCTCCGCCACCAGGCCCGGCGGGCACCCATCGTGCCGCTCTCCCATCAGTTGTCGCTCACGTTCAAGGCCAACCCCGACCTGGAAGCCTGGCTGATGGAGCGGCTGCCCAGTGGGGAAGGGATCCCAGCCGGGCTGCAACGCCTGCGGGCAGGCTGATCTCTCTATAAGAGGCTAGGCTCTAAGCCCGGGTCCATCGATCGGACGACGCAGATCGGGATGCGGGGCGTGCCGAGCCGAAGGAGGCGACGAGCACGGGAGGGAGCGCATCCGTTGATGCGTGACCGACCGCGCACAGGAGACGACGCCCGGAGCCCGGCCTCGGGCTCAGGCCGCATCCGCGCCCAAGATGCTAGTTCGATTCGATGGACCCGGGCTTATAATCGGCGTCACCTCCGGAGGTGATGTCCGATCGGCCAGGATCTCGAGACCCTTCGCCATTCCACCGCCCACGTAATGGCGGCCGCCGTGCTCGACTTATTCCCCGGCACGGCCATCGGGATCGGGCCCGCGACCGACGAGGGATTCTATTACGACTTCGATTTCCGCAACGGCGGCCGCCCGGTGGAGGCCGATCTGCGCCGGATCGAGGCGCGCATGCGCGAGATTGTTCGGGCGGCTCCCGCCTTCGTCAAGGAAGAAGTGCCGAAGCCGACGGCGGTGGAGCTCTTCCGCAAGCTCGACCAGCCGTACAAGGTCCAGCTGGTCGAGGAAAAGGTGACCGAACCGACGGCGCGGCTCTACCGGACCGGAGACTTCGTGGACCTCTGCCTGGGCCCGCACCTGCACGACGCCGGTCAGCTAGGGGCCTTTCGGCTACTCTCGCTGGCCGGCGCCTACTGGAAGGGCAGCGAGAAGAACCCGATGCTGACCCGGATTTACGGGACGGCCTTTCCCACCGAGGCCGAGCTGGAGGCACACCTCAAACGTCTGGAGGAGGCGGCCCAGCGGGACCATCGGAAGATCGGCAAGGAGCTCGACCTGTTCATGATCGACGACATGGCCGGCCGGGGCCTGCCGCTCTGGCTGCCCAAGGGGGCGACGGTGCGCCGGCTGTTGGAGGAGTACATCGTTAGGAAGGAATTGCGGGCAGGCTACCAGCACGTGCGCACCCCCGACATCGCCCGCCTCGACCTCTACAAGCAAAGCGGGCACTGGGCTCGCTACCGAGAGGCGATGTACCCACCCTCCAAGATCGAGGACGAGGAGTGGCAGCTGCGGCCCATGAACTGCCCCCACCACATCCGGATTTTCCAGCGCCGTGCCTACAGCTATCGCGACCTGCCGGTGCGGCTGGCGGAGCTCGGCACCGTCTACCGCTACGAGAAGTCGGGCGAGGTGTCGGGGCTGATCCGGGTGCGCGCCTTCACCATCAACGATGCCCACATCTTCTGCCGGCCGGACCAGGTGACCCAGGAGTTCGACGCCGTGGTCCGGCTGATTCTGGAGGTCTACGAAGCGCTGGGCGTCACCGACTTCTACTTCCGCCTCTCGTTGCGTGACCAGACCAGTGACAAGTGGATGGGGGACCCGGCGGTGTGGGAGATGGCCCAGGAGGCGGCCCGCGCCGCACTCCGGGCGGGCGGGCACACGTTCGTGGAGGCCCCCGGGGAGGCCGCCTTCTACGGACCGAAGCTCGACGTTCAGATCAAGGACGCTATCGGCCGCGAGTTCAGCCTGTCCACCAACCAGATCGACTTCCTGATGCCCGAGGCCTTCGGCCTGGAGTACACCGATGCCGACCAGACCCAGAAGCGGCCGGTGATGATCCACCGCGCCCCCATCGGCTCCTTCGAACGCTTCATGGCCTACATGATCGAGCTCTATGCTGGGGCCTTTCCCCTCTGGCTGGCGCCGGTGCAGGTGGTCTTCATCCCTATCGCGGACCGCCACCTGGCCGGGGTGGAGGGTATCGCGGCGCGCTTTCGTGACCAGGACCTGCGGGTGGAGGTGGACGGCCGCGGCGAGCGGATGCAGGCCAAGATCCGGGACGCCCAGCTGCAGAAGGTGCCCTACATGGCGGTGGTGGGCGACCGCGAACTGGAAAGCGGCCAGGTCAACGTTCGGACCCGAGACGGCGGCCAGGAAGCGCTGGCGGTCGAGGCGTTTCTTGACCGGCTGCGCCGCGAGAGCAAGGCGCCTAGCATATGACGATGGCATCTGTGGACCCGGTGACGGCGCCGTCCGAATACCAGCGGCTCATGCTCTCGCTGGTCGGGGAGGACGATCCGGCGTCGGTCCAGGAGGAGACGCCCGGCGCGGTCAGGGGGATGATCGCCACGGCAGCCGCCGACATTCGCCGCCGGCCGGCCGAGGGTGAGTGGTCGGTGCTCGAACTGGTCGGTCACCTCGCCGACGCCGAGCTGGTCATGGCCGCCCGGTACCGGTGGGTGCTGGCTCACGAGGAGCCGCCGATCGCCGCCTATGACCAGGACCGCTGGGTGGACCGGCTCCGGCACAACGACGACGATCCGCGCGACCTGCTGGCCCTCTTCGAGCCGTTGCGGCTGGCCAACCTGGCCCTCTGGCGGCGCACCCCCGGGCCGGCTCGGCAACGGGTTGGCCTCCATTCCGAGCGCGGCCGGGAGAGCCTCGACCTGATGTTCCGGATGATCGCCGGTCACGACCGCTTTCATCTGGCCCAGATGGACCGGACGCTGCGGGCCATCAGGGTCGGCGCCGGTTCAGCCTAGTAACCTGGCCTGCAACGGCTCCTCCACTAGGTGGCCGTCGCGGACGAAGATCTGGTAGGCCTGGGCGCCCGCGCGCTCCGAGACGACGTCGGCCAGCTCCCGGCCACGAAAATGCAGCGCCGCCCCATCGTCGATGGCGAGTCCGGCCGGGAATCCCTCCGCGATCAACCGCTGGTAGGTCGGCCGACGCTTCGGATCGTCGCTGAAGTGGGGGCAGGCGCTGCCGGAAAGAAAGCCGAGGCCGTCCTGCCTGGGGGCCAGGTCAGATCCCACCGAATCGGTCAGATAAGCCTCGAACCAACAGATGGCGCCGGCGCTCATGCCGGCGAGGACGGCGCCCGCATCCCAGGCCTCCCGCAAGAGGCGGTCCAGGCCGTGCAGCCGCCAGACCGCGAGCAGATTCGTGGTGCTGCCGCCGCCGACGTAGAAGGCCTGCTGCTCCCTGACGAACCGGGGCAAGTCGTGGGTGAGCGGCGTCTGAAAAAGCGGCAGGTCGGAGGGTCGGCAGTCCAGCTGGGCGTAGGCTCGATAGAAGCGGGCGAGATAGCTCTCCGCATCGCCGCTGGCCGTTCCCAGGAAACAGATCCGCGGCCGGGGCCGCCCGGCCAGGCTCAGGATGAAGGCATCGATGGGGGTCGGCACGCCGGTGGCGGAGAAACCGCCGCCCCCCAAGGCGACAATGTGGCCCGGCACGGGCACAGAATAACCTCCGCCGGGCTGGACGCCATGTATAATGCAGTCCCTAAGCAGAGGCTGTCCAAACTCTCACCTTGAGGCGCGCCAGAGAGGTTGTGGGGACGTAAAGATAGCCTCCGGCTATCTTTTTTTGTTGTAAGGAGGTTGATCCACGGCCTTTCGGGAACTGCGAATTAACGACCAGATTCGTGCGCAGGAAGTTCGGCTCATCGATGACGAAAATCAGCAACTCGGGGTGGTATCCCTCGAGCGAGCGAAGCAACTGGCGATCGAGCGAGATATGGACCTGGTCGAGGTGGCGCCCCAGGCGCAGCCGCCAGTGTGCCGGATCATGGACTACGGCAAGTTCAAGTTCGAAAGCCTAAAGAAAGACAAAGATGCACGCAAGAAGCACCAGAACATCAAGGTCAAGGAGATGAAGCTCCGCCCCAAAATCGGTGAGCACGACTTCCAGACCAAATTCCACAACGTCAAGTCCTTCCTGGAGCAGGGGGACAAGGTGAAGCTGACCATCATGTTCCGCGGCCGTGAGATGGTCCACCAGGATATCGGCAAGAACCTGCTGGACCGGATGGCCCGCGAGCTCAAGACGATCAGCAGCGTCGAGCGCACCCCCCTGCTGGAAGGGAAGAACATGATCATGATCCTGGCCCCGGTGTTGGCGCCGACCGCCGCCAAGCCAGCCTCGGAGGGCACCTAATGCCCAAACTGCGCACCCATAAGGCGTCTCAGAAGCGCTTCCGGTTCACCAAGACCGGCAAGATCGTGCGGCCACACGGGCAGAAGAGCCATCTGCTCGTGCACAAGAGCGCGCGCCGCAAACGGCAGTACAGCAAGCTTGTCATTCTGCAGGGCGGCGACGCGGCCATCGTGCGCCGGGCGCTCCCGTACCGATAAGTCGAAGGAAGGTGATCGACCATGCCTCGTGTCAAGCGCGGCGTCCCAGCGCGGCGGCGCCACAAGAAGATCCTCAAACTGGCCAAGGGCTTCCGGCTGACGCACCGGACGCTGTTCCGCCCGGCAAATGAAGCCGTCCTCCATTCGCTTCAGTACGCCTTCCGTGACCGACGGGCGCGCAAGCGCGACATGCGCAAGCTCTGGATCACTCGCATCAACGCCGCCAGCCGGAGCCATGGGCTGCCCTACAACCAGTTCATGCACGGCCTGAAGGTGGCGGGGGTTACGATCAACCGGAAGATGCTGGCCGACCTGGCGGTACGGGACGACCAGTCCTTCATCCAGCTGGTCGACCTGGCCAAAGGCTCCCCGGCAAAAAGCTGACCAGATCGTGCTACCATGCCTGCACCATGAGCGGCATGGTTTGGCTTTCTTTCTTTCTCGGGCCGGCTCGCGGCCGGCCTTCTGCGTAGCGCCCAACCGTCGCTTGGCGCGCGTCCGGGGAGGGCCTTCTGATGGCTAACCTGCCAGAGGATCTCGAACGCCTACGACTGGCCGCGCACTCCCAGATCGCGGCGGCCCAGGACCCCACGGCCCTGGAGCAGCTGCGGGTCGCCCTGCTGGGGAAGAAGGGGACGCTGACCGCCACCCTGCGCGGTCTGGGGAGTCTCCCGCCCACCGAACGGGCCCAGGCCGGTGAGCGGGCGAACGCGGTGAAGAAAGAGCTGGAGGAGGCGATCGCGGCCCGGGCTGCCGCCCTCGAGGAAGCCCGCCGGGCCGGGCTGGCCGAGCAGGAGTGGCTCGACATCACATTCATTCCGCAGGACGAGGGGTATGGGCATCTGCACCCGATCACGCTCATCATGCGCGAGATCCGGGCGGTGTTCTCCCATATCGGCTACACGGTTGCCGTCGGCCCCGAGGTGGAGGACGAGTGGCACAACTTCGAGGCCCTCAACATCCCTGCCGGTCACCCGGCGCGGGACGACATGGATAGCTTCTACGTGGGGTCCGGCGCGCTGCTGCTGCGGACCCATACCTCCCCGGTCCAGATCCGCTACATGGAACAGCACCAGCCGCCCATCCGCATCATCGCACCGGGCCGCGTCTATCGGCGAGACTACGACGCGACCCACCTGCCGCAGTTCCACCAGGTCGAGGGGCTGTGCGTGGATAGCGACATCCGCCTGTCGGACCTGAAGGGCACGCTGGAGTATTTCGCTCGCTCGATCTTTGGCGCCGAGCGCCGGATCCGGTTGACGGGCGACCACTTTCCCTTCACCGAGCCAAGCGTCGGGGTGGCGGTCTCCTGCGGGATCTGCGGCGGCGCCGGCTGCTCGAGCTGCAAGCGCGGCTGGCTGGAAATCCTGGGGGCGGGGATGGTCCATCCACAGGTGCTGCGCAATGGCGGCATCGATCCCGCTCGGTACTCGGGTTTCGCCTTCGGCATGGGCCCCGACCGGATCGCCATGCTGAAGTACAACCTGCCCGACATCCGGAGCATCGTCGAGCCCGACGTGCGGTTCCTGAGGCAGTTCTAGTGCTGATCTCGGCTGGCTGGCTGCGCGAGTACGTGGACGTGCCGGCTGATACCGCCGCGTTGGCCGAGCGCCTCACCCTGGCCGGGATGGAGGTGGAGCGCATCCAGGAACCGTTTGTGGACGTGGTGGTGGCCGAGGTGGTCGAACTTCGGCCGCACCCGAACGCCACCAAGCTGCAGCTGGCGCGGGTGAAGACGGGGGACGCCAGCATCGAGGTGGTCACCGGCGCGACCAACCTTTCAAAGGGGGACCGGGTCCCGCTGGCTCGCGCCGGTGCGCGCCTCGGCAACCGGACCATCAGCGCCGAGGTCTTTCGCGGCGTCCGCTCGGAGGGCATGCTGTGCTCAGCCATTGAGCTCGGCCTGGGCGAGGATGCCGACGGCATCATGGTCCTGGACCGGAAGGCCCCGCTGGGAGCGGACCTCCGCACCCTGTTCCCGATCGGTCCGGTGCTGGACATGGAGATCAAGTCCAACCGTCCGGACCTGCTAGCCCACCTCGGGATCGCGCGGGAAATCGCCGCCCTCTACGGCACGGCGCTGCGACCGCCCGCCTCGCGCCCGGGCAGGGCCCTCGCGGCCGGACCGGCGTCGATCACGATTGAGGATGCGGAAGGCTGCCGCCGCTTCGTCGGCCAGCTGATGCACGGCGTCAAGGTCGGCCCGTCCCCTAGCTGGATGCAGGCTCGGCTCCGCGCGGCCGGGGTGCGACCCATCAGCAACGTGGTGGACATCACCAACTACGTGATGCTGGAGAGCGGCCAGCCCATGCACGCTTTCGACTACGATCGCCTGGCGGGCGGCCGACTGGTGGTGCGCCGAGCCAGGGCCGGGGAGCGGCTCGTCTGCCTCGATGGGAAGACCCGCGAGCTGACTCCTGACTACCTGGTGGTGGCAGACGCCGAGCGGGCCCAGGCCCTGGCCGGCATCATTGGCGGCGCGGACAGTGCCGTCCAGGCCGCCACCACGGCCGTCCTCCTGGAAGCAGCCACCTGGGAGCCGCGGCGGATCCGCGCCACGTCTCGGGCGCTCGGCCTACGTTCCGAGGCCTCGGCTCGGTTCGAACGGGGGCTGAGCCCGGCCCTCAGCAAGCCGGCCGTGGATCGCGCCGCCGCGCTGCTGGCCGAGATCGCCTCGGGCACCGAGGTCCAGGCCGTCGACGTCTACCCCGTCCCCCTGGTCCAGCGGGCGATCACGGTGCGGAGCGCCGAGCTGGACCGAATCCTGGGCGTCAGCGTCCCCAAGCGGCAGGCCTCGTCCATCCTGGAGCGGCTTGAGTTCGCAGTGAAATCCACCACCGACGGCCTGCGGGCCACCCCGCCGGCCTTTCGGCTGGACTGCTCGATCCCCGAAGACATTGCGGAAGAGGTCGGCCGCATCTACGGCTACGATCGCGTGCCGAGCACGCTGCCCGGCGAGCGAAGGCCGGTGATCGACGTCTACCAACTCGCCGACGCCGACGACCGCGTCAGGGAACTCCTGGCCGGCCTTGGCTTCAGTGAGACCGTCACCTACAGCTTCGCGGAGGCCCATACCGCGACCCTCGTCCGTCTCCCATCGGCACCCGCCGATGCGCTGACCGTCAGGAATCCCATCCTTGAACGCCGCGACACCTTGCGGGTCAGCCTGCTTTCCGGGCTGCTGGCGAATCTTGCCCTCAACGCTCGCCAGGATCAACCCGACACGCGGCTGTTCGAACTGGCGACCGCATTCTGGGGCCGAGCGGGCGATGCCTGGCCGGAGGAGCCACGGCTGCTGGCCGTTGCCGCTCATGTGAGCAGTGGCCAGCCGGAGGCGGCGGCCCAGGCGTTACGCAGGCTGGAAGCCGGATTACGCCTGCTCCGGCAGCGAATCGGGCGCCAGCCCCTGGCTGTCCGGCAGGCCGCGGTGGCAGGCTTCCACCAGGGGCGCTCGGGGGAGATCATCCGCGAGGGCGCCGTCATCGGCGCGGTCGGCGAGGTCCATCCCGGCGTCCTGCGCACGCTGGAGCTGCCCGGCCGGGCGGTGGTCGCGGAGGTCCTGTTCGACCCCTTCGTCGAATACGGCCTGGCTGTCCCCCAGGCCTCGCCGCTGGCCCGCTTTCCGGACATCCGCCGCGATCTGACCGTGATCGTTCCGCGCCAGGCAGCCAGTAACGAGCTGCTGCAAGTTATGCACGAGCACGGCGGTTCTACGTTAAGGGAGATTGCCATGCTCAGCGAATACGAGGGGCCACAACTCCCGTGGGGGACCCGTAGCATCTCGTTCCGCCTCGTCTACCAGGCTGCCGATCGCACCCTGACGGCGGCCGAGGTCTCAGAGCGCCATGAGGCCATCATCACGGCGCTTCGGCGGCGCTTCGGCGCGGATGTGAGGGCCTGATGGATTTCCTCGACTTGATGATCATTGCCACCCTGGTGGTCAACATCACGCTGGGCGTCCGCTTTGGCGTGATGAGGCGGGTAGTGGCCTTCATCGGACTCTTCCTGGGCGTGGGGGCGGCCACCCTGGTGAGCGCCAACAGCTCCATCCACGTGGCATCCACCTTTGGCTTGACGTCCGCGTTGTGGACGCACGTGGTCACCTACATCGGGATCGTGGTGGGGTCCGTCCTCCTCTTTGAGATCCTGGGCATGGTCTACTCCCGCTTCCTGGAAAGCCTGGTGGCCGCCATGTTCGACGCCGCTTCCGGCGGCGTGCTGGGCGCGGTGCTTGGGGTCGTCGAAGTGTCGCTCGGCCTCTATATCGGCATCGGCTTGATCAACACCGCGTTGCCGGCCGGCTATGCATACCCGCCGTCGTTTGTTCATGCACAGGAGTTGATCGTGGGGTCGTTCTTTGCTCCCCACTTCTACGGGCTGTTTCCACTGACGAAGGTGATCTTCGCAGCCGTGCTGCCCAGCAGCATCGGGACGTACTTCACGCAGCTACTGCAAACGAACTAGGCTCAACCTCAGCGAGTCGCACGGGCGACGAGACCCCGGGGCACGTCAGCCAGCGGAATGACTCACGCATAATGGCGCGATGAGGCCTGAGCCCGAGGGTCCGAGCGTCGCGGTCCAGCCGTGAAGTCCACGACCAGTCCGACCATTGCGCCGTGGCTTTCGGTCCGCGATGCGACGAGGGCGGTCGAGTACTACCGGGCGGCGTTCGGCGCGGTCGAGGTCTACCGGCTCGCCGGGGACGATGGGGCCATCGCGGTCGCGCAGCTGTCGATTGGGGGAGCCATGTTCTGGGTCCAGAACGACGTCGCAGCCAGCCGTGACGGCCGGGTCACCGGGTCGGTTCGGATCATCCTGTCGGTCGACGATCCAGACTCGGTGTTCGAGCGGGCGGTCGCCGGCGGGGCCACCATCAGAGCGGCGATGCACGAAGAGTACGGGTGGCGAACTGGCCGTGTTACCGACCCCTTTGGCCACGACTGGGAGCTGAGCAAGCAGCTCGCCCCCGCGTGAGGGTCCCAATCGGATAGGCACCCTGATCCGGCGCGAGGCTGACGTTATCGAGCGCCCCGATTCCCTGACCCGACCGCGGCTGGGCCGCGCCTTCTACGCGCGCGACCCGGTGACCCTGGCGCGCGACCTACTGGGTCGCATCCTTTTCTTCGACTCGCCCAAGGGGCTGCTGAGCGGCCGCATCGTGGAGACCGAGGCCTACACCGGCGCGGCCGATCCCGCCTCCCACGCCTACCGCGGGGCCACCCCTCGGAACATGGTCATGTTCGGTCCCGCCGGGTACGCCTACGTCTATTTCACCTACGGCATGCACCACTGCCTGAACGTGGTGGCCGGGCGGAGGGGCACGGCCGGCGCGGTCCTGCTGCGCTCGCTCGAGCCGCTCGGGGGGCTGGCCGTCATGCAGGACCACGGCGTGCGGGGCGGGGACGAGCGCCTCTGCAGCGGGCCGGGAAAGATCTGCAAGGCCTTCGGCCTCACCCTCCGGCACAACGGGTTGGATCTGACCCGCGGCCCGTTGGGGATCGCGGCCGGCCAACCGATTGACGACCGGCTGGTGGAGGTTGGAACGCGCATCGGGATTCGCCGAGCGGCGGACTTCCCCTACCGGTTCACGATCGCCGGGAGCGGGAGCCTCTCGGTGCGCGCGCGCCCGGTGTGATTCGACGGCGATGCTTTTTGGCCGGGCTGGGCCGATGCCATACTAACCCGATATGCCAGCGTCCACGGTGAACTCGCAGGTGGCGGTCGTGCAGCGACCTTCGGTACTACTCGATCGCAGCGCGACCATCGCCCGGGCCGTGGAGAGCATCGATGAAGCGGCGTCGCACGGGGCGAGGCTGATCACCTTTCCCGAAACCTATATCCCCGGCTATCCCGAGTGGATCTGGCGGCTCCGGCCGGGCACGGACTCCCAGCTGACCGCCGAGATCCATGCCGAGCTGGTCCGCCAGGCGGTCGACCTGAGTACGGACCAGCTGGATCCGATCCTGGCCGCGGCTCGACGTCACAGCGCGACCGTCGTGGTCGGCCTCCAGGAGCGGGATGCCTCGTTCAGCCGTGGCACGCTGTACAACACGGTGGTGGTGGTCAGCGCCGAGGGCGAGATCGTGAATCGCCACCGCAAGTTGATGCCCACTAACCCCGAACGGATGGTGTGGGGCGTCGGCGATGCCGCTGGGCTGAAGGTGCTGGACACCCCAGCCGGCCGGTTGGGTGGGCTCATCTGCTGGGAAAACTACATGCCGCTGGCCCGCTACGCGCTCTACGCGGAAGGCGTGGAAATTTATGTCGCTCCCACCTGGGACATGGGGCCGGCCTGGGTCTCATCGATGGTCCACATCGCCCGCGAGGGACGCTGCTGGGTGCTCAGCAACGGCACCTCCCTGCAGGGGCGGGATATCCCGGAGGGCTTCCCCCATCGAGCCGCCCTTTTTCCCGAACCCGAGGAGTGGATCAACGAGGGCGACTCGGTGATCGTGGCGCCCAACGGCACCATTGTCGCCGGACCGCTCAACAAGAAGCACGGCATCCTGTACGCCGAGTGCGACCCGGCGCAAGCGGCCAGCGCGCATCGCACCTTGGACGTGGCCGGTCACTACTCCAGGCCAGACGTCTTCAGGCTCGAGGTGCGACGCGACGCAGCGGTCCCGGTGACCTTCCGTGACCAGCATCAGCCTCCGGGGGCGACCGCTTCCCAACCCGACGGCGGGTCGGCCCCGTTGCCAGCACCCAAGAAGACTCGGGAGATCCGGCTCACCTGAGCCCGAACCCGGGCTAGGGCGACGGCTGGGGCTGGAAGGGCGCCATAACCGTGAAGGTGGTCTGGCCGACCGCCGGGGCATTTCTCGGGTTGTAGTCGTAGGCCTGCACGATGAGGGTGTGAGGCCCCGGGATATGGATGGTCACCTGGTAGGGGCCTTGCCTGATGATGGCGATCGGCGTACTCCCGCCGTCGAGGAAGAAATCGACCTCCATGATCGCCTGATCGTCCTGCGGGACCGCCGTGATGGTGATGCCCCCGTCCGGGAGCTGGGTCAGCATCAGCGGCTGGAGGGTGGGCGGGATGGTTTCCGTCATCACGCTGCAGGTTTGGGTCGGCATGGTCGGGTTGTCCTTGGCCTTGAGCTCGTCCGGGTACCCCGGCGGATAGACCACGAAGGTCTTGGTGGCGATCAGCTGGGTTGGTGTGTCCGGGGCGGCCAGCAGTCCGTCGGTCGTGCAGACGCGGACCACCTTGTACCAGTCGTCGTCCCGGTTGGGGGTCAGGCCGGCGACGAACCAGTCCGTCACGGTCTGTCCTGCCGATGAGCAGGCGGCCGTGGCGCGCAGCCCGCTCGCCTTGCACACCGTCACCTGCTTGAGGCCATCGGGTCGGGTCCAATCGTGCACCGGCTGGCTGGCCTCATAGGCATTGAAGATGTCGCGGAAGATCAGGCCCGGACCGAAGGCGCCCCAGACCACCCCGGCCGGCGTGGACAGGTCGGAGTTCTCGCCGGGCGGGCAGACGCCGGCGCACGTGTGTCCCATCCAGGTTCCGATGACGATGTCGGGGTTGTAGCCAATGAACCAGGAGTCGTGCCAGTTCTCGGTGGTGCCGGTCTTGGAGGAAAACGGGCGGGTGATGTGGAGCGGCGCGCCTACCGGCTTCAGCACGTCGTTCACCAGCCAGGCCACCTGCGGACTGAGCACGCGCACCCCGGGGGTCGGCTTCCACTCGGTCAGGGTGTTGCCGTTGCTGTCGGTGACCTTCAGGATCACCACGGGGTCGTGACGCACCCCGCCGTTGGCCAGCACGGCGAACGCGTTGAAGTGTTCCAGGGGGATGACCTCGCTGGCGCCGATCGCCTGGCCGAGGCCGCGCTCCGGCGTCAGGTTCGAGGAAGTGAGGCCCATCATCCGCGCGGTCTGGAAGACCCGAGCGTAGCCGAGCTGCTTGAGCAGCAAGATGGCCGGGATGTTGCGGGATTCCGACAGGGCCTGGCGGAGGGTGATGATGCCTTCGCTCTTGTGGTCCCAGTCCACGAAGGGCTGGCCGTTGATCTTGCCCTCCTCGTCGTTGGAGACGTTGGCCGGCCCCAACCCATTGGAAAAGGCCGTGGAGTAGACGTAGATCTTGAAGGACGAGCCGGGCTGGCGCCCGGGCCGGCTGGTAATGACGTTGAATTCCCCGCCGATGCCCCGGTCGTAGTAGTTGGCGCTGCCCACCATGGCCAGCACCTGCCCGGTGGCCGGGTCGATCACCTCGGCCGCCCCGTTGTTGACATTCTTGGCGCGCAGGTCGGGCCGGTTGACATTGCTGGCTACCGCCGCCTCGGCGATTTTCTGCAGCCCGGAATCCAGGGTGGTGGTCACCTGCAGGCCGCCGGCCCGCACCACCTCCGGACCGTACTGGCGGTCGAGCGTCTGCAGGATGTAGTCCACGAACCAGGGGGCCGTCACGTTCTGCTGCAGCGTGCCGTTCTTGTAGACCAGCTTCTCGCTCACGGCCGTGTCGTATTCTTGGGCGGTGATGTGGTGGTCGCGCAGCATGGCCCGCAGCACGATGAGCTGGCGGTTGCGGGCGGCGTCGCCGGTCTGCGGGTCGAAGGGGTCGAAGTCGGAGGGGGCGTTCGGGATGCCCGCCAGCAGGGCGGCCTCGGCGATGTCCAGGTCTTTGGCGGACTTGGCGAAGTAGGTCTGGGCGGCGGCCTCGGCGCCGTACGCCTCATGGCCGTAATAGATCTCGTTCAGGTAGAGAGTCAGGATCTCGGTCTTGGTGTAGCGGCGCTCGATGTCGAGGGCCAGCACGGCCTCCTTGATCTTGCGCTCGACGCTGCGCTCATTGGTGAGTAGGGTCGCCTTGACCAGCTGCTGGGTGATGGTGCTGCCACCCTGGGCGGC
The DNA here is from genome assembly GCA_005880615.1 of Chloroflexota bacterium. GTDB lineage: Bacteria > Chloroflexota > Dormibacteria > CF-121 > CF-121 > CF-121. Next base: position 119,491 of record VBID01000114.1, read on the forward strand.
CCGCACGTGGGTGATGTCGGCCAGCGCTGCCCCAATGACCCGGCGGAAGTCGATGCCGTGATGGGTGTAGAAGGTGCGGTCCTCCAGCGAGACCGTCGCCTGCACCAGGTGGGGCGAGATCGCACTCAGCGGGACCACGGTCCGGATCCCCTCCGAGGTGTGCTTGACGTAGAGCAGCACCCCATTGCGGTCGTAGATCTTGGTCGACTGGGCCAGCTCGCGCACCCGCAACGAGTTGGTGTCCGGGAGATCGCGAGTGTACGTCTGGTACTTATCGAAGGCCTCGGCCCCCCCGCCCAGGCTCATGGTGAAGAGCACGGTCAGGGTGACGACCGCGAACTTCGCCAGCATGCCGCGCCCATTGCGGCGGCGTCGCATGCGGGTGACGGTGAGGACTCGCAGGGCGGCCCGGCGGGCCAGGGCGTGTCTACTCAGCATGTAAACCCGCCGACTATAACGGTTTGGGTCCAAAAAAGGTGACTCTGCGCGCATTCAAACCCAACTCGGATGGCGTATATACTCGCCTGCACGTGACGACACGAGTTGGTGACGAAACGGCAAAGGACGGACAGGCAACGGCGCAGGATTGGGAGCGGCTAACCGCCGGGGCGGTCGAGATCGTTGACGCCAAGCACCTTCAGGACCGCCTAGCCCGGGGCGATCGGCTGCGGGTCAAGCTCGGGCTCGACCCAACCAGGCCGGACATCCACCTCGGCCACACCGTGGTTCTTCGTGCCTTACGGCGCTTCCAGGAGCGGGGCCACAAAGCCATACTGATCATCGGCGATACAACAGCGCAGATTGGGGATCCGTCTGGGCAGAGCGCGACGCGGCCGCAACTCAGCCGTAAAGAAGTTGAATCCGCTGCGGGGACGTACTTGCAGCAGGCCTGGAAGATCTTGGACGAAGCGGAAACCGAGGTCCGCTGGCAGTCAGAGTGGTTCGACAAGATGAACCTCGCTGATCTAGTTCGCCTAATGAGCTATTACACAGTTGCCAAGATGCTTGCTCGCGAGGACTTCGCCAAGCGCCATAGGGAGGCGCGGCCCATCGGCCTACATGAGTTGCTGTATCCGCTTTTGCAAGCTTATGACTCGGTAGCGGTCAAGGCAGACCTCGAACTTGGTGGGACAGACCAGACCTTCAATCTGCTGGTCGGCCGCGACATACAGCAAGCTTTCGGCCAGCCAGCCCAGGACATCATGACCACCCCCCTCCTTGAGGGGATCGATGGTATCCAGAAGATGAGCAAGAGCCTTGACAACTACGTCGCGATCGACGAGGAGCCACAGGAGATCTACAGAAAGATCCTTAGCATTCCAGACTCCCTAATCCCGCGCTATTTCCGCCTTGCAACGCTGATGTCGCCTGGCGAGCTGAGAGAGATAGAGGTCCGGCTCAAGCTCGGGGAGAACCCGTTAGAGCTCAAGAAGCAACTAGCCAAGCTGATTATCGCCGAGCTTCGAAGTCCGCTCGAGGCGGAGCACGTTTACGAAGACATCCGTACGCACGTCTCGTACAAGAATCGGCCTATTAAGCCCGATCCTCGGCCACTGTCCCAGCTCTTCATAGATGCGGGACTTGCAAACAGCAAGAGCGAGGTGCGCCGGCTCGTCAGCCAGAATGGGATATTCATTAACGAGCAACTTGTCGTGCATCCGGATGGAGTCGTCACGCCAGAGACGGGCATGCTCTTGAGACGCGGCCGGCACCACGCAGTGCGGCTCGTGGTGCAGTAGACTTTCAGGTCGGGTTCTGCCATGTCCGGACATTCCAAATGGTCGACGATCAAGCACAAGAAGGCGGCCACGGACGCCCGCAAAGGCCAGCAGTTCACCAAGGTGGCGCGTGAGCTCACCATCGCGGCCAAGGAAGGGGGCGGCAACCCGGACGGCAACTATCGCCTGCGGTTGGCGATCGAAAAGGCGCGCGACGTCAACATGCCCCAGGACAACATCAAGCGGGCCATCCAGCGGGGGACCGGCGAGCTGGGGGGCGCCCAGATGGAGGAGCTCCGCTTCGAGGGCTACGGCCCCAGCGGGGTGGCCATCATCGTGGAGACGGTCACCGACAACCGAAACCGGACCGCGGGCGAGATTCGGAACCTGTTCACTAGGGCCGGCGGCAGCCTGGGGGCCACGGGCAGCGTGGCCTGGATGTTCCACCGGGAGGGGCAGATCACCGTTGATGCCAAGAAGAAGGACCCCGATGAGGTCGGACTGGAGGCCATCGAGCTGGGGGCCGCCGACGCCCGGGTCGACGGCGCGTCGGTCGACGTGGTGACCGACCCTCACCAGCTGCACGTGGTGCGTGATGCCCTCAAGAAGAAGGGCTACGCGATCGAGTCCGCCGAAGTCACCATGAACGCGTCGCAGACGATCAGCCTCGATGAGACCAGGGCCGCCTCGGTCCTGAAACTGCTCGACGCCCTGGAGGAGCTCGACGACGTCCAGGCGGTCTACTCGAACATCGACGTGCCGGCGGACGTGCTGGAACGGATCAGCGAAAGCGCCTGACGGCTCGACGGAGTTCGCGGGAGGAGGGAAAGGCGTGCTCGTGCTGGGAATCGATCCGGGTCTGGCGGATACCGGCTACGGGGCGGTGCGCCGAGAGGGGGACCGGCTGCTGGTGGTCCGCAGTGGCACCATCAAGACCCCCGCCAGCCTGCCCGACCCGGACCGGCTGCGCGTCCTGGCTCAGGAGCTGCGCGGGCTGATGGCCCAGCTGCAGCCCGAGGTGGTGGCGGTGGAGGAACTGTTCTTCTCCAAGAACGTGCGCACGGCCATGGCGGTGGGCCAGGCTCGCGGGGTGGCGATCCTGATGGCCATCGAGGGCGGCGCCCGCATTCACGAGTACACGCCGCCGCAGGTCAAGCTCTCGGTCACCGGGTTCGGCGGGGCCACTAAGTCGCAGATGCTGAAGATGGTGCAGGCGGTCTTGCGCACCCGGGCGTTGCCCCAGTCGGACGATGCTATTGACGCCCTGGCGGTCGCCATCTGCCATCACCACGCCGGCCGGCTCCGAACGGTGCTGAGCCGGGCCCCGGTAGGCGTCCGGGTGTGATCGCCAGCCTGTCCGGCACGTTGCTGCACCGGGGCGCCGACGCCCTCATCGTGGACGTGAACGGGGTGGGCTACCTCGTGACCGTCGGTGCTCGCACCTTCACCCAGCTGGGAAAGACCGGGGAGCCGGTGCGCCTCTACACCTACACCCACGTGCGAGAGGACATCCTGGCTCTGTATGGGTTCAGCAGTCCCGAGGAACTTGCCTTCTTCAAGCTCCTCCTGTCGGTCAAGGGCATCGGACCGAAAGCGGCCCTGGCGATCTTGAGCCGGGCCGAGCTCAAGGTGATCAGCCGGGCCATCCTGAACGAAGACGCCGCCCTCCTGAGCACGATCCCGGGAATCGGACCCAAAACCGCGGCTCGGGTCGTGCTCGAGCTCAAGGGCAAGCTAAAAGAGGAGATGTTCGCGGCCGAGCCGCTGCCCGGCGCGGCCGGCGACGCGGTCACCCAGGCGCTGGCCGTGTTGACCGGCCTCGGCTATACGCCGGGCGAGGCCCGCGAGGCGGTGCGCCACGCGGCGGCGGGTAACGGGGGAGGCCGATCCGTGGAGGAGCTGGTCACGGTGGCGCTTCGGGGGCTCGATCGGCGTGACTGACCGGCTGGTCGCCGGCAAGGAGCAGGTCGAGGAACGCGAGTTCGAGACCACGCTGCGGCCGCGCCGGCTGGCCGAGTTCATCGGCCAGACCGGAGTCAAGGCCAATCTCGAAGTCCTGATCTCGGCGGCCCGCCAGCGCCAGGAACCGGTGGAGCACATCCTGATCGCCGGCCCTCCGGGCCTGGGGAAGACGACCCTGGCCAACATCCTGGCCAACGAGATGGAGGTCAACATCCGCACCACCTCCGGCCCAGCGATCGAGCACCAGGGCGCGCTGGCCTCCATCCTGATGAACCTGGAGGACCGGGACGTGTTCTTTATCGACGAGATCCACCGCCTGGCCCGCCCGGTGGAGGAGAGCCTGTACCCGGCGATGGAGGATTTCAAGTTCGACTGGGTCAGCGGCAAGGGCGCGGGCGCCACCCCGCTGCGCCTGCAGCTGCCGCGATTCACGGTGATCGGTGCTACCACCCGCCAGGGGATGCTCTCGGCCCCCCTGCGGGACCGGTTCGGAGCGGTCTACGCGCTCTATTTCTACGAAACCGAGGACCTCTTCCAGATCGTGACTCGGTCGGCGCGGCTGTTAAATGTGGCGATCGACGAGGCCGGCACCAGCGCCATCGCTCGTCGCGCCCGGGGCACCCCCCGGATCGCTAATCGCCTGTTGCGCCGGGTGCGGGACTATGCCCAGGTCCGCGCGTCGGGCTACATCGACGAAGGAGTGGCCCTGGCGGCCATGTCCATGCTGGAGGTGGATGACCTGGGGCTGGACTCGGTCGACCGCCGAATCCTGCGGACGATTGTTGAAAAGTATGACGGCGGGCCGGTGGGCGTGGAGACGGTGGCCGTCTCGGTCTCGGAGGATCCGGAGACGATCGAGGATGTCTATGAGCCCTTCCTGATGCAGCTCGGGTTCCTCTCGCGGACACCCCGCGGGCGAGTCGCCACCAAGCTCGCCTACGACCACCTGGGACTGGTCAAAGCGACCGAGCAACCGCGATTGCTCTAGACAAATCGCCGGCCGGGCGGCCGGCGGTCCACTGGGATCGGGCCATCACGCTGGCGGCCATTGTCTTCCTAGCGTCCTTCTCGCTGTTCCTGTTCAGTGGGACGCTGCCGATCTACCTCTACCGGGATCGCGGTTTCTCGCTTTCGACGGTGGGCCTGCTGGTGGGGCTCGCCTTCGGCGTCCAGTTAGTGGCCACGCTGCTGTCCGGACCGGTGATCGATCGCTGGGGGGCGGGGCTGGCGCTGCGGGCCGGGCCGGCGCTCTACCTGGCGGCCGCCGTGCTCTTCGTGGTTGCCCCGGAAGTCGTGCCGATTTCGGTGGCCCGCGTCTTGCAGGGCCTCGGGATCGCCCTGCTGCTGCCCGCCGCCTACACGCTCCTGCCCAGCCTGGTCGGGCCGCGACAGCGGGCCACCGCCTTCGGGGTGGTGGGCGTGATCCAGAACATTGCCCTGGCCATCGCCCCGCCGCTGGGACTCTGGCTCCTGAGCCGTGGCCCGAGCGTGCTTTTTGGTACGGCGGTGGCCGCCGCCGCGGCGGGGATGGTAGCGGGTCTGCGCCTTAGAGCCGGCCGGCCATCGGCTGCCCGCGCCAGCGTGTTCACCTATCGCGCCAGCTGGACGCCGCTGCTGGCCGCCACCTTCCTGACCATCGTGTACTGGGGCGTGATCACGGCCTTTCTGCCGATCTATGTGACGCAGCATCACGGTGGCAATGTTGGCTGGTTCTTCACCGCCGATGCCATCGCCATCATGCTGTTGCGAATCCCCGCCGGGTGGCTCACGGATCGGATCGGCACCCGCTGGCTGCTGGTGACCGGTATCGTCCTCACCGATCTGGCGGTGCTGGCCCTGCTCTGGCCGCCGTCGTTGCCGGTGCTGGTGCTGTCGGGTGCGGGAACCGGGGCCGGTGCCGCCTTCCTGATTCCGCCGACGCTGCTGGAGCTGAGCAAGCGCAGCGACGAGGGGGACCGCGGAACCGCCATGGCCCTGTTTAGCAGCAGCTTCGCGGCGGCGCTGGGAGTGGGGAGCGTGGGTGGCACCCCACTGGTCACCCACTTCGGCTTCCTTGCCACGCTGGTGCTGAGCGCGGCCGTCTGCCTGGCCGCGGCCCCCATCGTGGTGGTTACGCTTCGATCAGGTGAAGACGAGCGACTTCGACTATCCCCTCCCTGAGTCGCTGATCGCCCAGCACCCGCCGGTGGAGCGCGATGCCGGCCGCATGCTGGTACTCGACCCCATGGCCGACCGCCTCGAGCACGCGACCGTGCGGGATCTGCCGCGCTTCCTTGCTCCGGCCGACCTGCTGATCTTCAACGACAGCCGCGTGCTGCCGGCTCGGTTGCGGGGGGTGCGCGCCGGTGGGGGAGAGGCCGAGGTGATGCTGCTCCGTCCCGCCCAGGATGGGTGGTGGGAGGCCCTGGTCCGGCCAGGCCGCAAGCTCAAGCCCGGGACGACGGTCCAGGTCGGCGGATCGGCGCTGCAGGTCGAGATCGGGAACGGGGACGCGGAGGGGACCCGGTCGGTCCGGCTCTACGGGGTGGAGCGTCCCCTGGACGAGGTGCACCGAGTGGGGGAGATGCCGACGCCGCCCTACATCCGGGAGCGGCTGGCCGATGCCGATCGCTACCAGACGATCTACGCGCGCGAAGAGGGCTCCGCCGCCGCCCCCACCGCCGGGCTGCACTTCACGCAGCGGTTGCTGGATGCCGTACGGGCCCGCGGCGTGGCAATCGAGTTCGTGACTTTGCATGTTGGGCTTGATACGTTCCGGCCGGTTCAGGAGGCGGACCCGGCCGAGCATCGGATGCACCGAGAAGCCTATGAGCTGTCACCCAGGGTGGTGGAGGCGGTCGAGCGCGCGCACAAACGCGGCGGCCGGGTGGTGGCGGTGGGCACCACTACGGTACGCGTCCTTGAGACCTGCGCCACGGACACGAGAACCCTCCGTGCCGGCCAGGGTTGGAGCGAGCTCTTCATCCGCCCGGGCTTTCGGTTCCGGGTGGTCGATGCGTTGCTCACCAACTTCCACTTCCCGCAGAGCACGCTGCTGATGCTGGTCAGCGCTTTCGCCGGGCGAGAGCGGATCTTGCAGGCGTACCAAGAGGCCATCCGGGAAAACTATCGCTTCTACAGTTTCGGGGATTGCATGCTGATCACCGGCCGCAGTGTTTGAGCTGGTCCGCGAGGAGGCGGGCGCCCGCCGGGGCCGGCTGCAGACTGCGCATGGGGTGATCGAGACGCCGGCCTTCATGCCGGTGGGCACCCAGGCCAGTGTGAAAGCGCTCAGCCCTGACGACCTGGCCACGCTCGGGGTGCAGGTCTTGTTGGGCAACACCTACCACCTGGCGCTGCGGCCGGGCGCGGACCGCATCGCCCGGCTGGGCGGGTTGCATCGTTTCATGGGGTGGACGGGAGCCATCCTGACCGACAGCGGCGGCTTCCAGGTCTTCAGCCTCGACCACCTGGTCCGCGTCAGTGACGAGGGCGCCACCTTTCGGTCCCACCTCGACGGCAGCGAGCAGCGCTTCACGCCGGAGTCGGTGATGGCGATTCAGCGCGAGCTGGGCTCGGACATCGCCATGGCCTTCGATGAGCCGGTGCCGTGGCCCTCGGACGCCAACCGCGCCAGCGCCGCCCTGGAGCGGACCCACCGCTGGGCGGAGCGCTGCCTGGCCGCGGCCCCGGGCTCCGGGCAGCTTCGATTCGGCATCGCCCAGGGTGGGTTCAACCGAGACTTGCGCCGCCAAAGCGCGCTGGCACTCCGAAGCCTGGCCTTCGATGGATATGCCGTCGGCGGACTGAGCCTGGGTGAACCGAAGGCGCTCACCCTCGAACTGCTCGAGCTCCAGGCCGGCGAATTGCCGCGCGACCGGCCCCGCTACCTGATGGGGGTGGGCACCCCCTTCGACCTCATCGAGGCGGTGGCCCGCGGCGTGGACCTGATGGACTGCGTGCTGCCCACCCGGATCGCGCGCAACGGCTCGGTCCTGACCCGCGGCGGACGCATCAACCTGCGGAATCGCCGCTTCGCCGACGACGCGGGGCCGCTCGACGACGGCTGTGGCTGCTACAGCTGCCAGCGTTTCAGTCGGGCGTACCTTCGGCATCTGTTCATGGCGGGTGAGATCCTGGCCCACCGATTGGCATCGATCCATAACCTCTTCGTGCTGCTCCGGCTGATGGACCGGATTCGTGATGGCATCGGCTCGGGTTCGCTAGCTGCGCTGTTCGGGGACCTGCGCACCGAGTGGCAGAGCGCGCCGCTTTAAGCAGTTAGCCTCGACCCGACTCGGGCCTGAATTTGAGCCTCTATATACTTTTCGTTCGGCATGCGGGCCAGCGGTAAGTGGCTTCTCGTCATCCTGGGCGTCGCCCTTTTGGCGGCGTTCATCGACGGTTACTCGTATATCTACCGGTTTACCAGCGGGCAGGGGCTCGATAAGCCACTGGCGGACAAGCCCACCATCTCGGTGCCGGCCCTGGGCATCAACTGGCAGATCTACGTGCACAAAGGGTTGGACCTGGTGGGCGGCACCCACCTGGAGCTGCAGATCACCAACGTGCGCTCAGGCATCACGCTGTCGGAGGCGCGCGATCGCGCCCTGTTCATCATCGAAAACCGGGTGAACGCCGCCGGCTTCTCCGAGCCGGTGGTGCGATCGGAAGGAGCCGACCGAATCATCGTAGAGCTGCCCGGGGTCAACCTCAAGCAGGCCGAGGACCTGATCGGCAAGACCGCCTACCTGACCATATGGAAGTGGGTCCCCGGGAAGCCAAGCGCGACCGTGCTCGGCCAGCTCAACCCGACCGATGCGCAGAAGTATGCCGGCTACACGCCCGAATGGACGCACATCGACGGCAGCATGATCACCAATGCCGCCCGCTCCACCGATTCGACCGGCCTGCCGGATGTCTCGATCTCCCTCAACTCCCAGGGCGCCCAGTTGTTCGACACCCTGACCAAGGAGCGCTTCTCCCACCGGGTGGCCGGGGCCGACCAGCCGCCCGATAACAAGATCGCCATCTTCCTGGACAAGAACCTGGTCGAGGACGCGGGCGTGGAGAGCGAGATCGCCGGCGGCCAGGCCATCATCACCGGTGGCTTCACCGCGGACAGCGCCACCCAGCTGGCGCTGCAGCTCAACTCCGGCGCGCTGCCAGGGTCCGTCAACGTCATTTCGAACACGGCGGTGGGCGCCACCCTGGGGGCCAACACGGTGCGCCTCAGCCTCTTGGGCGGAGGCCTGGGGCTGGCCATCGTCGTCCTGTTCATGATCCTGTACTACCGGCTACCCGGCGTGGTGGCCAGCCTGGCGCTGATGATTTACGCTGGCGCCGTCCTGGCCATCTTCAAGCTGTTCGGTGTCACGTTGACGCTGGCCGGCCTGGCGGGGTTCGTCCTCTCGGTCGGGATGGCGGTGGACGCCAACGTCCTGATCTTTGAGCGGGTGAAGGAGGAATTACGCTCCGGGCGCACCTTGGGTGCGGCCATGGAGGTCGGGGTGAAGCGCGCCTGGCCGGCCATCCGCGACTCCAACATCTCGACCTGGATCACCTGCGGGGTACTCGCCTTCTTCGGGGCGCCGCTGATCAAGGGCTTCGCCATCACCCTGGCGATCGGCGTGGCGGTCAGCATGTTCTCGGCCATCGTTACCACCCAGCAGTTCTTGCAGGTGGTGGCCGGGATGCAGGCGGCCCGGCGGCTGTCCTTCTACGGCGTGCAGGCGCCCCCCAAGGCAGCCTGATGAATATCGTCGGGCGGCGGAACTGGTACTTCGGGCTGTCGTTGCTGATCATCCTGCCCGGGATTGTCTCCATGGCCGTGCTCGGCTTCCGCCTCGGGATCGACTTCCAGGGCGGCAGCCAGCTCAACCTGGTCTTCGCCAACCCGGTACAGGCGAGCGCCATCCAGCGCGAGGTGGACACGTTCAGCGTCGACGGGACGGTTCAGCAGACCACGGCCAATGGCGTGCTGATCACGACCAAGCCGCTGGGCCAGGCCACCCAGCAGAACCTCGAGAACGACCTGGCTGCCAAGTTTGGGGCGATCGACCCGAGCCGGTCCGGAACGCAGTTGGTCGGGCCCACGGTCGCCCGGGAACTCGTGATCGGCGCTGGAGGCCTGATTGCGAGTGCCTCGCTGTTGATCATGATCTACCTCCGCGTGCGGTTCGCCTCCCTTCGGTTCGCCGTGTGCGCCATCCTGGCCCTGCTGCACGACGTCTTCGTGCTCACCGGGGTCTACTCGATCCTGGGCCGGGTCTTCAATCTGCCCATCGGCGAAATCAACACCCTGTTCGTGACCGCGGCGCTGACCGTCATCGGCTTTTCCGTCCATGACACGATCGTCATCTTCGACCGGATCCGCGAGAACCTGAAGGTGGCCAGCCGGCTCAACTTCGAGCAGACGGTCAACCTGAGCATCATCCAGTCGCTGGCCCGGTCCCTGAACACGTCCATGACCGTCGTCTTCGTCCTGGTGGCGCTGTTCCTGATCAGCCCGCCCAACATCAAGGGCTTCACTCTGGCCCTGCTGATCGGGATCGTCAGCGGGACGTACTCGTCGATCTTCAACGCCAGCCCACTGCTGGTGGTGTGGCGCCGGTTGGCCCAGCGCTAGCGCTCACCCCCACCCCGACCCTCCCCCTGAGGGGGCGGGCGAGAAGCCTGGGATGGCGGCGCCCGGCCCAGCGGTAGGGCTCACCCCACCCCGACCCTCCCATGAGGGGGTGGGAGAGAACCGCTCACAATGGGTATAAGGAGGAGGCCATGGCAAAGACTAAGACCAAAGTCTGTACCCACCTCGACCAGATTCGGGACCTGCCGCCGCGCACACCGGAAGGCTGCGAGGAATGCCTGAAGACCGGAGACGAGTGGCTTCATCTGCGGCTCTGCCGCGAGTGTGGCCACGTGGGCTGTTGCGACGATTCGAAGAACAAGCACGCGACCAAGCACTTCCAGAAGACGAAACACCCGATCATCCGCTCGTTCGAGCCGGGGGAGGACTGGAGCTGGTGCTTTGTCGATGAGGTGTACGTCTGATAGAGCCGAATCCGGGCTTGGGGGCCTCTATACTAGCCACGAAATGAATACGGCGAAGCTCCTGGGGTGCGGTCCCCGCAGTCGTTAGCAATCTCATGGCGGAGACCCAGGCCCTGGCGGATCAGATCCGCGCGCTGATCACCCCGACCCTCACGCATCTGCGGTTCGAGCTCTACGATCTCGAGTTAACCGGCGGCCGCGGTCACCGCCTGTTGCGGATCATGATCGACCGGCCGGAGGGCGTGTCGCTCGACGACTGCGAGCGGGTCAGTCATTCGCTCAGCCCGCTGCTCGATCAGGTCGACCTGCTCCCCGATCACTACGAGCTCGAGGTATCCTCGCCGGGGGCGGAGCGGCCGCTGCGCACGCCTGATGAGTTTCGCCGCTTCCTCGGCAAGCGCGCCAACCTCCGCTACCGGGTGGGCGATCAGGAACAGGTCTCCGAAGGCCGCCTGATCGCCGTCTCCACCGATACCATCGAGCTCCAGCTGCGTGACGGCAAAAAGGAACGCCTGGTCGCCGTCCCCTTCCGGGACCTCGTGGCGGCGCGCCTGGCCGTCGAGTTCTAGGCGGGTTCTGGTCCTTCGTGCTGAAGTCTGATTTCATCAAGGCGCTCGACCAGATCCAGGAGGAGAAGGGGATCTCGAAGGATTCGCTTCTCATGCTGGTGGAGAGCGCCCTCGCCACCGCCTACCGGCGCGCCTTTAACGCCGACACCGCTCGAGTCCGGATCGATCCGGACACGGCGCAGGTGTCCATCTTCGGCCGGCGTACGGTGGTCGACCGAGTGCAGGACGCCGCCACGGAGGTTTCCCTGGCGGACGCTCGGCGTGAGCGTCCGGAGGCGGCGCTAGGGGAGAGTCTCGAAGTGTCGATTCCCACCGAGGACTTCGCCCGCCTGGCCGCCCAGATCAGCAAGCAGGTGGTGTTCCAGCGCTTGCGCGAGGCGGAGAAAGACCAGGTCCTCAAAGACGTGCTCGAGCACCGCGGCGAGATGGTGAGCGGCGTCGTGGATCGAATCGAGGAGCACGGTGGCGAGAAGGTCGTCTACCTCGAGCTGGGCAAAGCGGAAGGCGTCATGCCCCCGGAGGAGCAGATCCCGGGCGAGTCGCTGCGGCCGGGCCAGCGGGTCAAGGTCCTGCTGCTGGAGCAGCGGCGGCACGGGCGCGGCGCCCAGGTCCTGGTCTCGCGAGCCCACAAGGCCTTCATCCGCCGGCTGCTCGAGTTCGAGATCCCCGAGGTGGCCTCGGGGGCGGTGCAAATCCGGGCGTTGGCCCGAGAACCCGGGGTCCGCACCAAGGTTGGGGTGTCGGCGACGCAGCCGGGCTTGGATCCGGTGGGGGCCTGCATCGGGCCGCGGGGAGTCCGGCACCGGTCGGTGGTGAGCGAGCTGGGCAACGAGCGGGTGGACTTCATTCCGTGGGCAGATGACCAGCCGACGCTGGTGGCCAACGCGCTCAGCCCGGCGACTGTGCTGGGCGTCGACATCGACCGCGCCGGCCGAACGGCGACGGCGCATGTCCCGGAGGGCCAGCTGTCCCTGGCCATCGGCAAGGAGGGCCAGAACGTCCGGCTGGCCGCCAAGCTGACGGGATGGCGAATCGACATCAAGCCGGTGACCGCGGCGGAGAGCGAGGCCAGACACGCCACCACGGCTTAGCCCGCCCCCGCTACGAACGTGCGTCGCCTGCCGGCAATCCAAGCCCAAGCGCGAGCTGGTCCGGCTGGTCCGCGGCGCCGACGGCGTAGCCGTCGACCCGACCGGGCGGGCGCCGGGTCGGGGGGCTTACCTGTGCCGGGACCCAGCCTGCTGGCGAGTCGCGGAGAAGAAGCGGAGCCTGGAGCGGGCGCTGGGGGGTCCCATCCGTCGAGAGGATTGGCTGCGGCTGTCCGCGGGAATACTGAATTCAGTTCAGGCGACTAGTATCATTCCTTAGTTCGGCGTAATCCAGAGTTCATTCAGAGGAGTTCGTATCGCTACTCAGACCCGTGGCATCAAAGTTCAACAGCTGGCGCGCGACCTCGGGGTCGAGGCCCGCGACATCCTGGAGTTCCTGAAGACGTATCGGCGTGCCCCGCGGCATGCCATGGCCGTGCTCACCCCGGACCAGGAGGCCGCGGCGCGGACTCAGTTCGCCCAGGCGGCCGCCCCGGTGGAGGCCGCCAAGCCCAGCGAGACCAAGGGGGTCCAGCTACCGCCCAGCGTCAGCGTGAAGGAGCTGGGGGAGTACCTCGGCGTCAGCGCCGTGGAGATCATCAAGGAACTGATGCGCAACGGCATCATGGCCAACATCAACCAGCAGATCGACTTCGACACGGCTGCCCTGGTCGCCGACACGTTCGGCATCCAGGCCTCGCCGATGGCGATGGACGCGGCCATCACGGAGGAGATCGTGGGCGAGGACACCAGCCAGGTCAAGATGACCACCCGCTCCGAGCTCTTCAGCCTGGATGGAGAGGACCCGGCCAACCTGAGGCCCAGGCCGCCGGTGGTCACCGTCATGGGCCACGTCGACCATGGCAAGACCTCGCTACTGGACGCCATCCGACAGACCAAGGTGGCGGCGGGGGAGGCGGGCGGCATTACCCAGCGCATCGGCGCCTACTCGGTGGAGGAAAAGGGCCGCCCCGTGGTCTTCCTGGATACCCCCGGTCATGAAGCCTTCACCGCCATGCGGGCCCGCGGCGCCCAGGTCACGGATGTCGTGGTCCTGGTGGTGGCCGCCGATGATGGCGTGCAACCGCAGACAATCGAGGCCCTCTCCCACGCCAAGGCGGCGGGCGTGCCCATCGTGGTGGCCATCAACAAGATCGACCGCGAAGGGGCCAACCCGGAGCAGGTCATGCGGCAGCTTAGCGACCATGGCTTGGTGCCGGAGGCCTGGGGTGGCCAGACCGTCATGGTGCCCGTCTCGGCCAAGCAGAAGAAGGGCATCGGCGACCTCCTGGACATGATCCTGCTGGTTTCGGAGCTCCAGGAACTCAAGGCCAACCCCGCCAAGCCGGCCGCTGGCACCGTCATCGACGCCCACCTCGAGAAGGGCCGAGGCCCGGTGGCCACGGTGCTGGTGCAGACCGGCACCCTCCGGGTCGGGGACAACATGGTGGTGGGGCATATCTTCGGCAAGGTGCGCGCCCTGCTGAATGATGAGGGCAAGAAGATGAAGGAAGCGGGTCCGGCCACCCCCGCGGTGGTGACCGGCCTACCCGACGTCCCCACCGCGGGTGACGTCTTCCAGGTGGTCTCCACCGAGAAGGTGGCCCGCACCATCGCCATGCAGCGAGCCGAGCAGCACCGGGTAGCTACCCTGGCGCAAACTCGCCGGGTGACGCTCGCCGACCTGGCGGCGCAGGTCCAGGAAGGCAAGATCAAGGACCTAAACCTGGTGCTCAAGGCCGAGAGCAACGGGTCGGTCGAGGCCCTGAAGAGCTCGCTGCTGAAGATCCAGGACCCGCAGGTCCGGATCAACATCGTCTTCGAGGGCGTGGGCGGAGTCACGGAGTCAGACATCCTGCTGGCGGCCGTCTCCAACGCTCTGGTCATCGCCTTCAGCGTCAAGCCCGACGCCGCCGCCCAGCGGGCGGCCGAGCGCGAGAAGGTCGATATCCGCCAGTACGACGTCGTGTACAACGTGACCAATGACATCGAGAAGGCCATCAAGGGCCTCTATGAGCCGACCTTCGTGGAGGTCTGGGAGGGCCGCGCCGAGGTGCTCCAGCCCATCAAGATCCCCAAGGTCGGCAACATCGCCGGCTCCCGCGTCGTGGATGGCAAGATCTCCCGCGACTCGAGGGTCAAGATTTCCCGCGACGGCCAGCTGCTGCTGGAGGGACAGATCGTGGCTTTGAAGCGCTTCAAAGACGACGTCAAAGAAGTCACCGTGGGCCTGGAGTGCGGGATCCAGGTGGAGGGCTTCCAGGACTTCCAGACCGGTGACGTGCTGGATGCGTACCTGGTGAAACAGGCGTGAGCATCGACCAGGAGGGCTACGGCTACCGCCCCGACGAGCGCGGTGTCGATCGCCTGATGGAAGACCTGCGAACGCTTTCGCCAGCGGGCATCGACCGCGCGGCCTGGGGGTGGGATTCGCACGAGGGCGGGCACTCGGTGGAACGCTTCCGCGACGCCGAAAAAGCGGCCCTCCGCGTCATCGAGCAGTCGAATCGTGGCCCCGCCTGGGAACAGGTGCGGCGCTCCATCCTGGACCTGACCGAAGGGCGTTCCTCGCTGGTGTCCTGGAAGATCGAGCATGGGGACCCCGGCCACAAGGCGGAGCAGGCCGCCCTGGGCGCGGCCCTGGCGTTAGTGGGGGGAGAGAAATTGCCCCACAAGGAATTCGTCAGCCTGGTCCGCCCGATGGCGGAGGCGCTGCCCTGGCTCCTGCCGGAGGTCGCACCCGAACCGCGCCGGTCGTAAGAGACACCCTTCCCTCCCCCCTGAAGCGAGGGGAAATGTTGGCGCGGCGATGTCCTGAGCTTAGGTGGGAGCGCAATGGGGGAGAATAGGTCCCGTGGGAACGCACCGCGTGGAACGGGTGGCGGCGCAGCTGCAGAAGGAGATCAGCGAGATCATGCGGCGCGACCTCAAGGATCCGAGGGTCTCCATGTGCAGCATTACCCAGGTCAAACTGTCCCCCGACCTGCGTAATGCCACCATCCGGGTGAGCGTCGTCGGGGAGCCGGATAGCCAGCAGGCGGCGATCGAGGGCCTGCAGCGGGCGCGGGGCTTCATCCGCCGTGAGCTGGGGGCCCGGTTGACCAACCTCCGCTTTTCCCCAGAGCTCCGGTTCGAGCTGGACCTGTCGATCGCGTACAGCGTGCGCGTCAGCCAGCTCTTGCGAGAGGTGCTTCCCAGCGACCAATCAGCGAATGGCTGAGCTCTCTCCCCCGCGCCCGGAGGTGGCCGAGGCGGCCCCCCGCATCTGGTCGATTGTCGCGTCGGCCACGGCATTGGGAGCGATCTGTCACAAAGACGCCGACGGCGACACGCTGGGGTCGGCGCTGGCGTTCCGGTTCGCCCTCCAGCCACTGGGCAAGCGGGTCAGCGTGGTCGCCTCGCCGCCGGTCCCGCAGGCGTGGTGGTTTCTGCCGGGAATCGAGACGGTGAACGCCACCTCCCTGCCCTCGGGCGGCCCCCTGTTCATCTTCGACTCGACCGGACCGGAACGGGCCGGGATTCACGCCGACACCATCCGGCGGGCGCCGGTCGTGGTCAACATCGATCATCACATCTCCAACCCTGGTTTTGGATCGGTGGACCTGGTCATCACCGAGGCCGCCTCGACCGGGGAGATCGTCTTCGACTTGCTCAAGGCCTGGAAGGTCCAGATCCCCCCCGAAGCCGCGGCCAACCTGTACGCCACCATCCTGTCCGACACGGGCGGTTTCCGGCACGACAACACCTCCGAGCGCGCGCTGCGGGCGGCCGCCGAGCTGGTTTCGCTGGGGGCCGACCCGGCGCTGATCGCCCGCGGTCTGTTCAAGAGCCGGCCGGCGTCGACGCTGCGGATGCAGGGCCGGATCCTGCAGAGCCTCCATTTCGAGTGCGGGGACCGGTTGGTCTGGGGGGCGATCACCCAGGCCGATCTGCGCGACACCGGCGCCTTGACCGAACAGGCCGATGGCGCCATCGATCAGCTCAACACGGTGCGGGGAGAGGAGATCGCCATCCTGTTCAAGCAGGTCAGTCCGGTGCTGACCAAGGTCAGCATTCGGACGCGCGAGCAGGTGGACGCCGCCGCCCTGGCGGCCGAGTTCGGGGGAGGCGGACACCGCCGCGCCTCGGGCCTCGAGCTGGAGGTACCGCTGTCCGAGGCGGAAGGCCGCGTGCTGCAAGCGGCGCGGCGGGTGCTTGGCTGCCCGGAGCCCGACTGACCGTCTCCACGAAGGTTCACGCCGGCCTGCTCAACATCGCCAAGCCTCCGGGCGTGACCTCGTTCGGCGTCGTCCACCGGGTGCGCCGGCTGACCGGGGTGCGCCGGGTCGGCCACGGCGGCACCCTGGACCCGGCGGCCGACGGGGTGCTGCCGGTGCTCATCGGACCGGCCACCCGACTGACCGAGCTGGTGCACGAGTGGCCAAAGACCTACCGGGCCACCCTGCAGCTGGGGGCGACATCGACCACCTATGATGCCGAGGGCGTGGTCACCCCGCGGTCGGATCCCAGCCGGGTGAACGAGGCGATGATCACCGCCCTGCTGCCGGACTTCGTGGGGCACATCGCGCAGGTGCCACCTCTCTATTCGGCGCTCAAGGTGGGAGGCGAGCCCCTCTATCGAAAGGCGCGGCGCGGGGAGACCGTAGCACTGGTCGCCCGACCCGTCCAGATCATCGGGATAGCGCTGCGGTCTTTCGACCAGGCGACCGGTCGGGCCGTGATCCATGTCCAGTGCGGCCGGGGTGCCTACGTTCGCAGCCTGGCCCATGACCTGGGGGCCCGACTCGGGTGCGGCGCCTATCTGGCGGCATTGACCCGCACGGCGGTGGGGCCACTCCAGCTGGCGGACGCCGTACTGCTGGGAACCCTGGAGCAGGCGGGCCCGAACTGGGAGCGCTGGCTGCTGGCGCTGGACCTTCCGCTGCGCGACTGGGCCGCCATCACGGTCGACGCCGGGCAGGCCCTGGCGCTCAGCCATGGCCAGCCGATGGGACCGCAGCCCGTGGCGGCCGGCCGCTACCGGGTGATCGATGAGACCGGCCGGCTGCTGGCCTGGGGTGTGATCGATGCCGCGGGGCGGTTTGCGCCGGCCGGGGTTTTCCCGCCGTGAGCCTGACCGTCCGCTTCGGGTTCCCGGATCCGGGGATGTTTGGCCCGGTGCACGCCACCATTGGCACCTTCGATGGCCTGCACCGGGGCCACCTCAGAGTGGTGACCCCGGTCATTGAGGGGGCCCGCGCCGCGGGGGTGGTCAGCCTGGTGGTGACGTTTGAGCCACATCCGCGCTGCGTGCTCGATCCCGACCACTGTCCGCAGAACCTGACGACCCTGGATGAGAAGACCTGGTTGCTCGACCAGCTCGGCCTGGACCACCTGCTGGTCATCCCGTTCACGCCCCAGGTGGCGGCCCTGAGCCCGGCCGACTTCATGCGCCGCCTGACCCGCGGCATGCAACTCCAGCATCTCTTCGCTGGCTATGACTTCGCCTTCGGGCGGGGCCGCCGGGGCGACCACACGTTCTTGCGCCAGCTGGGTACCCGGCAGGGGTTTGCGCTGGATGTGGTCCCGGCGCAGGAACGTGGCGGCGAGCCGATCAGCAGCTCTCGCATCCGGCGGCTGCTCTTGCTGGGCCAGGTACGGGCCGCGTCGCAACTCCTCGGCCGCGACTACTTCCTGCGCTCGGTGGTGGAGCAGGGGGCCCAGCGGGGCAAAGGGCTGGGATTCCCCACGGCCAACCTGAAGATCACGCCCAACAAGTTGCTGCCGGCCAACGGGGTGTACGCTGTCCGGGTCGACCTGGAGGGGGCCGAGTATCAGGGCGCCCTGAACCTGGGGTTTCGTCCCACGTTTGGCGGCCATGCCCTGACCGTCGAAGTCTTCCTCTTCGACTACCAGGGCGACCTGTACGGCAAACTGCTGACAGTGTTCTTCGTCCAGCGACTGCGGGGGGAGCGGCGGTTCGCCTCTGTTACCGCGCTCCAGCACCAGATCAGCCGGGATGTGGAGACCGCACGACGGGTCCTGAGCCGCTCGTCATCGTAAACCCGGTCGCGGGCGATGGCCGGGCGCGCCGGTTCTGGGCCCGCGGCGCCGCCGCCTGTGCTGCCGCCGGGGTGAACGTGAACGTCGTCTGGACCACCCGGCGCGGCGCCGCCGCCGAGGCCGCGGCCACCGCCAACGGGCAAACCGTGATCGCGGTGGGCGGCGATGGCACCATCCACGAGGTGGTGAACGGATTGCTGCGTCGGCCGGGAACGGCGCGGCCCCGTTTCGGAGCCCTGCCCGCCGGAACGGGCGGCGACTTCTGCCGCAGCCTGCCCGGACCGCGCGACCCGGCCCTGATCCCGGGGTGGCTCCAGGCGTCCCGGTTCAAAACCATCGACGCGGCGCGCGCCGCCACCTCCAACGGCCGGCGATTCTTCATCAACGCGGCCGATGCCGGCATCGGGGCCCGCATCGCCCGCCGGGCGGTCGCTGCCCCGGCGCTGCTGGGCGGGACCGCTCGGTACCTTGGCGCCGCCGCCTGGAGCCTCATGGTGCACCGAAACGTGGCGGTGCGCCTCCGCCTCGACGACGGGCCGACCGAGCGCCTCCGAGTCTGGACCATCGTGGTGGCCAACGGCGGCTATGCCGGCAGTGGCATGTGGCTGGCGCCCGACGCCAGGCTGGATGACGGGTGGCTGGATGTGGTGATCATCGGCGACATCGGGCGGCCACTGGCTATCCGCAGCCTCCCGCTGCTGTACCAGGGAAAACATGGACGGCTGGCGCAGGTGCGCTTCGCCCGGGCCCGCCGGGTGGAGATTGAGGCCGAGACCCCCGCCCAGGTCCAGGCCGATGGCGAGCTGGTGGGGGAGACGCCCGCCGTCTTCGAGGTGATACCGGGAGCCCTGGACGTCCTCTCGTGGGACGGCTGAGCCCGAACCCACAGAAACGAACTTGCATCTCGGATGCGGCCTGAGCCCGAGGCCGGGCTCCGAGCGTCGTCTCCTGTGCGCGCTCGGTCACGCATCGACGGATGCGCTCCCTCGCCTGCTCGTCGCCTCCTTCGGCTCGGCGCGCCCCGCATCTCAATCTGCTTCGTCCGCTCGGTGGATCCGGGCTGGCCAAACAGCTGTTCCCTGTTTTCGGCTGACGGCAAGGACTACCATCGGGTCGAAAAGGAGGTAACGGCCATGGGCAAGTACGCAGTCATGGGCGGCTACACGGCGGAGACCTGGGCCCGCTTCGTTCAGAATCCGGGGGACCGGGCCGCCGCGGTGCGGAAAGCCGCGGAGAGCGTGGGGGCGAAGCTCGACAGCATTTACTGGACGTTCGGCGACGACGACTATCTGGTGATCGTGGACGCGCCGGATGATGTCACCGCGGCGGCCGTTTCGGTCGCCGTCGGAAGCTCCGGCGCCCTTCGGAACCTGCGGACCATCAAGTTGATTACGGCCGACGAGCTGCAGAAGGTGCTGGCCAAAGCCAAGACCGCGGCCGGCGCGTACGTTCCACCTGGGGCCAGGGAGCCCGTCGCCACCCGCTGATCGCGACCCGTCGACCCGAAAGGCGGGCGGCCATCGGGCCGCCCGTTATTTTGTTCCGGTGAAGCCGATCCGAGCCCTGGTGTTCGACTTCGACGGCCTCATCGTCGAAACCGAGGAGCCCATCTTCCGGGCCTGGCAGCGCATCTACCGCGAGCAGGGGCAGGAGTTGCCGCTCGAGATCTGGGTCACCATCATCGGTACGTCCTCCGGACCCTTCGATCCGATCCAGTACCTGGAGGAGCGGGTCGGCCGTCCGCTCGACCGGCAGCGTTTCGACGACCTGGAGCGCCGCTACTACGAGGAAGCGACCGCCCTGCAGCGGCTGATGCCGGGGGTGGCCGAGTACCTGCGAGACGCCCGCCGGTTGCACCTGGGGGTGGGCATCGCGTCCAGCTCCAGGCGCGCCTGGGTCCTCGAGCATCTGAAGCGGTTCGCCATCGCCGATGCCTTCGACGCCGTCGTCTGCCGGGAGGACGTGACGCGCACCAAGCCGGATCCGGAACTCTACCTCGAGGCTACAAAGCGACTGACGGTCATGCCTGAGGAAGCCCTGGCCCTGGAGGATTCCAGCAACGGCATCGCCGCCGCCAAAGCGGCCGGCCTGCGCTGCGTGGCCGTCCCCACCGTGATGACCGCCAGCCTGGATCTGAGCCGCGCCGACCTGAGGATCCCATCCTTAGGAGCGGTCTCCCTAACTGACCTGCTGGCTCAGATCGGCTGATTCTTTTTCGAGCGACTCACGCACCTCGTGGAGGTACGCCACCAGATCGGCGCTAGAGAGATCGGCCCGGGCGTGCCGCATCCGCTCGACGGCCACGCCGGCCATGAAGCTGGCCAGTGGGGCAAACCGACGTTCCTGCGTGTGGGCCGCCACCCTGGCCAGGTCCAGGATCTCGGCCGCCACGTCCGGGTCAAGCTCCGGAGGATCAATGGCCGCTTGTCGGCGGAAGGCAGCCTCGACCAGCCGCCGGCCCAGCGCCGTCAACCAATCATTCATGGTTCAGACAGTTTGACATGATCGCTATCTGGTCCTTATCATCAACGGGTTCGCGGCCGGGGAAGATGAGGTAGGGCGAATGCCTGAACTTACGCGCCGGGCTTTTTTGAAACTGAGCGCCGCGGGGACCGGCGCCGCCGGGCTCACCGCCCTGGGGTTCGATACCGCGTCAGCGGTCCAGGTCACCCAGAACTTCCGCATTGCCGGGGCGCGCGAGTCGCACTCGGTCTGCCCTTACTGCGCGGTCGGCTGCGCGCTGGTCGCGTACACGCAGGACAATGCCGACGGCAGCCGCCGCCTCCTGCAAATCGAGGGCAACCCGGACAGCCCGGTGAACGAAGGCCGCCTGTGTCCCAAGGGCGCTACCGCCATGCAGCTGGCGACCAGCGCCCGGCGAGTGGAATCGCCGATGTACAGGGCGCCGGGCAGTGACCACTGGCAGAAGATCACCTGGGACGACCTGCTGAACAAGCTGGCTCAGCGCATCAAAGACGCCCGAGACGCCACCTTCGTCGCCCAGGATGGCAGTGGGAACACCGTCAACCGCACGGAGGGGATCGCCTTCGCCGGCGGCGCCGCCTTCAGCAGCGAAGAAGGGTACTTCGCCACCAAGGTGATGCGCGGCCTCGGCCTGGTCCATCTCGAACAGCAGGCACGGGTTTGACACGGGCCCACGGTGGTCAGTTTGGCCGCCACATTCGGGAGAGGGGCCATGACCAACCACTGGCGCGACATCAAGAACGCCGACCTGATCCTGATCAACGGCGCCAACCCGGCGGAAGCCCATCCGGTCGGCTTTCAATGGTTCGTCCAGGCTAAGCTCGATCCCCAGCGTGGCCCGGGCGCCGGCGGCGGCGCCAAGATCATCCACGCCGACCCGCGCTTCACGCGCACGTCGGCGTTGGCCGATATCTACGCCCGCATCCGAACCGGCACCGACGTCGCCTACTTCGGCGGGCTGATCAACTACGTGCTGCAAAACAACCTCCATCACGAGTCGTACGTCACCAATTACACGAACGCCTCCTTCCTGGTGAAGAAGGAATACGGGTTCACCGATGGGCTCTTCAGCGGCTACGATCCCAAGGCCCGCAAGTACAACACCGCCTCCTGGGGCTACCAGATCGATGACGCCGCTAGCGTCGCTTATAACGCGGCCCATCCGCCGGCCGGCGGCGCGGTCGCCACCCTGGCCAAGCGCGACCTGACCTTGCAGGACCCGCAGACCGTGTTCCAGCTCATGAAGCAGCACTATTCCCGGTACACGCCAGAGATGGTCTCGCGGATCACGGGCATTCCGCAGGACCAGTTCTTGCGGATCGCCAAGCTGGTGGGGGAGATGGGGCAACCCAACAAAGTGATGACGATCGTCTACGCGGTCGGCCTCACCCACCACACGACCGGGGGCGAGCTGATCCGGTCGGGGGCCGTCCTCCAGTTGCTGCTGGGCAACATGGGCCGCCCCGGCGGCGGCATGAACGCCGAGCGCGGTCATGCCAATATCCAGGGTAACACCGACCACGCCATCTCCTGGGAGATCCTGCCGGGGTACCTGCAAATCCCGGCGCCGCAACGCAAGACCATCGACGAGTACGTGGCGGCACAAGCACCCAAGAAGCTGGACCCACAATCGTGGAACTTCTTCGGAACCAACTACAAGAAGTTCATGGTCAGCCTGCTGAAGGGCTGGTACGGGGACGCCGCCACCAAGGACAACGACTTCGCCTTCAATTTCATCCCCAAACCGGGCCAGAACTCGTCGTGGATGTCCATCTACGACCAGTCGCTGAAGGGCAAGATGCAGGGCCTGATTCTTTCGGGGATGACGGCGACCAGCATCGGCCCTGATTCGAACCGGGTGATGGAGGCCCTGGCCAACCTGAAGTGGCTGGTCGTGATGGACGCGCTGCCGACCACCAGCTCGGAGTTCTGGCGCCGCCCCGGGGCCAGCCCGGCGTCTATCCAGACCGAGGTCTTCATGGTGCCGACTACCCACTGGATCGAGAAGGACGGCTCCTTCACCAACAGCGGCCGGTGGGCGCAATGGAAGGAGCAGGTCCTGCCCCCACAGGGGCAAGCCCGGCACGATCACTGGATCCTGGCCGACCTCTTCCAGCGGGTGAAGACCCTCTACCGGCAGCAGGGCGGCAAGTTCCCGGACCCGATCATCGCCCTGACCCTCAAGTACCAGGACCCGGCCAAGCCGCAGCTGGACGAGATCGCCCAGGAGATCAACGGCTTCGATCTGACCACCGGCAAGCGGATGAGCAGCTTCGCCAACCTGAAGGACGATGGGACCACCACCGCCGGTGACTGGATCTACACCGGCAGCTACCCGGACAGCGGCAACCTGATGAAGCGGACGGACGGCATTCAGGATGTGAAGACCAACGACCCGACCGGGATGGGGTTCTTCCCCAAGTGGGCCTGGTCCTGGCCGCTCAACCGCCGGGTGCTGTACAACCGGGCCTCGGCCGACCTGGAGGGCAAGCCCTGGGACCAGACCCGCCCCGGCATTACCTGGAACGGAAGCAAGTGGGTCGGGGACGTGCCCGACTACCCGGCCACCATGAAGCCGTACACCCTGGATCCGAAGGCGTGGCTGCCGTTCATCATGACCGGCGAGGGGACCGGCCGCCTGTTCAGCACCTCAATGCTCGACGGGCCCCTCCCCGAGCACTACGAGCCGGTCGAAGCACCGGTGGCCAACCCCCTTCATCCAGGCCAGTCGGCCTCCCCGGTGGCCTTCCTCTATTCAGGGGGCGGCTCGTTCGGAGCGGCCAAGGACAGCTTTGGGACGGTCGCCGACTACCCGTACGTCGCTACCAGCTACCGCCTGACCGAGCACGAGCACTATGTCACCCAGCACGTGCCCCTGCTGGTCGGGCTGCAGCCGCATCCGTTCGTTGAGGTCCCCGAGGAGCTGGCCAAGGAGAAGGGCATCCAGACGGGCGACCGGGTGCGGGTGACGTCCAAGCGCGGCAAGATCGAGGTCCTGGCCCTGGTCACCAAGCGGCTGGCAGCCAGCACCATCGACGGCAAGAAGGTCTACACCATCGGCATCCCGATCCATTGGGGATTCGTGGGAGTGGCAGCCGACCAGGACCCGAGCAAGGGCGCCAACTGGCTGGCCAATGCGCTGACCCCCTTCGTGGGCGACGCCAACGCCTACACGCCCGAGTTCAAGGCCTTCCTGGTGGACCTGAAGAAGATATGATCAGCACCCTCGTCCGGACCGACCCCTGGCCACTCCGACGGCAGCGGACCGACGAGCTCTTGACCCGCTATGCCTTCGCGAGCGAGCTGCTCGGCTTCTACCGGTCGCTGCTGCCCGTCCAGGAGAAGGCCTACCGCGCGGCCGAAGAGGATCATCCGGGCCCGACCGATCTCCCCAGGTACGTGGTGGATCGGGTGATGCCCACCGTGATCGACGTCACGGTCGCCGACGGGCCCCGGCGGCTCCGCGATGGCGTGGTGGAGCGCTTCTGTTCAGCCGACCTACCCGACCTGGTAGGCCGCTGGCTGAGCGGCGCGGCGCAGACTCCCTTTGAGGTTTTCCTGGCCCGCGCCTCGGCCAGCCCGGTGCTCGAGGCCCTGAAGGGGGAACGCGAAAGCCCCCTGAATGATCGACACTGCCCGGCCTGTGGGGGGCTGCCCCAGTTGAGCTACTTTGCCGTCACCGGGGAGGCGCTGGTCACCGGCCCCCGCTACTTGCTCTGCTCCCGGTGCGGGCGGACCTGGGTGTTCAGCCGAATGGTCTGCGCCGGGTGTGGCGAACGGTCAGGAAACCAGATGCCGATCTATCGCGAGGAGGCCCAATTCCCGCACGTCCGGATCGACGCCTGCCAGGCCTGCCAGCACTACCTGCTGACCTTCGACCTGCGCCAGGACACGGCCGCCGTGCCGGTGGTCGACGAGCTGGCCTGCCTTCCCCTCGACCTGTTCGCCCGCGAGCGGGGGTTCACCAAGATCACGCCAAACCTGTTGGGGAATTGAAATGGCTACACCCGTAGGCTTCTTCACCGACACGACCCTCTGCATCGGCTGCAAGGCCTGCGAGGTGGCCTGCAAAGAGTGGAACCAGCTGCCCGACAACCCCATCCAGTTCCGGGACAGCTACGACAACACGGGCCAGCTCGACCAGCGGAACTTCCGGCACGTGCGCTTCGTCGAGCAGGCCACCTCCAACCCGGACAAGCCGATCGCCTGGTCGATGATGAGCGACGTCTGCAAGCACTGCGCCAACGCCAGCTGCCTGGAAGTCTGCCCCACCGATGCCATCATCCGAACCGAGTTCGACACCGTCTACATCCAGCAGGACGTGTGTAACGGCTGCCGCGACTGCATCGCGGCCTGCCCCTACGGCGTCATCGGCTTTGACTCCCAGAGCGGCACGGCCAAGAAATGCACGTTCTGCTACGACCGCCTGCAGAACAACAAGATGCCTGCCTGCGCGCAGGCCTGTCCGACCCAATCGATCAAGTTCGGCAACCTGGCCGACCTGCGCAAGATGGCGGCCGATCGGGTGCAGGCGTTGCAGGCGCAAGGCGTCACCCAGGCCCGCATCTATGGGGACACGGAGTACGGCGGCCTGCACGCCTTCTTCCTGCTCACCGACAAGCCGGAAGCCTACGCGCTGCCCAACGCCGAGAGCGCGGTGCTGCCCGGCCGGAACGACGTTCCCGGGTACCTCGCGGTGGCGGTCACCTCGGTGCTGGCAGCCATCGGCGGCCTGGTCGCCTTCCGCCGCCGGGGTGAGCGCGCCTGATGCTGACCGAGCATTTCGTCGCCGCGCCGCACTGGGAGTGGTACATCCTGGCCTACTTCGTGGCGGCCGGTCTCAGCGGCGGCACCTACGTCATTGGGACCATGCTGCGGCTCTGGGGCGATGCCCGCGATCTGCCGGCTTCGCGGCTGGCCTTCTTCATCAGCTGGCCGCTGCTGCTCGTCTGCCCCATCCTGCTGACGCTGGATCTGGGGCAGCCGACGCGCTTCTGGCACATGCTGATCGACAGCCGAACCGCGGGGCTGGCCTTTAAGTCCTGGTCTCCGATGTCGGTGGGCGCCTGGGCCCTCCTCATCTACGGGATTTTCAGCACCGTGATGTTCGTGGTCGCTCTGGGAGAAACGCGCTCCACCCCCGCGCTGTTGTCCCGTGTGTCAAAGGTGGCCGGCACCCTGGCGGGACGGGTCGTCATGGTGGTGGGGGCGCTCTTCGCGCTCTTCGTCTCCGCCTACACCGGCGTGCTCCTGGCAGTCAGCAACCAGCCGGTCTGGAGCGACACCTGGACCCTCGGCGGGTTGTTCTTGGCCTCCGGTCTGAGCGGCGCCAGCGCGCTCGTGCTGCTGATGAGCCGGCGCCGGCCGGAAGCTGCGGAGACGGACGAGAAACTCCTGGAGGCCGATCGCTATTTCATCATCCTGGAGCTGGTCCTGATTGCCCTCTTCTTCGTCACCTTGGGAGGGGTGCTCTCGCGCGTGCTCAGCGGAGGGTGGCTGGTGCTCTGGTTGGTGGTGCTGGCGGGGACGGTGGTGCCGCTCCTCGTGCATTGGCGGCCCGCCTGGCGGCAACGGATCTCCCGGAACCTGGGTCCCATCCTGGTCCTGCTCGGGGTGCTCGCCCTTCGGGCTGTGGTTATTTTCAGCCCACAGAGTTAACCGGGCCGCGACCCGACCGCGCCCGCCGTTACGGCGGCGTAACGCTTTCGGCTGGGACGGACAGACCCCTCTGGGCCTGCCGTTCTCTCAGATAGATCCCACGTCAGAGGAGGAAACCTCGTGCATCGCACCCTGTGTGCCCTTGCCACCAGCGTGACTTTGGTGGTCGCATTGAACGTCGGCGCCGCCGCGGCCGGCAACACGCATTCCTCGCCCAAGCCACACGGCCACGGCTCGATCCATGGCCCGGCGAATGGGATTCAGGACAATCAGGACAAGACCGGGGCCGCGGACCATGGCACCCTACAGTTCGGTCCATTCGCGAGTGGGTCGACCGACTCCGGGACCTGCGGCAACGACTGGGCGAACGACACGTTCAATCGTTTCTTCACGGTGGTGACCAACGAGGACGGGACTGTCCGGGTGGTCGAGTTCTTCAAGGATGCCACCTTTGTGACCGCTGTCCTCCCTATCACGTCCACCGGTCCCATCAAGAGCCCTGGCGCGTGCGAGAACGGAGTCAACAACGGGGGCTTGGTGACGCCCGACATCAACGGGCGATTCCAGGGCTATCTCCTGGGCAGCGTTAGCGGAGCAACGCTCGACCCCCGCTTGGCCAATTGCACCGTTGACACCTGCGGCACCACGGCGAAGTTCATCGCGACGGTATTTGGAGCCGGCGCCACCTACGACGTGACGACCTTCCTGTTCAACTACAGCTCATCGGATCAGCAGCTGATCCAGCGTCACTGGAAGAATGCCTCCGATGATCGCGGCGGCAATCGCGGCGACATTCGCACCAGCTAACTCAACGTCGGTTGACGAAGGGGCTTCGCCCGCGGGGCGAGGCCCTTTTTGTTTGGCCGTGAGATCGGCTGAGGGGGAGCCCGGGCCAGATGATCACCCCCTCTGTGACCTTCCCTTGAGCGGGAGGGAAATCCTAAAGGGGGGAGGGAGTTATAAGCTCTTGGGGGCTATGGTCAATGTCGGGGTAGTCCTTCCGGCCTGGTTCAGCGACGCGGGCGACTACCTGGCCGATGCCCGGGCGCTGGAGGAGGCCGGCGTGCACTCCCTCTGGCTCGAAGCCAAAGATCGGACTCCCGACCCGGACATGCTGCTGGCCGCCATCGCGGCCGTGACCAGCCGGGTGAAAGTCGGCCTGCGGATGCCGAGCGGCGAGGACGCTCGGTTCGCCGTGCGGCTGGACACGCTGCAGCGACTGTCGCGGTTCCGGGCCATCACCGGCCAGGTGCGGCGAGGCGGAGCGGAGCTGATCGCCGGGCCGCAGCCCGTCGTGCGGTTCATGGTGGTGCCGGTGCCAGCCGATCCGGCGGCCTGGGCCGATACGCTGGACGCCGCCGAAAAACAGGGTGCCGGCGTCCTGGTGCCCCTCTTTCCCGGCCTGCTCGACCTGTTGCGGCGGCCCGAGCAGGCTGACGACCGCTCGGACCTCATTCTCAGCCAGGGTTGATCTCCCTGGGTTTCACGGTAAGCCGTATTCGGTATACTTCCGAGCGACTCGGCGCAGGTGTTCGACTTGCCAACGGCACCCGGGCTGAGCAGCCAAAGGAGGTCACAGACTGGCAGCAACAGCAAAAGTACAGGTCATCGCCGATAATCGTCGCAGCGAGAAGGACACCGGGTCGGCGGAGGTCCAGATCGCCATCTTCTCGGAGCGGATTAGCCACCTCACCGACCACCTAAAAGACCACAAGCGCGATCAAGGCTCGCGGCGTGGGCTGCTCCAACTGGTGGGGAAGCGGCGCCGTCTCCTGAACTATCTGCAGCGCGAGGACATCGAGCGCTACCGGGCCCTGGTCGCCAAGTTAGGGCTGCGGAGGTGATGGCCTAGGGTGTATCTCGGCCGTGCGAACGGCCGCCAGGGTCCCACGGAACGGGTTAGAGATTGGTGCGCGGAGAACGTCAGGCGTCAGCCGACCTTCTTCGGACCCCAACCCCTAACCCTCCTCGAAGCGGGTCACGTGGGTCGAACTCGATCAACCAAATTGGCCGCGCTCCGGTGCGGCACCCCAGGAGGGTTTTCGTGAAGCAAACGCAATTACAAATTGGCGGACGGACGCTGACGATAGACACCGGTCGAATGGCTGGCCAGGCCAGTGGCGCCGTCCTCATTCGCATGGGAGACACCGTGCTCCTCGTCACCGCCACCATGTCGGAATCGCCGCGTGAGGGCATCGACTTTTTCCCGCTGACCTGTGACTACGAAGAGAAGCTGTACGCCGCCGGCAAGATCCCCGGTGGCTTCATCCGCCGGGAGGGCCGGCCCAGCGAAACAGCCGTCCTCAACAGCCGGCTGATCGACCGGCCGGTGCGTCCGCTGTTTCCCAAGGACTTCCGTAACGACGTCCAGGTGATCGCGACCGTGCTCTCGGTCGACCAGGATGCTGACCCGGCCACCATGGCCATCGTGGGCGCCTCGACCGCGCTGACCATCTCCAAGATCCCCTTCCTGGGGCCGATCGGTGCCGTGCGGATGGGGCTGCTCGAGGGCGAGTTGGTGGTCAACCCACCGGTGAACCGGATGGAGGAGAGTCAGCTGGACCTTGTGGTGACCGGCACCCGGGAGGCCATCATCATGGTCGAGGCGGGGGCCAAGGAGGTTCCCGAGGACACCGTGGTCGAGGCCATGCGGCGGGCGCATGGCGAGATCGTGCGCCTGTGCGACCTGCAGGAGGCCTTCGCCCGCGAGGTGGGGACGCCCAAGGTCCAGGTGACACCGGCGGTGGTCGATGCCGAAGTGGACCAGGCGGTCGACCAGTACCTGGCCGAGCGCCTGGATGCCGCCCTGTTCAACCCCAGCAAGAGCCTGCGCGAGTCGGCGCTGGATGATCTGAAGAAGGAGACGGTCGCCGAGCTCTCCCCGCGCTTTGCCGACCGGCTGACCCAGGTGGCCAAGGCCTTCGACGCCAAGGTCAAGCAGCGGGTCCGCCAGAAAATCCTGGACGACGGCATGCGCCCCGACGGCCGGCAGACGACCGAGATCCGGCCCATCAGCTGCGAGGTGGGACTCCTGCCCCGGACCCACGGCTCGGCGCTGTTCACGCGGGGCCAGACCCAGGTGCTGAGCATCGTGACGCTGGGGTCGATCGGGGACAAGCAGAAGCTCGACGGCCTGGGCCTGGAAGAGTCCAAGCGCTTCATGCACCACTACAATTTCCCGCCGTTCAGCGTGGGCGAGGTGCGGCCGCTGCGGTCTCCCGGCCGCCGGGAGATCGGGCACGGGGCGCTCGCCGAGCGCGCTCTGACCGCGGTCATCCCCACAGAAGTGGATTTCCCCTACACCATTCGCCTCGTGAGCGAAACGCTGTCGTCCAACGGCTCGACCTCGATGGCCAGCACCTGCGGCGCCAGCCTGGCGCTGATGGATGCGGGCGTCCCCACCAAGTCCCAGGTGGCGGGCATCGCCATGGGCCTGATCACCGGGGAGGGCGGCCGGTCCGCCATTCTGAGCGACATCCAGGGCGTCGAGGACGCGCTGGGTGACATGGACTTCAAGGTTGCCGGCACGGCGACGGGCATTACGGCGCTGCAGATGGACATGAAGGTCAAGGGCATCAGCATCGAGCTGATCGGCCGGGCCCTGGCGCAGGCCCGCGAGGGGCGGATGTTCATCATGGACAAGATGAACGCCACGCTGGGCAGCCCGCGGACCACCATGTCGGCCTACGCTCCGCGCATGGTCACCATCCAGATCCATCCCGACAAGATCCGGGAAGTAATCGGTCCCGGAGGCAAGACGATCCGCAAGATCATCGAGGAGACCGGGGTCTCCATCGACGTGGAGGATGACGGCCGCGTGATCATCGGGTCGGTCAACGGCGAGGCCTCCGACAAGGCCATCCAGATGATCCGGGACCTCACCGGCGAAGTCGAGGTCGGCAAGAACTACAAGGGCAAGGTGGTCCGGATCATGCCGTTCGGGGCGTTCGTCCAGATCATGCCCAACACCGACGGCCTGGTGCACATCAGCCAGCTGGCGGAGGAGCGGGTGGAGCGGGTGGAGGACGCGGTCCAGGTGGGCCAGGAGATCGAGGTCAAGGTGACCGAAGTCGACAGCCAGGGCCGCATCAACCTGTCGCGCAAAGCCGTGCTGCAGGAGGCCAAGGGCATCACCGGGGACTGGGTCGTCAGTGCCAGCGATCGGCGGCGTCCAATCGGTGGTGGGACGGACGGAGGGGCAGGCGGCGGTGGCTACCGCGATCGGGGCCCGCGGCGGGAGTTCGACCGGAGCGGGAACCGGGGCCGGCGCTAGACCTTAGCCCGGATCCGGGCTTAAGTTTCGGCAGATCGAGGCGGCGTCGGGCCATGAGCCGCGCCGCCTCTGGCTCCAAAATTCGCTGTGCCGGCGACGGCTGGCGGCCTTATACTTTCCGGCGGCTTGGTTTCCTTTCCGGATCTGGCGGCGCTCGGCGAGGCGGTGCATGACTGCCGGCGCTGCGCCCTCGGGTCGAGCCGAACCCACGCCGTCCCCGGGGTCGGGCCCCGGAACGCCCGGATCGTGATCGTGGGCGAAGCCCCGGGCCAGATGGAGGACCAGCAGGGCGAACCTTTCGTGGGCGCTGCCGGCAAGCTCCTGGATCAGCTGCTGCGGGGCATCGGGCTGTCGCGGGCTGAGGTCTTCATCACCAACGTGCTGAAATGCCGGCCTCCCGGTAACCGCGATCCTCTGCCGGAGGAAGCCCAGGCCTGCGCCCCCTACCTGGACCAACAGCTGGCCCTGATCAAGCCGGAGGTCGTCCTCATCCTGGGGCGGCACGCCCTGGCCCGGCTCCTGCCCGGGCATGATTCGATCTCCCGGGTGCACGGTCGCGTACTCTTCAAGAATGCGACCGCCTATATCCCGATTTACCATCCGGCGGCGGCCCTGTACAACAGTTTCCTGATGCAGACCCTCGAGCAGGACTTCCAGGCGGTTCGCACCTATCTCGACCGGGCGGCCCGGCAGCCGGCCCCGGTCCCGGCGGCATCGGCCGCCGGCGGCACTGACCCGGACCACCAGCTCAGCCTGTTTGGCTAGCCAGGTTGCCTAAGAAGCCGCTGCTGCGGGCCATCCCGCTGGGCGGGCTGGGCGAGATCGGGCGCAACATGATGGCGCTCGAGTACGACGAGCACATCGTCGTGGTCGATGCTGGGTTGATGTTCCCCGAGGAGGAGATGCTGGGGGTGGATCTCGTCCTCCCCGACATCACCTACCTGGTGGAGCGCAAGGAGCACGTGCTGGCGTTCCTGCTGACCCACGGCCACGAGGACCACGTCGGGTCGCTGCCCTACGTGCTGCCCCGGATCAACGCCCCGATCTACGGCACCCGCCTGACCCTGGGGCTGCTGAAGAACAAGCTGCGCGAGCACAAGCTGCTGGATAGCGCCCAGCTGCACGAGGTCAAGGCCGGCGACCGAATCGAGCTCGGCCCCTTCAAGGTCGAGTTCATCCACGTCGCCCACAGCATCCCGGACGGGGTGGCGCTGGCCATCGAAACCCCAGCCGGGGTCGTCATCCACACGGGCGACTTCAAGATGGACCAGACCCCGGCCGACGGCGCGCCTACCGACATGGCTCGCCTCTCCAACTACGGCGATCGGGGGGTGCTGATGCTGATGTCGGACAGCACCAACGCCGAGCGGGAGGGCTTCACCCTCTCCGAACGGGTGGTGGGGGAGGCCTTCCAGGAGATCTTCGGCCAGTGCCCGGGCCGGATCATCATCTCCACCTTTGCGTCGAACATCTATCGGATCCAGCAAGCCATGCAAACCGCGGCGCGCTACAAGCGCAAGGTGGCGGTGGTCGGCCGCTCGATGGTCAACAACGTCGCCATTGCCCAGGAGCTCGGCTACCTCGACATCCCGTCCGACCTGATGGTGAAGATCCAGGACATCGGCAAGGAGCCGGACGAACGGCTGGTGATCCTGTCCACCGGAAGCCAGGGCGAGCCGCTCTCGGCGCTGACCCGGATCGCGGCCCAGGAGCATCCCCAGGTCAAGCTCAAGCCGGGAGACAGCGTCATCCTGTCCGCCAGCCCCATCCCCGGGAATGAAGAGCTGGTGTCGAGAACCATCAACAACTGCTACAAGCACGGTGCCCGCGTCTTCTACCCGCCGCTGCACCGGGTGCACGCCTCCGGGCACGCTAACTCGGAGGAGCTGAAGCTGATGCTGAACCTGGTGAAGCCGAAGTTCTTCCTGCCGGTTCACGGCGAGTTCCGACACCTGGCGCACCACGCGGAAATTGCGCACGACGTGGGCATCCCCAAGGAACGAGTGGTGGTGGTCGATGACGGGAACGTGGTGGAGTTGGACGGGGCGCCCCGCCTACGTAACAAAGTGCCGGCCGGCTACGTCTTCGTCGACGGGCTAGGCGTCGGCGACGTGGGTTCGGTGGTGTTGCGCGACCGTCGGGTGCTATCCCAGGACGGCATCTTCATCGTGATCGTGACCGTCAACAAGGACACGGGCCAGCTGGTGGGCGACCCCGACCTGATCTCCCGCGGCTTCGTGCATCAGCAAACGTCTGACACCCTGCTGGATGCCGCTCGCGATCAGGTGACCAAGACCATCAACAAGCTGGGCGGGCAGGGTCCCCCCGAATGGCAGGTGGTGAAGAGCGCGGTGCGCGACGCCATGAGCCGGTACCTCTACGAGCAGACCCGGCGGCGCCCCATGATCATCCCGATCGTGGTGGAGATCTAGAGGGCTGCCGGCGGCAGCCGTTCGGGATGGGACACCCTGGCTCCCGCTGGTAAAATGCTGCGTAACGTCGTAGCCTCCGTCGCAGTTCACGTCCTGAAGTGATCCAACCATGAAAACCCGACGCAAACGCGTCACCCGGCGTGCCCGGCGCCCGGCGAGCCGGACGCGGTTCAAGATCCGGCGCATCCGTGTTCCGTCGCTCAAGGTACCCGCCCGCCAGCAACGGGAACTGGCCGGGCTGGCTGGCCTGCTGGTGGCGGCGCTGATCGCCCTGGCCGTCTACCTGCCCAGCGGCGGCGGCTCGGCGATGCAGGCCCTCCGACTCGGCCTGGATGGGCTGTTTGGGGTGGGCGTCATCGTCGTCATCCTGGCCGCCCTGGCGGCCGGCCTGGAGCTGCTGGCGCCCTGGATCGAGACCTTTACCCTGGGCCGTGGCCTGGGGATCGTCCTCTTGCTGGGCGGTGTGCTCGGCCTCCTGCAGCTGGCCAGTGCCGGCAGCGGTGGGGCGGTTGGCCGGGCGGAGACCGAGGCCCTGCGCGGCTTCCTGGGCACGGCTGGCAGCCTGCTGGTGCTGACCGCCGTGGTGCTGGGGGCGCTGGTGCTGGCCTTTGACCTGTCCCTCCGCGACCTCGCCGGGCTGATCCGCGAGCGATACGAGGACGCCCAGCACGAGCGGCGTACCATCTTGGCCGAACGCGCGGTGCGCGGCCGGCCGGTGGTCCGGATCGCGGGTCCGATGGCCCAGCCGCCGCGGGAGGTCGAGGAACCGATGCTGGTTCCCATCCAGGGGCTGGCCGCAGCCGATCCCGAGCCGCTGGCCCGGGTGGCGCCCCGGCCGAACATCGTCCGCCTTGAACAGGATGCGGAACCGAACAAAGCCGCGGCGCAGCTCGAGCAGGAACACGCGACAGCTGTGCTGCTCGTGGCGGATGAGGACGATGAGCCGCCCCGCGAGTGGCGGAAGCCCGAGCTGTCCTTGCTGGACACGGTGACGGTGCGCAAGGAACGGCTGCAGGACGAGATCGTGGCCAACATCAAGACCATCGAGCAGACGCTGCTCAGCTTTGACGTCGAGGCCAAGGTGATCGGCGTGAACTCGGGCCCGGCGGTGACCCAGTACGAGCTCCAGCCGGCTAAGGGGGTGGCGGTGCGCAAGATCACCGCCCTGCAGAACGATCTGTCGCTGGCCCTCTCGGCCACGGTCCGCATCCAGGCGCCGATTCCGGGGAGGCCCGCGGTGGGCGTGGAGGTCCCCAACAAGGCGACCAGCCTGGTCACGCTGCGCGAGATCATCCAGACGCCGACGTTCCAGGACGACAAGACCCTGCTGTCGCTGGCCATCGGGACCGACGTGAGCGGCAATACCGTGGTCGGCGACCTGACCAGGATGCCGCACCTGCTGATCGCGGGGGCCACCGGCTCGGGCAAGAGCGTCTGCATCAACGCGCTGCTGGCGGGCCTGATGTTCCAGGCGACGCCCGATGAGATGAAGCTGATCCTGATCGACCCCAAGCGGGTGGAGTTCTCCCTGTACCAGGACCTGCCTTACCTGATGGTGCCGGTGGTCACCGAGTCCGACCAAGCGGTCGCCTCGTTGCGCTGGGCCGTGATGGAGATGGACAACCGGTACAAGCTGTTCGCCAGCCACACGGTCCGCAACATCGGTGACTTCAACGAGCGGGCGACCGAGATGGGCCTCCGGCCCCTGCCCTACATCGTGGTCGTCATTGACGAACTGGCTGACCTGATGATGGTGGCGGCCGGCGAGATCGAGGAGCTGATCTGCCGGATCGCCCAGCTGGCCCGGGCGGTGGGCATCCACCTGCTGGTCGCCACCCAGCGTCCATCGGCGGACATCATCACCGGCCTGATCAAGGCCAACATCCCATCCCGCATCGCCTTCGCCGTGAGCTCCAGCATCGACTCCCGGGTCATCCTGGACGAGACCGGCGCCGAGAAGTTGCTGGGCCGGGGCGACATGCTCTACCTGCCGGTGGAAGCCAGCAAGGCGACTCGCTTGCAAGGCGTGTTCGTGTCCGAGCGGGAGATCAAGGGCATCGTCGACTTCTGGCGAGCGCAGGGGAAGCCGCAGTACCAGGAGGAGATCTTCAACGTAGAAGCCACCGTGTCCTGGGCCAAGGAGCAGACCAAGCGCGATCCGCTGTTCGGCAAGGGTGCCCGGGTGGTGGCCACCGAGGGCCGGGCCTCGGTGTCGCTTCTGCAGCGCAAGCTGAACGTGGGGTACACGCGGGCCGCCCGGATCGTGGACCAGCTGGCCGAGCAGCGGGTGGTCGGCCCCTACGAGGGCAGCAAGTCGCGCGAGGTCCTCATGAACCTGCTCGAGGTGGACGACCTCGTGCGTGATCTCGACGATTCGTGACACGCAGCTGTCATGGAGGCGGGGTACCATGATCGGCGTGTTAATCGACACCCCCACCCTGACCCTCTCCCTGAGGGGGAGGGAGAAGTCATGACGCAGGAGTATTCGTTCGACGTGGTGTCCCAGTACGACCGGCAGGAGCTGGTGAACGCCGTGAACCAGGCCCAGCGGGAGGTGACCACCCGCTACGACTTCAAGGACGCCGGCGCCTCCATCGCGCTGGGCGACAGCGAACTGGTGCTGGACGGGCCGTCGGAGATGAAGCTCAAGGCCATGGTCGATGTGCTGCAGAGCAAGCTCGTCCGGCGCAACCTGTCACTCAAGATCCTGAAGATGGGTCCGGTCGAGCCGGCGGCCAAGGGGACGGTCCGGCAGCGGATCGAGCTCCAGGCCGGCATCACCGATGAGCTGGCCCGCACCCTGGTCAAACAGATCAAAACGGTCAGTCCCAAGGTCCAGCCCCGGATCCAGGGTGACGCGATTCGCGTCTCCAGCCGGGAGAAGGACCTGCTGCAGAAGGTCATCCAGTCATTGCGCGAGACCGACGCCCCGGTGCCGCTGCAGTTCATCAACTACCGGTGAGTGGTGCCCGTAGACCCCGAGATCTTCGCCCGAGCCGAGCAGGTGGGGGAGAGGCTCCGGCAGCGGGGGTGGTCGGTGGCGGTGGCCGAATCCTGTACCGGCGGCCTGCTGGGGGCGGCGCTGACCGACGTGCCGGGCAGCTCGCGCTACTTCCTGGGCGGGGTGATCGCCTACGCCGATCGGGTGAAGGTGGAGCAGCTGGCGGTACCGCCCAGCGTGCTGCGCACCCAGGGCGCCGTGAGCGCGGAGACGGCGGCCGCCATGGCCAGCGGCGTTCGCCAGCTCCTGCGGGCCGACGTCGGGGTGTCGATTACCGGAGTGGCCGGGCCTGGCGCGGAGGAGGGCAAACCGGCTGGCCTGACCTTCATCGGGGTGGCTGCCCCGCAATCCGCTACGCAGCGCTACGACTGGACCGGCGACCGGTGGGCCAACCGCCGGCAGTCGGTGATCGCCGCCCTGGATCTCCTGGCCAGGGCCCTCAAGGGCAAGCCTTGACACTAATACAAATTTGTGGAATAGTGACGGGAGCCAGGCCCCGCCGCTGGACCGAAGGGGAAGAGTATGTCGGATAAAGAACGCGCCCTCATCGCCGCCCTGACGCAGATCGAACGGTCCTACGGGAAGGGGTCCATCATGCGGCTGGGGGAGGCCGCCGCCCAACGCAATGTGGACATCATCCCGACCGGATCGCTGACCCTGGACATGGCGCTGGGGGTGGGCGGCATTCCGCGCGGGCGTGTGGTGGAGATCTACGGGCCGGAGTCGTCCGGCAAGACCACCCTGGCGCTGCATGTCATCGCGGAAGCGCAAAAGAAGGGCGGCGTGGCGGCTTTCATCGATGCCGAGCACGCCCTGGACCCGGTGTACGCGGGGCGGATCGGGGTCAAGACCGAAGATCTCCTGATCTCCCAACCGGACACCGGCGAGCAGGCGCTGGAAATTGTCGACGTGCTGGTCCGCTCGGGTGCCGTCGACGTCATCGTGGTGGATTCGGTGGCGGCGCTGGTGCCCAAGGCCGAGATTGAAGGGGAGATGGGGGACAGCCACGTCGCGCTGCAGGCCCGGCTGATGTCGCAAGCATTGCGCAAGCTGACGGCCGGCATCTCCAAATCCAACACCTCGGTGATCTTCATCAACCAGCTGCGGGAGAAGGTGGGCATCATGTTCGGCAACCCCGAGGTGACGACCGGGGGTCGGGCGCTGAAGTTCTATGCCTCCATCCGGCTGGACATCCGGCGCATCGACTCCATCAAGAGTGGCCTGGACGTGATCGGCAGCCGGGTCAAGGTCAAGGTGGTCAAGAACAAGGTCGCGCCGCCATTCAAGGCCGCCGAGTTCGACATTCTCTACAACGAGGGGATCTCCTACTGGGGCAGCGTGCTCGACGCGGCCGTCGACGGCGCCCTGGTCGAGAAGAGTGGCTCCTGGTTCTCCAGCAACGGCCAGCGACTGGGGCAGGGTCGCGAGCAGACGGTCGCCTTCCTCAAGGCCAATCCCGCGGTGGGGGAGGAGCTGATCCAGAAACTCCGGGAGCGGGCGGAGAAGGCGGCCCTGGCGCCGGCGTTGGCGTAAGCGCACCCGTAAACCGATCACCCCAATGAGGCAGCGCCGGGTGCGGCCGCCGGTCGACCCCGCCGATGCGGGGGCGGCCTGGGAGGCTGCCCTGGCGCGCCTGGGCCGTCAGCCGCTGCCCCGGGCTCTGCTCGGGCAGCGGTTGCAGCAACTGGGCTATGCCCCGGAAACCGTCGAGGGGGTGCTGAGCCGGGCGGCCCGGTTGGGGTACCTGGATGACCAGGCGTACGCCGAGGCCCTGGCCCGCCGTCGGAGCCGGACGCGCGGCCAGTCGCTGATCGCCCGGGAGCTGCGGTCGAAGGGGATCCCGGAGGCCGACCTCAACCGGGCGATGGCCCAGCTCGATCCCGCCGATGAGGAGGAGCGAGCGCTGGCGCTGGCCCAGAGCAGCCTGCGCCAGCGGCCGCCGGCGACCAGCGATGACCTGCGGCGCCGGGTGGGAGCGGTGCTCGGCCGGCGAGGCTTTCGCACCTCGACCATTGTCCGGGTAGCCACCCGCCTGCGGGCCGAGTGGAAACTCGTCGATCGGCAGCGCGCACCCGACGATGAACCGGACGATTGAGCGATTGGACGCTCCGTCGTCGCCACCCCCCCCGGTTTGACACTCCCTGTTACGTCGACTAGACTGGTCAAGATTTGTCGCGTTTGAACGACTAGTCCCCGCCGCGTCTTCACGCGGCGTGTGAACTTTCACAAGTCCATAGAAAGAGGTGTACCCATGTCCTATTTATGGCTCCTGCCCGGAGCCGTGGTCGGGATCGTGGTGGGCGCCCTCGTGGCCTATGTGTGGGTCTCCGGCCGGCATCGGCGAGACGAGACGGCCTCCCTGGCTCAGCGCGGGAAGCTGCTGGCCGACGCCGAGACCCTCCGGAAGGAAACCGTCCTCGAGGCCAAAGAGGAAGCCCATCGCATCCGGACCGCTCTGGAGCAAGAAGTCCGCGACGGCCGTGCCGAACTCCAGCGTTCGGAACGGCGCCTGCAGCAGAAGGAAGAATCCGTCGATCGCAAGCTGGAGGAGCTCGAGCGACGCGACCAGGGCCTGGCGGCCCGGGAGCAGGAACTCGAGAAAGTCGAGGAGAACCTGAACGCGGCCATCGCAGCCCAGCTCAAGGAGCTGGAGCGAGTGTCGGGTCTGACCCGGGACGAGGCCCGCGCGCAGATCCTGGAAGGGGTCGAGAAGGAGCTCACCCAGGAGGTCGCTCGGAAGATCCGCGACAACGAACAGGTGATCAAGGAGGAGAGTGACCGGCGCGCCCGGGACATCCTGGTCACCGCGATGCAGCGGATCGCGGCCGAGCAAACGGCCGAGACGTCGGTCTCGGTGGTGCCCATTCCCAGCGACGAAATGAAGGGCCGCATCATCGGTCGAGAGGGCCGCAACATCCGGGCCCTGGAACACGCGACCGGGGTCGACCTAATCATCGACGACACCCCGGAAGCCGTCATCCTCAGCGGCTTTGATCCCGTGCGACGGGAGATTGCGCGGGTGGCCCTCAACCACCTGCTCATGGACGGCCGGATCCATCCGGCCCGGATTGAGGAAATGGTGACCAAGGCCCGGACCGACGTGCAGGCTCGCATCCGCGAAGAGGGCGAGCAGGCGATGTTCGAGACGGGCGTCACCGGACTCCACCCCGAACTGGTCAAGCTGCTGGGCAGCCTGGCCTTTCGCACCAGCTACGGCCAGAACGTGCTCACTCACAGCAAGGAGGTCTCCTTCCTCTGCGGGATGGTGGCCGCCGAGATCGGCGCCGACGTGGCGCTCAGCAAGGAGGCGGGCCTGCTGCACGACATCGGCAAGGCCGTCGATCACGAAGTCGAGGGGTCCCACGCCATGATCGGCGGGGAGCTGCTCCTCCGGTTGGGGAAGCCGGAGAAACTGGTACACGCGGTCAAGGCCCATCACTACGACATCGAGCCGAACTCCGTGGAGGCCATCCTGACGGTGGCCTGCGACGCGGTGTCGGCCTCCCGACCCGGCGCCCGGCGCGAAACCCTGACCACCTACATCAAGCGGCTGGAGAAGCTGGAGGCCATCGCCAACTCCTTCGAGGGAGTGGAGAAGTCATTCGCCATCCAGGCCGGCCGGGAGATCCGGATCATCGTCAAGCCCGAGCAGATCGACGACGCGACCTCCCAGATCATCGCCCGCGATATCGCCAAGCGCATCGAGGATGAACTCAGTTACCCAGGGCAGATCAAAGTCACGGTCATCCGTGAGACCCGGGTCATCGAATACGCCAAATAGGAAATCCCAGACGAAAAGGCGGTCCCGCTGGACCGCCTTTTCTTGTTGCCGGCGCCTCTGGCCGTAATCCGCGCCCAGCCCTCCGGGCTAGTAGGACGGGGTGGTGGGGGACGCCGGCGGCCCCTGGCCGTTGGGCTGTTGGCGGGCGGAGGCGATCGCCATCACCAGGGCTACGATCCATCCCACCACGGTCCAGCCAGCCAGCAGGTCGATTAGCGCCACCCAGACCGTCATGGTGGAGCGGCGGAGTCCGGCGATGATGGTGGGCAGGAAGTAGAGGACGATCAGCCCCGTCACGTTGACGAAGCCGGGACGGTAGGGCGCGTGTACCACGCCCGCCCGGAGGAGGTCTAACGCCAGGACCATAGGGGCTGTGACGCGGACCGATCCAGCCTCTTGCATCTTGGCTGCTACGATGCCCGGGTGATCGTGACCGTCCTCGCCATCGGCGACATCATCGGCCGGCCAGGCCGGGATGCGGTGGCCCGGGTGCTGCCCCAGCTGCGCCGCGAATACGGCATCGACCTGGTGATCGCCAACGGCGAAAATGCCGCGGGCGGGTTCGGGTTGACCCCCAAGATCGCGGACGACCTGTTCACCCTGGGGATCAACGTGCTCACCAGCGGCAACCACATCTGGGACCAGCGCGAGATGGTCGACGGGTTCGACGGCGACCGGCCCATCCTGCGGCCCCAGAACTACCCCACTGGGGCCCCGGGGCGCGGCTGGCTGTGCCACGACCTAGGGGAGAAGGGGATGGTGCTGGTCGGCAACGTCCAGGGCCGGCTCTTCATGCCGCCCAACGATTCCCCGTTCACGGCCGTGGACGACATCGTCCGGGGCGGCGAGGCGGCCCGGGTGCGGATCGTGGATGTGCACGCCGAGGCGACCTCCGAAAAGGTGGCGCTGGGCTGGCACCTGGATGGCCGGGCCAGCTTCGTGTTCGGCACCCATACCCACGTCCCCACCGCCGACGCCCGCATCCTGCCCCAGGGTACCGCCTATGTGTCGGACCTGGGAATGGTCGGTCCCCGGGACTCCATTATCGGCATGGATCGGGGCATCAGCCTGCAGCGCTTCTTGACGGGCCTGCCAATCCGGTTTAAGGTGGCGGAGGGTCCCGTAACCTTCAATTCCGTCCTGGCTACAATAGATGGACACTCTGGACACGCCACAGCAATCGAACGGATCGACCGGGACGTCCCCGCCGCCCAGTAGCGCGCCTGCTGCGCCGCCCAGGCCGCCTCGCCCGGCGATTGAGATTCTGAAGGTGTCGGCCACCTCCAAACCGGTTGCGGTGGCGGGCGCCATTGCGGGCGTCGTCCGCACCCAGCACCGGGTCGAAGTCCAGGCCATCGGGGCTGGCGCCATCAACCAGGCGGTCAAGGCCATCGCCATCTCCCGCGGCTACGTGGCCGCCGGCGGGCTCGACCTGGTCTGCATCCCTTCTTTCATCGACATTTCGATCGATGGGGAAGAGCGGACCGGGATCCGCCTCCTGGTCGAGCACCGAGAGAACCGCTAAGCTACTCGGCCATGACGACCCCGGCCGCGCCCCCGCGGTTACGCGTGCCAGGCGTGCCCCTCCGCTTCGAGCCGCATGTCTTCAGCCGGCCCCGTCCAAATGGGCATAAGCGGCCCCCCTCCGGCCAGCGTTTCCACCTCTGGGTGAGCGGGTGCCAGATGAACGAGTCCGACGCCGACTACCTGGCCCAGGGCCTCGTGGCGGCCGGGTTCACCGCTTCCGCCACGCTGGACGAGGCCGATCTGGCCATCCTGGTGACCTGCTGCGTCCGGCAGAACGCGGAGCAGAAAGCCTATGGCAAGTTCCGTGAGCTGAAGGCCTGGAAGCGGGCCCGGCCGGGACGGGCCGTGGCCATGACCGGCTGCATGGCCAACAAGGAAGGGGATCGCCTGTACCAGCGCCTGCCGGACCTCGATTACCGGTTCGACATGCGCGAGTACGAGGCTTTCATCCAGGACCTGCAGGGGGAGTACGAGACCGATCCGGCGCAGACCGGCGGCGCGGTCTTTCAGCATGGCCTGACCGCCTTCATCCCGGTCATCTTCGGCTGCAACGAGGTCTGCAGCTTCTGCATCGTCCCCTTCGTGCGCGGCACCGAGCGCAGTCGCCCGCTGACCGACGTGGTGGAGGACGTCCGCCGCTTCGCCGACCAGGGCGTGCGCGAGGTGACCCTGCTGGGCCAGACGGTGAACTCCTATCGTGACCCGGAATCCGGGACCCGGCTGGCCGGGTTGCTG
Organism: Chloroflexota bacterium; assembly: GCA_005880615.1. Lineage (GTDB taxonomy): Bacteria > Chloroflexota > Dormibacteria > CF-121 > CF-121 > CF-121. Next base: position 161,790 of record VBID01000114.1, read on the forward strand.
GCGGCCGTGGACCGGATCCCGGGTATCTGGCGGGTGCGCTTCCTCACCTCGCATCCCCGCCACGTGCACGCCGACCTCCTGGGGGCGATTCGCGACCTGCCGCGCGTGTGCGAGCATCTCCACCTGCCGTTTCAGTCGGGCGACGACCTCATCCTCAAGCAGATGCGGCGGCGCTACACCCGCGACGAATACCGGTCGGTGGTGGCGCAGGCCCGGGCGGCGATCCCGGATCTATCCCTGTCCACGGACGTCATCGTGGGCTACCCCGGGGAGACCGAAGACCAGTTCCAGCGCACCCGGTCCTTGCTGGAGGAGGTCCAGTTCGACGTGGTCCACATCCAGGGCTTCTCGCCCCGGCCGCGGACCACGGCCGGCCGCCAGGCGGACGACGTGCTGCCCGAGGAAAAGAAGCGCCGGATCAATGTGCTGCTGGAAGCCCAGCGGCGGATTGCCGAGCGCGCCAACCAGCGGTGGCTCGACCGGGAGGTCGAAGTCCTGATCGAGAAAGCTAGTGCCGGCGAAGCCAGCGGGCGAACCCGACAGAATAAGGTGGTACTGGCAGCGGCCCCGCTGGGAGCCGACGTCGGCACCGTGCGTCGGGTTCGGATCACGGCCGCCACGGCCTGGCAGTTGCGTGGCCACCTGGTCGCCTAAACCCCTAGTATTTCCGGGTGCGCTCGGTCCCGGTCCTCGAGCAATACCAGCGCGTTAAGCAGGCGCACGCCGACGCCATTGTCCTCTTCCGGTTAGGCGACTTCTACGAGACCTTCGGCCCCGATGCCGAGCGGGCGGCGCCCATCCTCGGCATCACGCTGACCAGCCGCGAACTGGGAAAAGGCCAGCGATTTCCCATGGCGGGGGTGCCGTACCACGCCTACGAGTCCTACGTGGCGCGCCTGTTGCGCGCCGGGCTTTCGGTCGCCATCTGCGATCAGGTGGAGGAGGCCGATCCCGGCCGCCGGGGCCTGGTCCGGCGGGAGGTGGTACGGGTGCTGACCCCGGGCACCGTGGTCGAGGAGGCCTACCTGGAGCCCGGCCGGGGCAACTATGCCGTCGCCCTGGCGGCCCGTCCGCACCACAACGGGGTGGCCGTGCTCGATTGTTCCACCGGGGAGCTGGCGGTCATCCGCACCGACCCGGGGGACGATCCGCTTCGCGATGAGCTGGCCCGGTTGCGGCCCGCCGAGGTGATCGCGCCGGAGACGGACCGCGAACGGCTGACGCCGCTCCTTGGGGGGGTGGCCACCACCTGGGTGGCGGCCACCGACTTCGACGCCCGGGGGGCCAGCCAACGCCTCAGGTCGCTGCTGGGCGTGGAGACCCTGGCCGCCTTCGGCATCGAGGAGTGGCCGGAAGCGTTGGGCGCGGCCGGCGCCCTCCTGCACCATGCCGAGCGGGTGCGCCTGCGCCTGGATCCAGCCCTGGTGCGACTGCGCGCCGAGCATCCACGCGATTTCATGCACCTCGATCCTGCTACCCGCCGCACCCTGGGGCTGACGCCGGATGTGGCCGGGGAGGAAGACCTGGCCGCTCTCCTGGACCAAACCGCGACCTCCATGGGTGGCCGCACGCTGCGGCGCTGGCTGGACCGGCCTCAGCGGGCCCTGGTGCCGCTGGAGGCGCGCCTCGATCGGGTGGCGCTGCTGGTCGGGGATGCCACCGGCCGGGCCCGATTGCGGCAGTCGCTGCGGCCGATCGCCGACCTGGAGCGGCTGGTCACCCGTGCCGGCCAGGGGGTCGCCAGCCCGCGCGACCTGCGAGCGATTGCCAGGACCATCGCGGCGCTGGGTCCGGTGGCGGCGGCCACCCGCGCCTGGCCGGTCCTGCGCTGGACCAGCCCGCCGGGTCTGGAGGCCATCCGGTCGGAGCTCGATCGGGCCCTGGTGCCGGACCCGCCGGCGACACTGCGCGAGGGCGGCGTGATCCGGGATGGTTACGACGCCGAGCGGGACAGCATCCAGGCCGGCTCGCGGGCCGCCCGCGAGTGGATCAGCAACCTGGAAACCGTGGAACGCGATCGTAGCGGCATCCGGTCGTTGAAGGTCGGATTCAACCAAGTGTTCGGCTATTACCTCGAGGTGACCCACGCCAACCGCCTGCCCGTGCCCGCCGAGTACGTGCGCAAGCAGACCCTGGTCAACGGCGAACGCTACATCACGCCCGAGCTCAAGGACAAAGAGTCGGTGGTCCTGAACGCCAAGAGCGCGCTGGTGGCGCGGGAGCACGCGGTGTTCCGCCAGCTCTGCCAGCAGGTGACCAGCGCCGCTCCCGGTCTGCTGCAGGCCGCCGAGGCCGTAGGTGAGCTCGACGCCTTGGCCTCCCTGGCGGACGTCGCGCAGCGCGAGGGATGGGTGCGCCCGGCGCTGCGCCTGGAGCCGGGCATCGACATCGTCGGCGGCCGGCATCCGCTGGTCGAGCGGGCGCTGGGACCGGGCCGCTTTGTGCCCAACGACCTGCGCCTCGATCCGCGCGACGCCCAGATCGTCCTGCTCAGCGGCCCCAACATGGCGGGCAAGTCGACCTACCTGCGCCAAGCGGCCCTGATCGTGCTGCTCGCCCAGGTGGGCAGCTTCGTGCCGGCGGCGCGCGCCAGCATCGGGCTGTGCGACCGGATCTTCACCCGGGTGGGCGCCCACGACGAGCTGGCGCGCGGCCTCTCCACCTTCATGGTGGAGATGGTGGAGACGGCCCACATCCTGGCCCACGCCACCCCCAATAGCCTGCTGGTGTTCGACGAGGTGGGGCGGGGGACCAGCACCTACGACGGCGTCAGCATCGCGCAGGCCCTGCTCGAGTACCTGCACGAGGCGCCCCAGCTGCACAGCCTGACGCTGTTTGCCACCCACTTCCACGAACTGACCGCGCTCGTAGATCGGCTGCCGCGGCTGCGCAACTTCCGGATGGAGGTCCGGGAGGAGGGCGACCAGGTCACCTTCCTGCACCAGGTGGTGGCGGGCGGCGCCGACCGCAGCTACGGGATCCATGTCGCCCAGCTGGCCGGGCTACCCCGGCAGGTGGTGCTGCGCGCGCGCGCCATCCTCCGCGAGCTGGAAGGGCAGCGGCCGCTGGAGCGGCCGGTCCCCAGCGACCAGCTGAGCCTCCCGCTGCCGCACCCGTTGGTCCAGGAACTGCAGCAGCTCGACCTCGAGCACCTGACGCCACGCGAGGCGCTGCAAAAGCTCTTCGCCTGGCAGGGAGAACATGCCGGCCGCTGAGCACGCCCTGAGCCGGATCGCGGTCCTACCGGCGGCAGTAGCGGACGCCATCGCCGCGGGTGAGGTGGTGGAACGGCCGGCGGCAGTGGTCAAGGAGCTGGCCGAGAACGCCCTGGATGCGGGAGCTACCCGTGTCACCATCCGCGTGGAGGACGCCGGGCGCGGGCTGATCGAAGTGGTGGACGACGGCGGCGGCATCATACCCGAGGACGCTGCCCTGGCCTTCCGGCGACACGCGACCAGCAAGATCGAAACGCTGGACGACTTGCGCGCCATCACCACCCTGGGATTTCGCGGCGAGGCGCTGGCCAGCATCGCGGCGGTGGCCGAGGTCGAGCTGGTCACCCGGGTGCGGGGGAGGGGAGAGGGCCGTCGAGTGCTGGTTCGGGGCGGGGTCGTAGAAGAGGACGCCGCGGCCGGCACCCCGGATGGCACCCGCGTGTCCGTGCGCCAGCTGTTCTTCAACACGCCGGCTCGGTTCCGGTTCCTGAAACAGCCAGCCACCGAGACCGCCGTGATCGTCCGGGTGGCCAGCGAGCTGGCCCTCGGCCATCCGGAAACGGCCTTCGTCCTGCAGGTGGACCGCCGCCAGGTGCTGCGTACGCCGGGGACCGGCGACCTGCGGGAGGCCTTCGCAGCCATCGTAGGCGCAGAGGCGGCCACCGCGATGCTGCTGGTGGACGATGGGTCGGTCCAGGGGTTGCTCAGTCCGCCGAGCCTGACCCGATCGACCCGGGATCACGTCGTCATCCTGGTCAATCGCCGCCGGATCCATCACCGGAACCTGGCTTTTGCCGTGGAGCAGTCGTACCAGGGCCTCAAGGATCCGGACCGGTACCCGCTGGCCGTGCTCAACCTGCAGGTCGATCCGCACGAGGTGGACATCAACGTCCATCCCACCAAGCGCGAGATCCGCTTCCGGGATGAGCGGTGGGCGTTCGCGGCCATCGAGCGGGCCTGCTTTCGAGCCCTGCGGCAGAGCCCCCTGTACCAGCTGGAAGCGGCGGCGGCCGGCGACGCCTTGCAGCTGCGGGAAACCACGGTCATCAGCGGTCCGGCCTGGACGCCGTCGGCGCTTCCGCCTGAACGGGCGCGCTCGAGTTTGCCGCCACTGACCTACATCGGGCAGGTCCTCAACGCCTACCTGGTGGCCCAAGCGCCCGACGCCATCGTGCTCATCGACCAGCATGCGGCCCATGAGCGCATCCTCTTCGACGGCATCTGGGAACGGCTCCGCCAGGGGTCCGCGGCCACCCAGCCGCTGCTCCTCCCGCGGATAGTCGATGTCACTCCCGAACAGGCCGCCAGCGCGGCGCAGCAGCGCGACTGGTTGGTCCAGCTGGGCTTCGAGGTGGAGGTTTTCGGCGAGCGTGCGCTGCGGTTGCGGGCCGCTCCGGCGGAGCTCAAGGACGGCCGCGCCGAGGCGGCCCTGGTCCATCTGCTCGATGACCTCGCCCGCGACGTCTCCCCAGAGGTGCGCCAGCGCGAGGCAGCCGCTCTGCTGGCGTGCCACGGCGCGGTGCGCTTTGGCGACCCGTTGACCGAGGCGACGGCTGGGGCCTTGCTCCGGCAGCTGACCGAAACGGCCCAGCCCATCACCTGCCCGCACGGCCGGCCCACGACTCTGCTCCTCTCGGACCCCCAGCTGCGACGGCTCTTCCGCCGGCCGTGAGCGATATGGCCCGCCTCGACCTGCTGGCGGTCGTGGGACCGACGGCCAGCGGCAAGACCGACCTGGCCATCGAGCTGGTGGAGCAGCTCGACGGTGAATTGATCTCCGCCGACTCGCGGCAGGTGTATCGCGAGTGCGACATCGGCACCAACAAGCCCGACCTCGAGGCCTTGCACGGGATTCCTTGCCATGTGATCGATGTGGTGGATCCCGGCGAGGCCTTCACGGTGGCCGATTACCAGCGGCTGGCGCTGGCCGCCATTACGCAGGTGCGAGGCCGGGCCAAGCTGCCAATCCTGCAAGGTGGAACCGGCCTCTACGTTCGCGCCCTGCTCGACGGATGGAATTTGGGCGACGCACCGCCGGACCCGGGGTTGCGCGCCACGCTGGAAACGCGGCTGGAGTCCGAGGGCATGGAGGCATTGGAAACCGAGCTGCGGCGAGTGGATCCAACCGCCGCCGACCAGGCGCAACGCAATCCGCGCAGGCTGATCCGGGCGCTCGAGATCTACGCGGCCACCGGCCGGCCGCCCAGCCAGGCGCGCCGTGCGGCGCCGCCCCCCTGGACCAGCCTGGTCATGGGGCTCGACGTCCCGCTGGCGGAGCTGGACCGCCGGATCGAGGCCAGGGTCGACCGCATGCTGGCGAGCGGGTTGATCGAGGAAGTCCAGCGCGTCCGAGCCCGGTTCCCCCGGGCCGACCTGCGGCGGCTCGGGCATGGATACCCGGAGATCGCTGCCTATCTGGAGGGCACCAGCTGCCTCCCCGATGTTCGCCAGGACATCATCAAGCAGGTCCGGCAATATGCCCGCCGGCAGTACACGTGGTTTCGGGCCGACGCGCGCGTGCAGTGGATCGATCCGACTGGCGGGTCGGACGCCGTCCTGCGCCGGCTCGGGTAGCCGCCTGCGCTCGACAGAAGAGGTTCTCGATACCCTCAGGCGCCACACCCTCCCGTGCCGCTCCCTCTAGGGAGGGGAAAAAGTTTGGTGGGTCAGACCTACTGGAGCCGGGGGAAGGCAGGCCGAACCAAGAGCCGGCTCCACTTGTGAGAAGGGTGCGTCCGGGTTGGGATCCGCGCTTCGTGGCGGTGGGCCGGGGGCTTCAGCCTATCGGCCACGGCGCGATGAAGGCGGGCGGGCTGGGCTACCGTCTCGGTCGCGGCCAGGAGGCCGGTCTGGGCATGCACCGCGGTGTGCACGCCATAGAAGGGATGGCCCTGCCGGCTGAACGCCGCGGCGGCCAGCACCCCGGTTAAGCCGGCCAGCAGCAGGGCGAAGCTGACCGCGGCGGCCGCCTGACCCTGCGCCAGGCGCAGGCGGGAAGGGACCCGCCGGACCAGCCGCTGATCCAAACGCGGGTAGTCATCCCGCCCCCCTGCCCGTGATCCCGGGCCCGATCGGCAGCGGATCTGGTCCCGGCGGCGTGGGCGGCTTCTAGGCCGCTGGCTCCACTCCGCGCCCGGTCGGCTTGACAGCGTTCAGCCGCTGCGTATATTCAGCGCAGAGAACGACGGCCGCTGAGGCCGGGCTGCCCCCGGGCGAGCAAAAGGAGAGAGGCCGACATGCGCAGCACGATGCCTGACTTTCCACTGACGCTGCAGCACTTCCTCTGGCGATCCACGACCCTCTACCCCGACAAGGAGATCGTGACCCGGCGCGAGCAGGGGATCCACCGATACCACTATCGAGAGTTCGGCGAGCGCGTAGCGCGCCTGGCCAATGCCCTGAAAGGTCTCGGCGTCGGACCCGGAGACCGGGTGGGCACGTTCGCCTGGAATAACTATCGCCACCTCGAACTGTACTTCGCCGTTCCCTGCACCGGGGCGGTCCTGCACACCGTGAACCTCCGCCTCTTTCCTGAACACCTCGAGTTCGTCATCAACGACGCGGAGGACCGCGTCCTGTTCGTGGATGCGAGCGTGCTCCCGGCGCTGGAGCGGGTCGCCGGCAAGCTGCCGACGGTCCGCCAGTATGTGTGCCTGGCCGACGGTCCGCTGCCCGACAGCCCGCTCAAACCGATGCTGTCGTATGAGGACCTCCTGGCCGCGCAGCCCACGGTATATGCGTGGCCCGCCCTCGATGAGCGCGAGGCCGCCGCCATGTGTTACACGTCCGGCACCACCGGCAAGCCGAAGGGCGTGGTGTACAGCCACCGGTCCGCCTTCCTGCACTCCTTTGCGGTGGCGCTGACCGATTCCATGGGCCTCAGCGAGGCGGACAGCGTGCTGCCGGTCGTCCCCATGTTCCACGCCAATTCCTGGGGCCTGGCCTACGCCGCCACCATGGTCGGGGCCAAGCTGGTCTTCCCGGACCGTTTCATTGATCCAGCCAGCCTCGCCACCTTGATCCGGGACGAAGGGGTGACCCTGCCCGCGGGTGTGCCCACCGTCTGGATTAGCCTGCTCCAGTACTTGGAGAAGACCGGCACGCAACTGCCTTCGGTGCGGATCATCCCCTGCGGCGGGTCGGCCATCCCACCGGCCCTGATGGATGGGATGGCGCGCCGAGGCCTGACCATGCTGCACGCCTGGGGCATGACTGAGACCTCGCCGGTGGCGACCATCAGCCAGGTGAAGCGTGCCCTCCGGGATGGGTCAGAGGTCGAGCGGCGGGTCAGACTGAAGCAAGGGCTGCCCGTCCCCGGGGTGGAGCTGCGCCTGGCGGCCGTCGACACCGGCGCGATCCAGCCCTGGGACGGCAAGGCGGTCGGCGAGATCCAAGTGCGCGGCCCGTGGGTGACCAGCGGCTACTACCGGGGCGTGGACCCTGAGCGGTTCACCGCCGACGGCTGGTTGCGCACCGGCGATGTGGCCAATGTCGACCGGGAAGGCTACGTGCAGATCGTGGACCGGACCAAGGACCTGGTGAAGTCAGGCGGCGAATGGATCTCGTCGGTGGAGCTGGAGTCGGCCATCATGGGCCACCCCAAGGTGCTGGAGGCCGCGGTCATTGGGGTGCCACACCCGAAGTGGCAGGAGCGGCCGGTGGCGTATGTAGTCCCCAAGCCGGAACACCATGGTGCCATCACGCAGGACGAGATCCTCACCTATCTCCAGCCGCTGGTGGCCAAATGGTGGCTGCCCGATGAGGTGCGCTTCGTCGACGAGATCCCCAAGACCAGCGTGGGGAAATTCGACAAGAAGGTGCTGCGCGAGATTGCCGCGCGCCAGGTCCCGGCAGCCATTCCTTCTGAGTAGGCGGGAGGGGAGGGGAGGGGAGGGCCAAACGGTTAGGGCCCAGCACGAGCTGGGTATGATTACCCGCGAGGTTGAGTCCTACGGCTAACGGCCGCCGCGAGCGCGCCTTCCTGATGGCGCTGGACTACGAGTCCCAGGGGCGGGCGGCCATCGAAGAGCAGCTCCTGGAGCTGAGTGAGCTGGCCCGCACGGCCGGTGCCACGGTGGTCGGCACCGATGTCCAGCGGCGCGCCCGACCCGATCCAGCCTTGTTCCTGGGTGCCGGGAAGGTGGACGAGCTCCACCAGCGCAAACACGGCGTCGACTTCGACGTGCTGATCATCAACGAGGAGCTCTCGCCCCGCCAGCAGCGCAACCTGGAAAAGAAGCTCGATCTCAAGGTCATCGACCGCACCGAATTGATCATCGACATCTTTGCCCAGCGGGCGCGTACCCGAGAGGGCCGGCTGCAGGTGGAATCGGCGCAGCTGCACCACCTGCTACCGCGGTTGGTGGGCGGACGCGACCTCTCCCGGCTGGGAGGTGGGATCGGGACCCGCGGGCCTGGTGAGCAAAAGCTGGAGAGTGACCGCCGGCGCATCCGGCACCGCATGCGCGAGTGCGATCGCGAAATCAAGGAGATCCGCAAACAGCGCGCGCTGCGCCGCGAGGGCCGCCAACGGGCCGCTTACCCGGTGGTTGCCATCGTCGGTTACACCAACAGCGGCAAGTCGACGCTGCTCAACGCGATGACCAAGGCCCACGTGGGGACCGAAGACGCCCTCTTTGTCACGCTAGACCCCACCACGCGGCTGGTCCGCCTGCCGACCCGCCAGGAAGTGCTGTTTACCGACACTGTCGGCTTCATCCAGAAGCTGCCCACCGGCCTGGTGGAGGCCTTCAAGGCCACCCTGGAGGAAGTACAGGAGGCGGACATCCTGCTGCACGTGCTCGACGCCAGCCGGTATGACGGCCGGGACCAGATGGAGGCCGTGCATGAAATCCTGCAAGAGCTGGACGCGATGGATAAGCCCATGGTGCTGGCCCTGAACAAGGTCGACCTGCTCCCGGCGGACGCGGCGGCGGCCCTCCGGGCCGAGACCTGGGATCCCTACCAGCAGGTGGTCCCCATCTCCGCGCTTCGCCACGTGGGCCTGACCGAACTGGGGGAGGCGGTCGCCACCGTGCTCCCGGGCGACTTTGTGCCCGTCGAGGTGCTGCTCCCCTACAGCGAGAACGCGCGCGAAGCCGAGTTCCATAAAGTCGGGAAAGTGGAATCCCTGGAGTATCGCGGGGACGGCGTGGCCCTGCGCGGCCGGCTGCCGCGTCGCCTGTTACCGCGGTTTCAAGCCTTCAGGGTTGACGGCGCCGGGGGAGGCCCGCCCTCAGCGCAGTAGACGCACCACCGCCACCACCTGGCCCTCCAGTTGGGCCACCGTGGTGTAGATGGGGGCGTAGGCGTCGTTGGCCGGCTGCAGCCGGACCCGGTTCGCTTCCTTGTACAGCGTCTTGACCGTGGCCATGGGCTCGTTGGTAGCCTCGTCCTCAATGCGGGCGACCACCACGCTGCCGTTGGGCGCGTCCTTGGTCGGGCGGACGACGACCAGATCGCCATCAAGGATCCCCGCGTCCTTCATGCTGTCGCCGTGCACGGTGAGGGCAAATGCCGTATCCGTGCCGATGAGGTCCTGGCTGAGCATCAAGTGGTCTTCGACGTTCTCCTCGGCCAGGATCGGCTGACCGGCGGCGACGCGACCGATGAGCGGGATGGGCACGACCTTGCTCAGCTTGGTGTGGATCTGGTCGTAATCGACGACCTCGATGGTGCGGGACTTGGTCGGGTCACGGCGGATATAGCCCTTGCGTTCCAGGGTGTTGAGATGGTTCTGCACGGTGGAGCTGGACGAGAGGCCGACCGCCTCGCCGATCTCTCGAACCGTTGGCGGATATCCCCGAATTTTCTGGCGGAACTTCAGATACTCAAGGATTTCCCGCTGCCGATTCGTGAGCGGCTCTGGCATCGCTTCCCCTCCCTTAGACGCCTGCGAAACGGGCCAGGCTCCGATCATCGTTGCCTCCGGGGAACCGTAGGCGTGCCCCGAGAGGGAAGAGGAGGGGAGGCCGGGCCGCGACCACAGGATGGTAGCACACACGTTTGCCCCTGCAAAGTCAACCCAGCCGGCCGACGGCCATGGAGCCCCGATGCAGCGGGTGTATTCACTGTCGCCGGCATGGTAGCACATCCGTTCGGCCAGTGCAAACACTTGTTCGAGCCGGGCCTTGACGCGAACAACCGTTCGTGTTAGGCTCCATCGCGAACGCATGTTCGTGCCCGATTTTGCCTCCAAAACCTACTTGCGGCCGGTCCGGCGAACGCGCGGCTGGGGCCGGGTGCTGCTCCTGGTCGCCGGGTTATTGGTCGTCTCGGCCCAGCTGGCCTACGGCAGCAGCCCGGCGCGGTACGAGCGGGTCGTGGTCGGCCCCGGGGATACGCTGTGGGGCATCGCCGCCGAGCATTATGGGGGAGACCCGCGGGCGCGAGTCGACCAGATCATACGCGTGAATCACCTGTCCTCACCGGCGCTGGTGCCCGGCCAGTCGCTTCAGATCCCCATCGACTGAGACCAGGCTGGCGGCCTGTCGGTTGGCCTTCGATTACTGGGCAGGGAAGGGCTGCGGCCCCACCTTCTGGCTAGAGACGCAACGTCGGTGATCGCCGATTCTGCGACGCTGCCAGGGAGGCCTTGGCTCGTAGACAGTCCTCAAACCGTCCGGGTGCCGCTACCATCCCTACTGTCCGGCGTTTGCGGGTAGCCGTGTCAATACCGGCCATCCAGTAGCGACCCGAGGTTATTCTCGCGGCCGTGATGATTGCGGCGGATCCCCGCCGAGTTCGTGCCGCTAGCGAGCCAGGGGGTGGCAGTGGGCTGGCCTGGTGACACCCTGGAGTCCTCGGGTGGTCACAGCTTGGGTACTGGGAGGGTGTGACTGCCGAACCCGCGACCGGACTGTGGCGTCGGTAATCACGTCGGGACGCCGTTTAGCGGCGGCGGATCCAGGCGCGGAGGGTGGCTCCCAAGGTCAGCAGGGCGATCGCGCCGACGAGCTGACCCACCAGGATCATGCGGTCGACATCGACTGCTGGCCGCCAGGTGACCTCGTTTCCCTTGATAACGAACGCGCCGACGGGCCGGGCCGCCAGCCCGCCACCTCCCCCCCACCCGGTCTCTTGGTTCTCACCCTGCCCACCGCCTCCACCCCAGCCGCCGCGGACGGCTGCTACGGGAATGATGGTGACGCCGTTCTGCTGATAGGGTTCGCCAAAGACGCGGCGCGCGTGCATCGCGTCGCTGACCTGGCTCATTAGTTCTTGCGCAAGCGACCAGACAAAGGCTGGCAAGAATGACCGGCAATCGGGTTGTCACGGTGAAAGCCTACCTGGCGTTCAACCGTTACCCGGAGGCCAGGGTTCTACTCGATTCCTCGAGCGACCCAAGAACACGCTGTTGCGCATGGTGAACGAGTCCCTGACGTGGAACTTACCAGGCCGCCGCGCACCTCCCGCAGCGGACCGGAGTGGGAGGCACAACTGGCGGCGGAGGCTCTATCGTCTGGAACACAGTGACCCCGACGCTGCGTCCGCACGGGATGAGTCCATAAGGCGCACTCTGCGCGTCCACCTCAAGCGTCAGCCCGCCGCCTGCCAGCTCGACACGAACAGCGGCAGCGGGCGGCGGCAGGTTCGGGCAGGCGCCGCTGCCATCGTGCGCGCCCCAGAAGAGGCCGACCATTGCCTCCCCAGGGCCAGGCGGCTGGTTGGCGCTATTGGCCTCCACCAGGACTGGGCCGGATCGACGCCAATCCAGGGCCGGCGTGTTGATCGGAAGCACATGGCCCGTTGCATCGAGCAGTTGAATTGCTGGTTGGCCGTCGACAAAGCAGGCGAACGGCTGACGGTTGCGAAAGGTGATCCACAGCGTCTGCTGGCCCCCGGAGAGCCCCATGCTTCGCCCGAGGCTTGCGACCAGGTCGTGAGCCGTACATATCGGGGTGCCGGGCGGGACGACTTCCGGCGGCGTGGGCGTCGCCACGCTCCGAGGGCCGGGGGTCGCGGCAACCCAGGGCAATGGGGTCGGCGAGGAGGTGCCCAGCAGCCGGGACGCTGCCCCGCAGGCGCACAAGAAGAGGGCGGCGGCGAGCCACAGTTGAGGAACCCGCATCTCGCCCTTTCAAACGTGCTAGCGCGCCTGGCGTAACAGGCGGCCGGCTAGCGGTTGCGCTCCTGGCGCACGAACAGGCGGGTGCCGACGATCATGAACGCCGCGAAGGCGACCGCGATCACTAGCAAGTTAAACGTGGTGGGAGCCAGGGTGACCCGATGGGCATCGCGGCTGCCTGAGTAGAACAGGTCGCGAGTGAGGTCCACCGCATACCGCATGGGTGATAGTCGAGAGAGCACGTCCAGGTAGATGGGCAGCAGTGCCACCGGAGTGAATGCCCCCGAGAGAAAGAACTGCGGCAACATGATGAAGGGGAAGATCTGCTGCGCCGCACGCTGGCTGCTCAGGAACGAGATCATGAGCAGGCCGAAGGCGCCGCCAAAGATGCAGATGACGACCGCGGCGGCCAGCAGCAACAGGACCTGGCCAACCGAGAACCGCACGCCCAGAACCAATCCGAACCCCAGGATGCCGACGCCCTGGGCCAGAGCCACCAGCGACTCGCCCAGGATCTTGCCGAACACGATCGAGTAGCGAGAGATGGGCGACACGAACATCTCCTGGGCGAAATCGTTTTGCCGGTCTTCCAGCAGCGAGATGATGCCCATGGCCGCCGACTGCCACAGCGTCTGCGCCAGCACCCCGGTGAAGATGAAGGGCAGCCAGTCGAACCCGGTGGAGCGGCCGAAGCTGTAGCGGAAGCTGGTCCCCATGATGCCCACGAAGATGAACGGGAAGATGAACGTCGCCACGATGCGGCCCCGGTCCCGCAAGAACTTCACCAGGTCTCGCTGGGCGATCGCCAGGATTGCCGAGACTTGTCTCATGCCTCGACCTCTTTGGCAATGATCTTGAGATAGGCGTCTTCCAGAGATGGGGCGTCGACCCGCACCAGGCTCAGCGGCGTGTCGATGGCCTTGATCACCTGCTGGACCGTCTGCCCGTCCAGAGTGACCTGATACGGCGCCGGTTCGCCGAAGCGCAGACCGAGCCGGCTGAGCTCGGCCCGGAGCGCATCCCGGTCGGCCGAGTCCAGCACCAACCGCTCCTGGGCCAGCTCGGCCTTCACGGCCGCGGGTGACCCGAGTGCCACGGTCCGCCCGTGATTCAGGATGCACACGTGGTCCGCACCTTCCGATTCCTCCAGGTAGTGCGTCGACAGGAAGAGCGTGCATTCGGTCTGGGCGCGGACCTGGCGGAGGTAGTCCCACAGGCTGCGCCGGCTCTGGGGGTCGAGCCCGGAGGTCGGCTCGTCGAGAAACAGCACACGAGGCCGGTGCAGCAGGGTGCGGACGATCTCCAGTTTGCGCCGCATGCCACCGGAGAAGGTCTTGATCTGTTTGCCCATCTCATTGTCGAGCCCAACCACCCCAGCCAGCTCACGCACCTGCCGGCGATACGCCTCGGGCATGAGCGCATAGGTGGGTCGCCAGGGATAGAGGCCGTACAGGAGGGCGTGGAACCGAACGTTCTCCTCGGCGGTGAGGTTCAGGTCCAGGCTCGGGTTCTGGAAGATGATGCCGACCGTCTGGCGTACCGCGCTCGAGGCCGTCACCACGTCGTGGCCACCAATGCGAACCTGACCGGAGGTTGGCCCCAGCGTGGTGGTCAGGATGGAGATGGTGGTGGTCTTGCCGGCGCCGTTGGGGCCCAGCAGACAAAAGAGCGTCCCCGGATCGACCGTGAAGGAAACCTCGTCGACGGCGTTCTCGGTCGCCTTCCGATAGCGTTTGGTCAGCCGGTCGACCTCGATGATGGGCGCCACGAACGTTTAGGGGCGGGGCACCCGGAACTCGACCCGCCGGCAGGTCGGGCAGGCCAGGATCTCCAGGTCCAGGATTCCTTCGCCGAGTTCCGCCCACTGGCCCATCAGCATTCGCCAGCCACCGCTCACGCCGCCCACCCGGAAATGCTCCACGCCGATCGACTGGAGCGGGCTGCGACATCCGAGACAGGTCGCCTGGTCCGCCGTCGGGTTGGTGGCCATCACGTCTCTCCCCGGTATTGTGCCGGGAAACCGCCAACCATGCGTTGGGCGAACCAGGACGACCCCCGAACGCTGACGGCTACGAAACTAGCAACACGGTCCGTTGCAGGGGCACTCGCACTCGTCCATCACCCACCTCCTTTTGAACGCATTGACGGCCGTCGATGCGTATCCTAGCTAATCAATCGATGGCTGTCAATGTATTTTGCTACCATGAGGGTGATGAAACTGCTCGACCTCCCTGTGCGCACCCGCGGGGTGTGCTGCGACCTGCCAGCGGCCATTTCGGACACCAAGGCGCAGCGCCTGGCCGGCGCGCTCCGGGTGCTGGCCGACCCGGCTCGCTTGCAGATCCTGGACATCCTGCGCCAGGCCGACACCCCCGTCTGCATCTGCGACTTTCCCGACCGACTCCAGCTCAGCCAGCCGACTGTGTCGCATCACATGGGCAAATTGAAGGATGCCGGCCTGGTCGAGGTGACGAAGAAGGGCATCTGGTCCTTCTACCGCCTGCGGCCCGGAAGCGAAGCTCGGGTGCAGGCGCTGCTCGAAGCGCTGAGCTAGTCGACGATGCCGGCCGGAGCAATGAGACCCGCTCCCTCCCCTCCCCGCACGCAAGGGGGAGGGAGACCTTGCGCGTGAGCTAGTGGCCGCGAAGGGCCGTAAGGTGACGGCTTCCCGGGAGCTCGCGGCGCTGCACCAGGCGGTGCTGGCGCTGAGCGGCGACGTCGAGCTGGACCGGGTGCTGCAGACCATCCTCAAGACCGCCCAGCGGTTGGCGCATGCGCGCTATGGGGCGCTGGGCATCCCCGACGGGCATGGTGGATTCGGCACCTTCCTGACCGTGGGCATTTCCGAAGCCCGCGCGGGCCAGATTGGCACCCTCCCCCGCGCCCACGGCGTGCTGGGGGCGTTGCTCCACCAGGGCCCCATCCGGGTCCGCGACATCCGGCGCCACCCGCGCTTTGCCTACTACCCTGCCGCCCATCCGACCATGCGCGATTTCCTGGGCGTGCCCGTCCGGCATCGGGGCAAGATCCTGGGCAACCTGTTCCTGGCCGAGCGCCGCAGCGGCCACTTCACGGCCCAAGACCAACACTTGGTGGAGATGCTGGCCGCCCACGCCGGGATTGCCATCACCAGCGCTCGCCTGCGCGCCGAGGCGCAGCAACTGGCGGTCCTGCAGGAGCGCAACCGGCTGGCGCGCGAGCTGCACGACGCCCTCGCCCAGACCCTGTTCAGCATGACCTATGAGGCCAAGGCGGCGGCGCTGCGGGCCGGGACGGACGGCGCCGGCGCGGCCGCCGCGCTGACCAGCCTGCAGGCCCAGGCCGAACGGGCGATGGCGGAGGTGGGCGACCTGGTCTTTGCCCTGCGCCCCAAAAGCCTTGAGCGCGACGGGCTGTCCGTCACCCTCCGGGAGCACGTCGAAGGCGTGCGCCGCGTACACGGCCGGGCCATCACCTTTCGAACGGACGGCAGCGACCAGTTGCGGTTGCGCTTGGACGAAGAGGATGCCCTCTTCCGCATCGCCCAGGAGGCGCTCCGCAACGCCATCAAGTACGCGCCGGGCTCCCCTATCGAAGTCGCCCTTGCGGATGGACCGACCGGTGTCCGCCTGACGGTCCGCGATCACGGGCCCGGCTTTGATCGCGCGGCGCTGCCCGGCACCCGGCGAACCCTGGGTCTCACCGCCATGCACGAGCGCGCGAAGGCGGTGGGGGCTGTGCTGCAAGTCGCATCCGAGCTCGGCCAGGGGTGTACCGTCAGTGTCCTGGTGAAGCGGCATGGCTGAGCGGATCCGGGTGCTGCTGGTCGACGACCACGCGGTGGTGCGGCAGGGCCTGCGCAGCTTCCTGGAGCTGCAACCCGACATCGAGGTTGTCGGGGAGGCAGCCGGTGCCAGGGACGGCGTGCAGCTGGCGGCCCGGCTGTCCCCCGATGTGGTCCTCATGGATCTGCTGATGCCGGACGAAGATGGCGTGGACGCGATTCGGGCCCTGCGCGACGTCGCCCCGCGGGTCCGCGTGCTGGTGCTGACCAGCTACCTGGACGACACCCACGTTTTCGCGGCCGTCCAGGCGGGGGCCGCCGGCTACCTGCTTAAGGATGTGCAGCCCGACGCCCTGGCCGACGGAATCCGCCAGGTGTCCCAGGGGCTGGCGGTCCTGCATCCCACGATCGCGGCCCGGCTGATGAACCGGACTGGCAGGCCTCCATCGCTGGCCGATTTCACTCAGCGTGAACGAGATGTCCTGAAATTGCTCGCTGAGGGACTTTCCAACAAGGAGATGGCGAGCCGGCTATTTATCTCCGAAAAGACGGTCAAAACCCACATTAGCAACGTATTGCAGAAGCTGGGGGTGGCCGACCGCACCCAGGCCGCCCTGCTGGCGGTGCGCCAAAGGCTGGTCGACTAGGGGGCTTGCCAGCGCCAAAGGAGCCTGCCGTAAGCTTTTCCCATGGCCCTGCCCGTCTCTCGACTCACGCTCCGGCGGGCCTGGGCGCCGGTGACCCTCCGCTCGACCATCACGGATATTCCGGCCGAGCG